>NZ_JANNML010000127.1:0-14956 GCF_031397825.1 Nocardioides sp.
AGTGGGATGCCGTGGTCACCGAAGGACGCAGCTCCTTCGTCGTCGGTCTCGTGGAGCACGCACCAGTCCACGACGGACTCGATGATCTCGATCTCGGCCTGGTCGCGCACTGCCCGGACCGCGCGGACAGCGGTCAGCACGACGGTGCTGTCGTCGCGTCCGGGCTGCTCGGTCATAGACCCATTCAAGCCGTGGCCACCGACAGTGGGACCCATTTCGGCGCCTCGGATCTCGGCTGGTGAGACGACAAGCGAAACTTTCTTCGAAGAATTCTTCCCGCGCCCACGCCGGGGTCGTGTCATGTCGCAGTACATCGGTGACAGTTCTGCATCAAGACGTCGGCAACACAACCGGGATGCTTGGTGGTGACACTTCTGGCTGTCTGTGGCGGTGCCTGCCCATGAGCCTGTTGATCCCCGCGTCCGCCTCGCGATCGCCCAGTGGCCCGAGGATGCTCCGCGTGGTGCGGTGACGACGTCCTGCCTCGAGCATGAGATCTCCCGCACGTCCTTCTACGCGATCCGCCGCGGCCGGCCCCGCAGGCCGTGCCCTGCGATCGCCCCGAAGGCACGACCACGAAGAACCTGACCATTGCTGGCACGCTGTCTCTGGACCAGGTCCAGCACATGCTCGGCACGACGCACGGCCTCGTACAGGTCTTGATCGTCACCGACGGCGACCAGATCACCGTCGCCGACCTGGACGGCGAGATCCTCGCCGAGCTCACCCGACCCGGCCCCGGCGTGACGTACGTCGGCAAAGGCCGACGACCCGGCCAGCGCCACCCCGAACCCCGAACCGTCACCGAAGTCCTGAGACATCAACCGTCACCGATGTCCTGATGCAGTTCTGTCACCGATGTCCCGAGACATCACACCCACGCCGGGGTCGCTTCTCGGCTCACTGGGTCTCGACGCCTCGTCGCGCTCTCCTCGGGCCCGACCAACGAGGGCTGGCGTCGACTAGCGTCCGCACATGCCGATCGTCGACGTGACCTACGCCCGCGGGATCGAGGAGCAGACACTGCGGACGCTCGCCCAGCGGCTGCCGCACGAGGTGTCGCTGGCGGTGGAGTGCCCCGAGGAGCCCTACGACCACGACCTCCAGCCCGGTGACGTGGAGCTTCGCTTCCGCGAGCGCAGCCCCTTCGACGCGCCGGGTCTCGACGTGGTGGTCGAGGTGCGGTCGACGTGGATCGAGAGCCGGGCGGCGGATCGGCAGGAGCGGGCCGAGCGGCTCCGGGTCGCGATCAGCGAGGCACTCGGGACGACCACGGTCGGGGTGTTCCTGACGCTGCCCGTGGCGGGATGGGCGCAGGGCTAGCCGGTGGCGCCGAACTGCTCGACGCGGACGGCGTCGGCGCGCATGCCGGCCTCGCCGAGGACCCGCTGGGCGAAGGAGGAGAAGCCGACCGAGCCGCAGACATAGGCCCGCTCGACGCCCTCGACCAGGTCGACCAGCTCGTCGGGGTAGGGCGGGGCGGCGACGCGGCTGCCGAGGTTCTCCCGGGTGAGGGCGATGAGGTCGGCGCGGCCGACGAGCTCGTCCTCGTAGGGCAGCTCGGGCAGGGTGCGGGCCACGACCACGACCCGCAGCAGGTGCTCGACGCCGAGCCGGCGCGCGTGGCGCATCATCGAGACGATCGGGACGACACCGGAGCCGCCGGCGAGGCAGAGGGCGGGCACGTCACCGGCCCAGGTGAACCAGCCGCCGATCGGGCCGCGCAGCTCGAAGTCGTCACCGACGCGCGCCTCGGCGTGCATGAAGCCCGACACCTCGCCGTCGGGCAGGCACTCGATCATCAGCTCCAGCAGGGGATCGGCCGGGTCGGAGGCGATCGAGTAGGACCGCTGGGCGGTGTAGCCGTCCTCGGCACGCAGCCGCAGCACGCAGTGCTGTCCCGGCAGGTGCTGGAACGGCTCGGCGACCTCGAAGCGCAGCCGCACGAGCCTCTCCGAGTCGCGCGTGACCTCGACCAGCCGGCCGGTGGTCCACCCGCTCACGGGTCGCCCTGGTAGCGCTGCTCCAGCCACGGGTCGCCGCGGTCGTGATAGCCGTTGGCCTCCCAGAAGCCCGGCCGGTCGCGGTCCATCAGCTCCAGCCGCGAGACCCACTTGGCCGAGTTCCAGAAGTAGAGGTGCGGCACCAGCAGCCGCACCGGCCCGCCGTGCGGCACCGTCAGCGGCAAGCCGTCGACCTCCCACACGATCCACGCCCTGCCGCCGCGCAGGTCCTCCAGCGGCAGGTTGGTCGTGTAGCCGGTCGACGAGTGCGCCATCACGTAGGCCGCCTCGGGCCGCGGCCGCGCGGCGTCCAGCAGGGTGTCGACGCTGACCCCGGTGAAGGTCATGTCGAACCTCGACCAGGTGGTGACGCAGTGGATGTCGCCGTCGTACGTCGAGCCGGGCAAGGCGTGCGCCTCCCGCCATGACCACGTCTGCTGCTCCTCCACGAGGCCGTCGACGGTGATCGACCAGTCCTCGGGGGTCAGCCGGGGCGTGGCCTCGGCGGTGAGCGTGGGCCAGTCCTTGCCCGTGTCGTACTGCCCCGGTGGGAGACGGTCGCCGCGCGCCGCCCGGTCGCCGCGGCGCTTGCCGGTGAAGCCTCGCGTGAACGCCATGGGCTGATTCTCCCCGACGCCCCACGCGGTGGCACCCTGGAGGTGATGAGCACCAGCGAGACTCGGCTCCCTCGCCCCCGGGGCGAGCACCTGCACCGCCCGGGCACCCCGGGCTTCCGTCGCCTCAACCTGGCCATGGGCCTGGCCGGGCTGGCGGCCTTCGGGATGCTCTACACGACCCAGCCGCTGCTGCCGGAGCTCAGCGAGGCCTTCGCCGTCGGCCCGACCACCGCCAGCCTCACGCTCTCGGTCTGCACGGGCCTGCTGGCGCTGCTCGTCGTCCCGGCGACGGCCCTCGGCCAGCGCTGGGGACGCCCGCGCACGATGGGCGTCGCGCTCCTCGTCGCCGCCGTGCTCACGCTGGCCAGCGCCGTCGCGCCGACCTTCGCGGTGCTCCTCGTGCTCCGCGCTCTCACCGGGGCCGCGCTCGCCGCCGTCGTCGGCGTCGCCATGGGCCACGTCGGGGTCGAGGTCCACCCCTCCGGCCTCGCGACCGCTATGGGTCTCTACGTCGCCGGCAACTCCCTCGGCGGGGTCGGCGGTCGGCTCATCACCTCCGCCGTGGTGGACGTGAGCTCCTGGCGGTGGGCCATGGCCGCGCTCGGCCTCGCCGCGCTGGCCGCCACCGCCGCCTTCTGGCGGCTCCTGCCCGCCGCCACCGCCACGTCGTACGACGCCGCAGGGGAGCCGGCGCCGACGCGCACCCGCGCCTACCGCGAGCTCCTGACCGACCCGGCGATGCTCGCGGTGCTGCTGATCCCCTTCGTGCTCATGGGCGGGTTCGTCGCGACCTACAACTACCTGGCCTTCCGGCTGACGGCCGCCCCCTTCTCGCTGCCGGCCGCCGTGGTGGGGCTGGTGTTCGTCACCTACCTGTCGGGCACGGCCTCCTCCGCCCTCGCCGGGCGCGCGGCGAACCGCGTCGGACGCGGCCGGGTGCTCCTCGGCTCCGTCGTCGTGATGGGCGCCGGGCTGGCGCTGACGCTGCCCGACCACCTCGTGCTCGTCGTGGTGGGCCTGCTCGTCCTGACCGCCGGCTTCTTCGGTGCCCACTCGGTCGCGAGCGGCTGGGCACCGGTGGTCGGTCGGCGGCACCCGAGCCAGGCGAGTGCCCTCTACGTCTGCGCCTACTACGTCGGCTCGAGCGTCTTCGGCGCCCTCGTCGGCCTGAGCTGGCGCGCCGGAGCGTGGCCCGCGACGGTCGCCTCCGTCGGCGCCCTCGTCGCCGTCGGGCTGGTCGCGTCACTGGTCGTCGTGACGCGGGTGCGTCCGGTCGCGGGTGACCGGCGACCCGAGCTCGCCCCCGCCGTGCCCTAGGGTGGCGGCACACGTCTCGTGGCGCAGGAACCCGGTGAGACTCCGGGGCGGTTCCGCCACTGTGATGCCCGCGAGGGCACAGCCAGACACTGGCCACGGGACCTCCACCTACAGGGGCGAGAACCCCGGGAGAAACCATGCGCATCGCACTGCTGTCGACCTCCGACACCGACCTCCTCTCCGCCCGGGCCTCCGGAGCCGACTACGTCTGGGCCAACCCGTCCCGGCCCGGCCACCAGTCGATGGCCGAGGTCATCGAGGGCGCCGACCTGGTCCTGGGCCGGATCCTCGGCTCGCCCCAGGACCTCTGCTCCGGCTTCGCCCGGATCCGCCAGACCGGCATGCCGATGGTGGTGCTCGGCGGTGAGCAGACCCCGAGCGCGGAGCTGATGGAGCTCTCGACCGTGCCGGTCGGCACCGCAGCCGAGGCCCACCGCTACCTCGCCGAGGGTGGCCCGGCCAACCTGGCTCAGCTCCACGCGTTCCTGTCCGACACCGTGCTGCTCACCGGCGAGGGCTTCGAGCCGCCGGCCGCGCTGCCCGACTGGGGGCTGCTGGAGCGCCCGGCCACCACGGGAGACCTGCCCCGCGTGGGGATCCTCATCTATCGCGCCCACCAGGCCAGCGGCAACACGGCCTTCGCCCACGCGCTCGCCGACGCCGTCGACGCGACCGGCCGCGCCGTCGGCGTACCGATCTTCGCGGGCTCGCTGCGCGCGGCCCCCGACGCGCTCTACGACGAGCTCGCCACGCTGGACGCCCTCGTCGTGACCGTCCTCGCCGCGGGAGGCAGCAAGCCGGCGACCGCGAGCGCGGGCGAGGACGACGAGTCGTGGGACGTCGAGCGGCTCGCAGCCCTCGACATCCCTGTCCTGCAAGGGCTCTGCCTCACCAGCAGCCGCGAGGAGTGGCAGGGCTCCGACGACGGGGTGACCCCGCTCGACTCGGCCAGCCAGATCGCGATCCCGGAGTTCGACGGGCGCATCATCACCGCGCCGTTCTCCTTCAAGGAGATCGATCGGGACGGCCTGCCGCGCTACGTCGCTGACGCAGAGCGGTGCGCCCGCGTGGCGGGGATCGCGGTCAACCACGCACGCCTGCGCCACGTGCCGCCCGCCGAGCGCAAGGTCGCGCTGATGCTCTCTGCCTACCCCACCAAGCACTCGCGGGTCGGCAACGCCGTCGGCCTCGACACCCCCGTCTCCACCATCCGGCTGCTGCGCCGGATGCGCGACGCGGGCTACGACCTCGGTGCTCCCGGCGAGGTGCCGGGCCTCGACGAGGTCGACGACACGGTGGCCGGGGACACCCTGATCCACGCGCTGATCGCGGCCGGCGGCCAGGACCAGGAGTGGCTGACGAGCGCGCAGCTGACCGACGCCCACGTCCGGATCTCGGCCGCCGACTACGAGCGCTGGACCGCCGACCTCCCCGCGTCGCTGCGTGACGACATGGTCGAGGCCTGGGGTCCCGCGCCCGGGAAGCTCTTCGTCAACGACGCCCAGGAGATCGTGCTCGCGACCATCCAGGCCGGCAACGTGGTGCTGCTGATCCAGCCGCCGCGCGGCTTCGGGGAGAACCCGGTGGCGATCTACCACGACCCCGACCTCGCCCCGAGCCACCACTACCTGGCGTCCTACCGCTGGCTCGCCGCCGACGCCGACGACCGCGGCTTCGGGGCGCACGCGGTGGTCCACCTGGGCAAGCACGGCTCGATGGAGTGGCTGCCGGGCAAGAACGCCGCCCTGTCGGCGTCCTGTGCGACCGACGCCGCGATCGGTGACCTGCCGCTGATCTACCCCTTCCTCGTCAACGACCCGGGCGCGGGGGCTCAGGCCAAGCGCCGCGCCCACGCCACGATCGTCGACCACCTGATCCCGCCGATGGCGCGCGCCGAGTCCTACGGCGACATCGCCCGGCTCGAGCAGCTCCTCGACGAGCACGCCAACATCGCCGCGATGGACCCCGCCAAGCTCCCCGCGATCCGCGGCGAGATCTGGCAGCTCATGCATGCCGCCGAGATGCACCGTGACCTGGGCCTCGACGAGCAGCCCGACGATGCGGAGTTCGACGAGTTCATCCTCCACGTCGACGGCTGGCTCTGCGAGATCAAGGACGCCCAGATCCGTGACGGGCTGCACGTGCTGGGCCAGGCGCCCGCTGCCGAGGCCCGGGTCAACCTGGTCCTCGCGATCCTGCGTGCCTCCCAGGTCTGGGGCGGCGAGACCGCCGCGGTGCCCGGGCTGCGCGCGGCGCTGGGGCTGAAGGAGGGGAGCGAGGCGACGACCACCGTCGACGAGGTCGAGCAGCGCGCCCACGCGCTGGTGCAGCTGATGGAGGACGCCGGGTGGGACCCGGCTGCCGCGGCCACCGCCCACGACGACCCCGAGGTGCAGCGGGTGCTGGCCTTCGCCGCGACCCAGGTCGTGCCCCGGCTCGCGAGGACCACCGACGAGCTCGACGCCGTCCTGCACGCGCTCGACGGCGGCTTCATCCCCGCCGGCCCGAGCGGGTCGCCCCTGCGGGGCCTGGTCAACGTGCTCCCGACCGGGCGCAACTTCTACACCGTCGACCCGCGCGCGGTCCCGTCCCGCCTGGCCTGGCAGACCGGTGTCGCGATGGCCGACTCGCTGGTGCAGCGCTACCTCGACGACACCGGCGGCTACCCCGAGTCCGTCGGCATCAGCGTCTGGGGGACGTCGGCCATGCGCACCTCCGGCGACGACATCGCCGAGGTGCTCGCGCTCCTCGGCGTGCGGCCGCAGTGGGACGAGGCCTCGCGCCGTGTCGGCGAGCTGACCGTCGTGCCCCTCGAGGAGCTCGGCCGCCCCCGCATCGACGTCACCGTGCGCATCTCGGGCTTCTTCCGCGACGCCTTCCCGCACGTGCTGACGATGCTCGACGACGCCGTGCGGATGGTCGCCGACCTCGACGAGCCCCACGAGGCCAACTTCGTCCGAGCCCACGCACAGGCGGACCTCGCCGAGCACGGCGACGAGCGCCGCGCGACGACGCGCATCTTCGGCTCGATGCCCGGCTCCTACGGCGCCGGGATCCTCCAGGTCGTCGAGAACGGGTCGTGGCGCGACGACCAGGACCTCGCCGAGGTCTACACCGCCTGGGGCGGCTTCGCCTACGGCCGGGACCTGGCCGGCGTCGCCGCGGCCGACGACATGCGCACCAACTACCGGCGCATCAAGGTGGCGGCCAAGAACATCGACACCCGCGAGCACGACATCGCCGACTCCGACGACTACTTCCAGTACCACGGCGGGATGATCGCCACCGTGCGTGCGCTCACGGGCTCCGACCCGCAGGCCTACGTCGGCGACTCGACCACGCCCGACGCCGTGCGCACCCGCACCCTCCAGGAGGAGACCAACCGCGTCTTCCGTGCCCGGGTCGTCAACCCGCGCTGGATCGGGGCGATGCAGCGCCACGGCTACAAGGGCGCCTTCGAGCTCGCCGCGACCGTCGACTACCTCTTCGGCTTCGACGCCACCACCGGCGTCGTGCACGACTGGATGTACGACACCCTCGCGAAGGAGTACGTCCTCGACGAGACCAACCAGGCCTTCATGCGGCAGTCCAACCCCTGGGCCCTGCGCGGCATCGTGGAGAAGCTCCACGAGGCCGTCGACCGCGGCCTCTGGGCCGACCCCGACGCCGACGTCCTCGCCGCGATGCAGCAGGTCTACCTCGACCTCGAGGGCGATCTCGAGGACCGGTGAGCGGAGGATCGACATGAAGCGGGTCCGGATCGTCGGCATCGGGATGGGCGCCGAGCACCTCACGGCCGAGGCGGAGGCCGCCATCCGCTCAGCCGACTACGTCATCGCGGCACAGAAGTCCGACGACGACCGGCTGCTCGAGGCGCGGCGCGCGCTGTGCCGTGACCTCGGGGTCCCCCTGGTCGCCGTGCCCGACCCGCCCCGCGACCGCGACGCCCCGGCCGACTACCCCGGTGCCGTGCGCGACTGGCACGACGCCCGCGCCGCGGCGTACGAGCAGGTGCTGGCAGAGCGCGACGGCGACGCGGCCTTCCTGGTCTGGGGCGACCCGGCGTTCTACGACTCCACGATCCGCATCGTCGAGCAGGTCGCCGAGCGCGGCCGCGTCTCCTTCGCGTACGACGTGGTCCCCGGCGTCAGCGCGCCCCAGCTGCTGGCCGCGCGGCACCGGCTCGTGCTGCACGAGGTGGGCCGGCCGGTACTGTTCACGACCGGTCGTCGGCTGCTCGAGGACGTCGCGGCCGGGCACGACAACCTCGTGGTGCTGCTCGACGGGCGGCTGGCCTGCACGCAGCTGGTGCCCGACGACTGGCAGGTCTGGTGGGGCGCCAACCTCGGCGCGACGGGGGAGCGGCTGGTCGCTGGGCCGCTCGGTGCCGTGCTGCCTGAGATCCGGGCCGCCCGCACCGCCGCCGCGGCCGAGGCGGGGTGGGTCATGGATGTCTACCTGCTGCGCCGGGTCCGCCACCTGCATCCCGTCTGACCTGCGGCAACGTCAGGCTCGTCACGTCCAGACCGTGACCGAGATCCTGTCCGCGATGTGACGCCAGGCACTACCCTTCAGCCTCCAGGCCCTCATGGGGAGGGTCTGCACCGACGCGTGCTGGACGGGGTGCGATGTGGACTGGTTGAGCGAGTGGGCTGGTGACATCCACTGGGTCGCGTTCGTGTCCATCCCGGTCTTCACCGGCGTGATCGGCTTCCTGATCAACTGGTCGGGACTGTGGATGCTCTTCAGCCCCGTGAAGTTCCACGGCGTCACGATCCCGGGGATGCGCGAGATCGCCTCGGTGCTGCCCCGCAAGATCCAGGAGGTGCCGGGCGTCCTCCAGGGCGGCATCGGCTGGCAGGGCATCGTGCCGGCACGGGCCGCCAAGATGGGCTCGATCGCCGTCGACAAGGCGATCGCCAAGCTCGGCACGCCCTCGGAGTTCTACCAGCAGCTCGAGCCCGACCAGATCGCCGAGCACATCGTCACGGTCTTCCGGCCCGAGATCCCCCAGCTGGTCGACGAGGTCATGCAGCGCGAGCACCCGCGGCTGTGGCGCGACCTGCCGCGCCCCGTGCGCGACGCGGTCGTCGAGCGGGTCCAAGCCCAGCTGCCGGGCGTCGTCACCCGGGTCACGACCGAGATCGGGATCCACATCGACCAGCTGCTCGACCCCAAGATCATGGTGATCGACCACTTCCAGAAGAACCCCGCCCTGGTGGTGCGGATCTTCCGCGACTTCGGTCAGCGCGAGCTCAACCTGATGGTGTGGTTCGGCTTCATCTTCGGCTTCCTGCTCGGCATCCCGGTCGCCGTGGTCGACAGCATCTTCCACCAGGCCTGGCTGCTGCCGGTGCTCGGCGTGGTCGTCGGCTGGCTGACCAACGCGCTCGGCATGTGGCTGATCTTCGAGCCGCCGGAGCCCAAGCGGATCCTCGGCATCAAGGTGCACGGACTCTTCCTGCGCCGCCAGGACCAGGCGGCCGAGGTCTATGCCCAGATCATCGCCGAGGACGTCATCACCCTCGAGCGCATCGGCGACTTCCTGCTCGACGGACCGCGTGGCGACCGGACCCGCCAGATGCTGGCGACCGCCCTCCGCCCCGCGATCGACAAGGCCGCCGGGCCGCTGCGCGGCGCGGTCCGGGTGGCCGTGGGAGCCGCCCGGTTCGACACGATCCGCGACTCCGTCGCCCAGGAGGCGGTCGGTCGCACGCTCACGCCGTTCAAGGACCCGGTCTTCAGCGCCCGGCAGGCCGAGAAGATCCGGGTGCTCATCGCCCGACGCACCAAGGAGCTCCCTCCCGCCGACTTCGTGGACATGATGCGATCGGCCATCAAGGAGGATGAGTGGATGCTCTACGCACACGGCGCCATCATGGGTCTGGCCGGCGGCTTCCTGCACCTGTGGATCTTCGGGGTCGGCTCATGACCGAGACCCCGCGCGACGGCACCCCGCAGGAGGGCACGTCGGACGACCACGTCCCCGACGTGTGGACCTCGGCGGGGGAGTCCCTGCCCGGGCTCGCGCGGGTGGCGGCCTACGCCGCGCTGCACACCACCGAGTGGGGCGTGAAGACCTCCGCCAGGGCGTGGCTGCGGGTCGGCAAGGCGGTCACGCGGCCCGACGAGGCGGCGGCCCTGGCGCGTGACGCGTCGAAGGCGATGGTCGTGGTCGGTGACCTGGCCCGGTCGGTCTCCTCGGGCACGCCGGTCGCCAAGGCGTTGATGTCGGCCGGGGAGTCCCTCGGTGGCCTGGTCGAGGCCAACGGCGCCGAGGCCGTCAACGGCCACGTCGTCACGTCCGGCCCTCCGCAGGCCAGCCTGCGCGAGCTCGGCAAGCAGCTGCTCGACCGCTCCCGCGACGTGTGGAACACCGACGAGGGCCACCCGGCCTACGAGCGGATCCTCAGCGAGCTGGCGCCCGACGAGGCGCGGATCCTGATGCTGCTCCTCACCGGTGGTCCCCAGCCGAGCGTCGACGTTCGCACCGGCGGCCCGATCGGGATGGTGAGCAGCCAGCTGATCGCGCCGGGGCTGACGATGATCGGCGCACGATCCGGGGTGCGCTACCTCGACCAGGTCCCGGCCTACCTCAACAACCTCTTCCGCCTCGGCCTGGTCTGGTTCTCCCGGGAGGCGCTGCGCGACCCGATGCACTACCAGGTCGTCGAGGCTCAGCCCGACGTCCTCGAGGCGATGCACTCGGTGAAGTTCGCCAAGGTCGTGCGGCGCAGCATCCACCTGACGCCGTTCGGCGAGGACTTCTGCAAGACCTGCCTGGTCGAGGAGGAGACACTCGCCGTGGCGGCCTTCCCCGAGCACGGCGTGCCGCCCGAGGTCGCCGACCCGCGCGACCCCGCCCCGGGTTGATCAGCAGGCGAGCAGCTTGACGGTGAACACCGAGCCGTCGTGGACGCCGGCCGCGTGCCCGACCTCGCCGTTCTGGGCGTGAGCGAGCGTCTTGACGACGTAGAGCCCGAGGCCTGTGCCGCTGGCGACGGCGTCGTTGGCGCGGGCGAACTCCTGGAAGAGTCGGTCGGTGAACTCCTCGGGCACCCCGTCGCCGTGGTCGACGACGTCGATGCACACCAGTGCACCCTCGGCGCGCACGTGGATCGAGTACGGCGGCGCGCCGTACTTGTGGGCGTTGCTGAGCAGGTTGGTGAGCATCTGCTCGAGGCGCAGCGGGTCCGCCCTCACCGAGCGGGTGTCCTCGACGAAGACCTCCACGTCGTAGCGGTCGGCGATCGCGCCCTCGATGATCGTGCGCGGGTCGACGACCTGCATGTCGATGCGCAGCGTCCCGCGCTGGATCTGGGCGGCGGTGAGCAGGTCGGCGGTGATCGAGTCGAGGATGCGGGCCTGCCGCGCCACCGAGCCCATCAGCCGGTCGCGCTGGGTGTCGTCGATCTCGGCCGAGTCCCAGCCCACCGTCTCGGCGATCCCGCAGATCACCGCCACCGGGCCGCGGATCTCGTGGGCGGTCGTCGCGATCGCGCGGCGCAGGAGACCGACGTCCTCGGCGCCGGAGTCGAGGTAGACCAGCAGGGACCAGCCGGTGCGCCGCAGCGTGGCGCGGACCCGGCCGCCGTCGACGTCGACCTCGAACGACGCGTCGGCGTCGAGGCGGTGGAAGGAGACGAGCTGGGAGAGCTCGGCCGCGGCCATGCCCAGCGGCATGCCGATCGTGGTGTCGCCGAGCAGGCGCAGGGCCATCCCGTTGGCGTGCATGATCCGGAAGAGCGGCTCGTCGGCCAGCTCGATGATGCCGTAGGGCGCGAGCTCCATCGCCTCCCAGGCCGAGATGTGTGCTCGGGACTCGACGGACGACGATGCGTCCGGCGCGGCATCCGCGAGGGTGACCTTCGTGGACATGGTGGGCCTCTCTGCCAGGGTCTCGGCCTGCACGGCTCGGCTGCTGCTGGGGACCACGGACAGCGTGCGGGCGGGCTTGCGGGTGCCTCCCGAGGCGATGTCGCGGACGTAGTCGAGGATCGTGGTGAGCGGGGCGCCCTTCTGCACGTAGCCGTCGGCACCGGCGGCGACGGCCCGGGCCGACATCTGCTGCGCGCCGAAGCCGGAGAGCACGACGATCTTGGCCGAGGGGCAGAGTCGCCGGATGGTCGGCAGCGCCTCTATGCCGTCCATCACCGGCATCGCCAGGTCGAGCAGGATCACGTCGGGGCGGGTGGTCCGCACGACCTCGATGCCCTCACGTCCGTCGCCGGCCTCGGCGACCACCTCGAAGCCGCCCCTGATCAGCGCGAGCTTGAGGAGCTCGCGCAGGTCGGGGGTGTCGTCGATGATCACGACGCGTCGTGGCCGGGTGGTGGCGAGTGCGCTCATGGCGTGGGCCTTTCGGGCGGAAGGTCGGCCGGGGCGCTGCGGAGCAGCTGGATGGCGAAGTGCTCGCTGCCGAGCAGGTTGGTGATGATGCGGCTGGCGCTGTCGATCGAGGTCGTCATGGCCTCGCGGGCCTTGGCGGTGTCGTCGAGGTCGAGCGCCATCTTGGCGACGACGAGGCCCTGGAGGACGCTGTCGTTGAGCTCGAGGGCCTGCTGCTCCCGCTGCCGCAGGTCCTCGAAGAGCTGGGCGCCCTGCATGAGCGAGGAGTAGTTGCGCCGCAGGGACCAGTAGTAGAGCGCGACGACCATGCCGACGACGTCCCAGATCGCCAACGGCCAGCTCCAGGCTGCACGCATGGCCAGACCCTGCTCGTCGGCGAGCCCGAGGGACGGCAGCAGCATGTGGACGGGGTGGCTGCCGTGGTGCACCGCGCAGGTGAAGAAGATGGCCGCGGTCGCGGCGCCCAACGGGTTGGTGCGCAGCTGGTTGCTGCGCGCCAGCGGGACGACGATGGCCAGCGCGATCAGCAGGTAGGCGACCGCGATGACGGTGTTGCACACCAGCCCGATCTGCCAGGTCATGACGCGACCGCCGTACGACGACCCGGGCCGAGCAGGTGCGCGCAGGAGGCCACCACGAGCAGCTCCCAGCCGGCACAGGCCAGGTCCCACACCCCGACCGCCTCGGGCTGGGGCATCAGCCCCAGCGGCAGGCCCCACGTGCGGGTGGTCAGCCACAGGGCGAGGATCGCGGCGTTGCCGAGGGCTCCCGCGAGCAGCAGTCGCGGGGTGCACCGGGTCGCGGCCAGGGCCGCCCAGGCCAGCTGGGCGAGCGCGGCGGCGACGAAGAAGCCGCCGAAGACCGCCTGCTCGTCGAGGTGACCCGGTCCCGCGCCGGCGTGGATCGCGGCCGCGGCGCCGCTGGCCACCACGGCCAGCTGGAGGGCGGAGCCTGCGCTCGGCCGGAGCGGGGCGCTGATCGGGGCTGCGGCGGGGGTGAGTGTGGAGCGGGGCACGGTGAGGGTGCCCGCGGCGACCGCGTGGCGCAGCTCCAGGACCCGCAGGTCGTGCTGGTCGCGGGGGGCGAGCGGCTCGGGCCGCAGGCGGTCGAGGGCGTGGGGGAGCAGCACCACGGCCAACGTGAGCAGGCCTCCCACGACCAGTGCGTAGTGCACGGTGTGCGCGAGCATGCCGGCACCGGTGGACATCGCTGTCACCGTCGTTCCCTCCCGCACGCCACCTCCCCGACGGCGTGCTCCCTCTTCCAAAGTAGGGGAAGGTGGGCCCGAGCGGGTCACCTTTGCCGGAAGGGGCGAGCGGTCCATACCGGGGCGGACCGGCTGAGATTTCTCAAAGTTGAGTGGAACAGACTCAACTCTGCGAACGTTGTGCCAGGCAGAGTCCTCACGCACGTCAAGGAGAAGCCATGAGCCAGTTCGGCGCCGACAAGTTCACGACCCGCAGCCGCGAGGCGATCGAGGTCGCCCAGCTGCTGGCCACGACCGGTGGCAACAGCACGACCGAGCCGCTGCACGTCCTCGTCGCCCTGCTGCGCCAGGACGACGGGATCGCCCGCACCCTGGTCACCAAGGCCGGCGTCGACGCGGCCGCCCTGACGGCCCGCGCCGAGACCTCGCTCGAGGCGCTCCCGAAGGCCAGCGGCGCCACCGTGCAGCAGCCGGCGGCCTCCGCCGCGCTCACCCGCGTGCTCGCCGCCGCGCTCGACCTCGCGCGCGGCATGAAGGACGACTACGTCGCGACCGAGCACCTGCTGATCGCGGTCGCCGGCACCGAGAGCCCGGCACAGACGGTGCTCACGGACGCGGGGCTGAGCGAGGCGGGGCTGCGCGAGGGGCTCACCGCCGTCCGCGGCAACCGCCGGGTGACGAGCCAGGACGCCGAGTCGACGTACGAGGCGTTGGAGAAGTACTCCGTCGACCTCACCGCCGCTGCCGAGGAGGGCCGCCTCGACCCGGTCATCGGCCGCGACTCCGAGATCCGACGCGTCGTGCAGGTGCTCTCGCGCCGCACCAAGAACAACCCGGTCCTCATCGGCGAGCCCGGCGTCGGCAAGACCGCCGTCGTGGAGGGTCTCGCCCAACGCGTCGTCGCCGGCGACGTGCCCGACTCGCTCAAGGGTCGCCGGGTCCTGAGCCTCGACCTGGCCGCGATGGTCGCCGGGGCGAAGTACCGCGGCGAGTTCGAGGAGCGCCTCAAGGCCGTCCTCGAGGAGATCAAGGACGCCGGCGGGCAGGTCATCACCTTCATCGACGAGCTGCACACCGTCGTCGGCGCCGGTGCCGGCGGGGACTCCGCGATGGACGCCGGCAACATGCTCAAGCCGATGCTGGCGCGCGGCGAGCTGCACATGATCGGCGCCACGACCCTCGACGAGTACCGCGAGCGGATCGAGAAGGACCCGGCCCTCGAGCGGCGCTTCCAGCAGATCTTCGTCGGTGAGCCGACGGTCGAGGACACCATCCAGATCCTGCGCGGCATCCAGGAGAAGTACGAGGCGCACCACGGCGTACGCATCACCGACGCCGCCCTGGTCGCCGCCGCCACGCTGTCCGACCGCTACATCACCGGGCGCCAGCTTCCCGACAAGGCCATCGACCTCGTCGACGAGGCCGCGTCCCGGCTGCGCATGGAGATCGAGTCCTCCCCGGAG
>NZ_JANNML010000133.1:0-56980 GCF_031397825.1 Nocardioides sp.
ACGGCAGTCTACTAGCGCCGATATCGTGCCTCCCCGACTCGAGTGACATGACAGTGAAACGGCTCATTCCGAGCCGTTGCGCGACCTCGACCTGAGTCAGGCCGGCCTGCGCCCTGAGCGTTCGGACTCGTCGACCCAGCAGCGCTAACGCCGCTGAGTGATGACCGCCAGTAGGTGTTCCATGCGACTCAGCCTTCGACTCGGCGTGACGCCAGCCAGGGTTTGATGCTGCCATGCCGTCGACCCCCTCTTGAGGCGCTCGCGTCGTGTTTACCCAGGTCAGATGGCCTGAACCTATTTCATGAGCCCTCGCCCGAATTAGGCCAAACCGCTCCGAGCACCCCCAACGGGATTCGAACCCGTGCTACCGCCGTGAAAGGGCGACGTCCTAGGCCGCTAGACGATGGGGGCCGGACTGCCGGGACAGCATAGGGCCGCGCGCGAGCCGCCTCCAAAGCCGGATCTCACCCGCATCGCCCCCGCGATGGAGCCACGCTGGGTCACTCGGGCACGACGGTGGTGCCACGGCAGGAGTAGTCCCGCGCGCCGGCCGCGGTCCAGCGGCCGCCGTCGACCTTGATGAAGCGCCAGCACTCCCCGGTGCGCTTGGCCCCGACGTTCTGCGGGCCGTGGGCGTCGTTGGCGGTCCAGTCCTTCACCTGCTTGAGGCTCGCGATCAGCGCTGGCCTGGTCAGCCTGCCGCCCAGGGCGGTGGCCTGCTCGACGAAGAGCCGCGCTGCGGACCAGGCGAAGAGGCCGTACGACGTGGGCTCGGCGCCGGGGTCGACCTGCTGGAGCCACGCCAGGTAGAGCGAGACCTCGGGGCTGCTCGAGGCCTCCTCGAAGGGCACGTGGGTGATGAAGATGTGGGTGTCCTCGGCGGCGGCGCCGGCCTGCGCGATGTAGCCCTGCTCGTACATCGGCTGCGACATCATGAAGAGGTCGGGCTTGTAGCCCTGCTGCTGCATGGCCTGCGCCATCCGCACGGAGTGCGACGAGGAGCCGAGGAACTGGACGTACTCGACGCCCGCGTCCTTGAGCTCCTGCACGTAGGGCGCGTAGTTGAACTCCGAGATGTCGATGCCCTGGCGCACGATGAAGTCCAGGCCGCGCTGCTCCATGGCGTCGGCCTGGTAGTTGGCGTTCGCGGGCACGGCGCCGGCGTTGATCCAGACGTAGGCCGCCTTCCTCGCGGCGTCGGGATAGTTCGCCTTGATCCAGTCGGGCACGGCGTTCTCGAACTCGTTGGCCTTGAGCGACATCGCTCCGAAGCACGTCGTGCACTTCGAGCGCTCGAGGGAGGCCGAGGCGGCACGGAGGTCCGGCAGGCCGCACGCCTGGGCGGTGGCGGCACCCCCGGAGTCGAAGGCCGACATCGAGCCGACGGCGGCGAAGGCCTGGTCGCAGGCCTTGGTGTAGGCGAGCTGGTCGGCCGCCGCGTCGGTGCGGCTGTCGAGGAGCAGCACCTCGAGCTTGCGCCCGCAGATGTCGGAGGTGGAGTTGAAGTAGGCCGCGTAGGCGCGCACCGCATCCTGGCCGGCCTGCATCAGGCCCGGCACGGGGCCGGAGATGTCGGAGGCGTTGGCGATGGTGATGGTCTCGTCGGTGATCCCGGTCTGGTTGGTGAAGCCCTCGCAGCCTCCGGCCTCACCCCCGCCGCCGGGGGCGTTCTCCTCCGTGGGAGCGGCCGCCCCACCGTCGGTGCTCGCCCCGCCTCCGGTGCGGTCGGTCCCAGCCACCGGCGCCCCGGCCTCCGGCACGGACCCGGGGGCGCCCGGGAGCGGCGAGGTCCCGGTCGCGCCGGTGGTGTCGGCGCCCTCGGCGCCGGCCACGGTCCCGCCCTCCGCCTGCCCAGGCAGTGCGGCGGATCCCCCCTCCAGCTGCGCGACGGTCTCGGGATGCACCCGCGAACCGCAGGCGGCCAGGACGCCCACCAGGAGAAGCACGAGGACAGGGAGCAGCGTCGTACGACGCCCGCGCGAGTGGCTCATGGGAGGCTCAACGTCCCAACGCCCACGAAGTGACGCACGTCACGTCCGGTCCTCGCTTTCGTGGGTCCCCTGAGGCTCCTGTAGGGTGTGCGTCGCTTGGGCAGGTAGCTCAGTTGGTACGAGCGATCGCCTGAAAAGTGATAGGTCGGCGGTTCGACCCCGCCCCTGCCCACGAGCACCGCAGGTCCTCGACCTGCGAGAAGGCCCCCGCCGGACTCCGGCGGGGGCCTTCGCCGTCCTGGCCGTGCACTGCCGGTGGGGGCAGCACGTCGCTAGGCTCGCGCGATGGAGCTCCAGGAGGCGGTGGACGAGGCAGTGGACCGCACCGGGTTCTCCGGCGTCGTCCGCGTCGATCGCGCCGGAACGACCGAGCTCGCCGCGGCCTACGGCCTCGCCGACCGGGCCCACCGCATCCCCCACTCCCTCGACACCCAGCTCGGGATCGCGAGCGGGACCAAGAGCCTGACGGCACTGACCGTCATGGGCCTGGTGGAGCGCGGGGCGCTCGCGCTGGACACGACCGCCCGCTCGTTGCTGGGCGACGACCTGCCCCTGGTCGCCGACGACGTCGCCATCGGGCACCTGCTGGCGCACCGGTCCGGGATCGGCGACTACCTCGAGGAGGACGCGATCGAGAGCATCAGCGACTACGTCATGCCCGTCCCCGTGCACCAGCTGGCCACCACCGAGCAGTACCTCTCGGTGCTGGACGGGCACGCCACTGTGTTCCGCGCCGGCGAGCGCTTCGCCTACAACAACGGCGGCTACGTGCTCCTCGCGCTGCTGGCCGAGCGGTCGAGCGGCACGGACTTCCACCGCCTGGTCCGTGAGCTGGTCTGCGAGCCCGCGGGCATGGTCGACAGCGCGTTCCTCCGCTCCGACGAGCTCCCGGGCCGTGCCGCCCTCGGCTACCTCGAGCGCGACGGCCTGCGGACCAACGTGCTGCATCTCCCGGTGGTCGGCAGCGGCGACGGCGGCCTCTACTCGACCGCGGCCGACCTCAGCGCCTTCTGGGACTCGCTGTTCGCCGGCCGCATCGTGTCGCCGGACCTGGTGGCCGAGATGGTGCGTCCGCACAGCGACTGGCCGGAGGAGTCCGAGCGCTACGGACTCGGATTCCACCTCCACGCGACGAGCGACGCGGTGTGGCTCGAAGGCGCGGACGCCGGCGTGTCGTTCGTCAGCCTGCACCAGCCCTCCGCCGCACTCACCTGGACGGTCCTCTCGAACTGGTCCTCGGGCGCCTGGCCGATCACCTCGTTGCTCCATGCCCGGCTGAGCAGCTGAGCACCGGCGGGGCAGCGTCGAGGCGGCGCTGGTGGGCACGCCCACACCCCCGCGGGTGGGGTCGAGCAGGGCACCCGTGCGCATACTGAGGGTATGGAACCTGTCGCGGGGCTCGGGCCCGCCTTCCCCGGTGTGGTCGACGACGTCCTGGCGGTGCGCGGGCGCGAGGTGCGCGTCCTGCGGGCCGCGGGCGCCCCGGAGGTCGCCGACGGCGAGCCACAGCTCCTGGTCCACGGGCTCGGCGCCTCGGCCGTGACGTGGGTCGAGGTGATGAGCGGACTCAGCGCCACCGGTCCCGTCGTGGCCGTCGACCTGCCCGGCTTCGGCCGGACGACCGCTCTGGACGACGAGCCGCTGACCGTCGCCGGCTACGTGCGCTTCGTCCTCGACGTCGCGGACACGCTCGGCTGGACGACCTTCTCCCTGCACGGCAACTCGATGGGCGGGCTGATCGCGACCCTTCTCGCGGCGCAGCAGCCCGAGCGGGTCTCCCGCCTGGTGCTGGTCTCTCCCGCCCTGCCGCCCACCTCGCCCCTCAAGCTGCTCGTGCCGGCCCGCGCGACGCTCGAGGGCATGGTGCCGATCGCCGTCTCGTCGGTGTCGGCGGCCGCGTTGGGCGTCCTCGGCGCCGGTGGGCTGCTGGACGAGCGGCGCAACCGGCACCTGATGCGGCTGATCTTCTCCGAGCCCGACGGCGTGCGCCCGGAGCTCATCGACCTGATGGCGCAGGAGTACGCCGACGACGACGAGGTGGTCGTCGCCTCACGCCGCAAGGCGCTGCTCAGCGCACTCCGCTCCATCGCCGCCCTCTGGGCCGCCCCCGGTCGCGTGCTGAGGGCCATCGATGCCGTCGAGGCCCCGACCCTGATCCTCGGCGGCACCGCCGACGCGCTCGTGCCCGCCAAGGTGCTGCGCCAGGTGCTCGCCCGTCGCCGCGACTGGAGCGGCCACGTCCTCGACGACCGGCGTCACGCGCTGATGATGGAGGCGCCGGCGGAGTACCTCGCGCTGGTCCAGGCGTGGGCGCTCGACCACCGCGAGGCGGGCTGATCGAGCGGGGCTCCCGAGGAGGTCGCGGCCTTCGTGCTCCACCTCGCCAGCGACGAGTCGTCGCCGTGCATGAGAGCACGCTCATCATGGCCTCACGTGCTGCTCACCGGAGCTCGATGAGATCTCTGCTTCGCATCGACGAAGGAGAGTCCCATGGGTCTGTGGAGCCGCATCGGGGTGGTTGTCACCTTGCTCGCACTGCCGCTCGGCCTGGCAGTGGCCAGCCAGGCACTGGCCGAACGACCCGGCGACCCGTCCGTCCCCACCACGCCGGTGCTCGTCGACTCCGACCTGCCCCCTGAGCCCGCGCAGTCCCCCTCCTCACCGGCCACCCGACCGCCGTCCGCCCCCTCGCCGGGACCGCTCGTGGTGACGCCGTCAGCGCCGGTCGCCACCGGACAGGAAGGCGACGGCGGCGACTCCGATGCCGACGACCGGGACGTCGAGGACGGGGACGTCGACGACCGGGCGGACCAGGACGATGACTGACCGCCCCGCGGCCCGCTGGTCGACCGCGGCTCCTCAGCGCGCGCCCGAGACGTCCGTGATCCCTGGGCGGATCCGCATCGTCGCCTGGATCATGCTGGCCACGGCCCTGGGCCTCCTCGCCGTGGTCATCACGCTGCGCAGCGCTGCCCTGGCCGAGATCGAGCGCGAGGCCAACGCCGACGTGGCGCAGGAGATCGACGAGTTCCGCACCTTCGCGAGCGAGGGCCGCGACCCCGACACCGGCGCTGCGTTCACCGACGCGGTCCGCATGCTCACCTTGCACCTACAGCGCGAGTTCCCCGGCAGCGACGAGGTGCTCCTCGGCTGGGACGCCGCCCGAGAGGGAAGGAAGGCGCTGGTCGTGCAGGACGTCGCCGATCCTGTGGGGCTGACCGTCGAGCCCGACCTCGTCGCCGAGCTCGTGCGCGCGGACCAGACCTCGGGCATCGCCACCACCACTGCGGGAGTCGCCTTCCGCTGGGGCACCGTGCACGTCGACACGACAGGATCTCCCGGACCCGGTGGGACCTTCCTGGTCGCGGTCGGCACCCAGGAGGATCGCGCCGAGGTCGACCAGCAGCTCCTGGTCGTCGGGGCGGTCTGCCTCGGAGGGCTGCTCGTGACCTCCGGCATCGCCTGGGTCGCGGCGGGGGCCATCCTGCGCCCTGTCCGACTGGTGCGGCGCGCTGCCGCCCGCATCACGCGGGCCGACCTGGGTGAGCGCATCCCGGCCACCGGCCGCGACGACGTCTCCGCACTGGCCTCGACGTTCAACGGCATGCTCGACCGGCTCGAGCGCGCGTTCTCCGCCCAGGCGCGCTTCTCCGCCTCTGCCGGCGCGCACCTGCGGCCCGCCCTCGCGATCGTGCGGGAGCGCTCGGCCCACGACGACGAGGCTGCCGACGCCGTGACCCGCATGGAGCTGATCCTCGACGACCTCGCCGTGCTGGCAGCGTCCGAGCGGGCCGCCTTCGTCACGACCCGACGGACGTCCACCGGCGAGCTGGTCGACGCGCTGGCGGAGCGCGTGGCCATCCAGGTCGGCGGCACCCACGTGGTCCGTGTCGGTGAGTGCGACCTGGTCGACGTCGAGCTCGACCCGGATCGCCTCACCGACGCGGTCCTGCGCCTGGCACGCAACGCAGCCCAGCAGGCGCCTGCGGGCAGCACGATCACCCTGCAGTGCCGCACCACCGCGGAGCACGTGGAGATCTCGCTGACCGACGAGGGGACCGGGCTGACGCCCGAGGCGGCCCGCCTCGCCCTGGAGAGGTACGACGAGCCCCACGGCCCGACCACCGGCCCGGACCACATCGGTCCGGGCCTCGGGCTGGCCGTGGTGCGGGCCGTGGCCGACGCGCACGAGGGCTCGCTCTGGGTGGAGACGGCCCCGGGCGCCGGCGCCACCTTCGGTCTCGCCCTGCCCCGGCACGGCTCCCCCCAGGGCGGTCCCCACACCGGGACCGGAGCGTGGACCCTTCCCACGAGCCCCGAGGTGCCCGCATGAGCCAGGCGCGGCACGACCGCGTGTCGACCCTGCCCCCGGCGGCGCTTGCGCGCGCCGACGCACCCCAGGTCGTGACCGGTCGCTCGTTGGTGCGTTCGCGCATCCTGCGCCGCCTGCTGCTGGGCGCGGTCGGTCTCCTGGCGCTGGTCGGCCTCGCCGCCGCGATCGGCAATCGGGACGCGAGCCTCGACGGTGACGCCGGCACCACGCTCGTGGTGTTCGTCCTCGCGGTCTGGGCCTGGGTGTTCACCCGCCTCGACGACACCTACGTCGCCTTGGGAGCCGCCGTCGCGTTGGTCCTCGCAGGCGTCATCAGCACCGACACGTTCTTCGCCACGCTCGGGGACGAGACCGTCTGGCTGCTGCTCGGAGCCTTCGTCATCGCGGCAGGTGTGACCCGTTCCGGCCTGGCCGACCGCGCGGCGGCCTTCATGGTCGCCCCGGCACGCAGTCCTCGCCAGCTGGTCCACCTCGTCACGGCCGCCCTCGTGGTCACGACCTTCGCGGTGCCGTCCACCTCGGGGCGTGCCGCCCTGGTCCTGCCGGTCTTCCTGGCCCTGGCCCGAACGCTCGGCCACCTTCCGCAGCTGGTGCGCGCACTGGCGGTGCTCTTCCCCACCGTCATCCTCCTGACGGCGGTCGGCTCCCTCCTCGGCGCCGGAGCCCACCTGGTCACCAGCCAGGTCCTGCTCACGGCGACCGGGGAGGGCATCTCGTTCGTGCAGTGGCTGATCCTCGGTCTGCCGCTCGCCATCGTCTCCGCCCATGTCTCGGCCGAGATCGTCCTGGCCCTCTTCGCCGACCGCGCGACGCGTCGCGCTCGGATCTCCCTGGAGGTCCACGACTTCGCCCGCCCCGGCGCACCGCCCGTCACGGGTCCGCTGAGCGTGGCCGAGTCGCGCGCGGCCCTGTTGGTGGCGACCGCGGTGGGGTTGTGGTGCACCGAGCCGCTGCACGGCATCCACCCCGCGATCGTCGCGCTGCTCGGCGCACTCGTCGCGACCTCGCCGCGCCTGGGCGCCGTCCCGCTGGGCGAGGCCCTCAAGTCGGCCCCGTGGTCGCTGTTGCTCTTCCTGGCCGCCACCCTCGCGCTCGGCTCGGCGCTCACCTCCTCGGGCGCCGCCACCTGGCTGGCCGAGGGAGCGCTCGGCGGCTTCAGCGGCGCCGGTGCCGCTGTGCCCTTCCTCGTGGTGGTCATCATCGCCTCGACGGCCCTCCACCTGGTCGTCCAGTCGCGGTCGGCCCGTTCCTCCGTCCTCATCCCGATCGTCGTGGCGCTGGCGCCGGCCGCCGGCGTCGACCCGGCCGCCGCTGCCTTCGCCTCCACCGCGGCAGCCGGCTTCTGCCACACGTTGCCGGCCTCGGCCAAACCGGTGGCCCTGTTCGCGCGCGTCGAGGAGGTCGAGACCTTTGCCCCGCGTGACCTCCTGCGCCTCTCGGCCGTCCTGGCACCTGTCACGGCCGGCCTCGTCCTGCTGTTCTCGCTCCTCGTCTGGCCGGTCCTCGGCCTGTCCCTGACTCCCTGATCCACACCGACCCACCACCTCTCGGAGGCTCTCCATGCCCATGTCCGTCCCGCAGCGCATCCTCATCGCCCCTTCCGGCTTCAAGGAGAGCCTGACCTCCGAGCAGGTCGCCGAGGCGATCGCGCAGGGTGTCCGACGAGCACTCCCCGGGGTGCACCTCGACCTCGTGCCCCTCGTCGACGGCGGCGAAGGGACCGCGACGACCCTCGCGACCACCACGGGCGGACGCCTGGTCCCGCTCACGGTCACCGGACCGGTCGGGCAGCCCGTCGAGAGTCACCTTGCCCTGCTCGGCTCGCAGGCCACCGGGACAGCGGTGGTCGAGATGGCCGCGGCGGCCGGGCTCCATCTCGTGCCTCGCGACCAGCGTGATCCCGGCGCCACGACGACGTACGGCGTCGGCGAGCTCATCCGGGCCGCGCTCGACCACGGGGCCACCACGATCCTGGTCGGCTGCGGCGACTCGGGCACCTGCGACGGTGGGGCCGGAGCCCTGGTGGCGCTGGGCGCGACCGTCCGCGACGAACACGGTGAGGACGTCGCCCCCGGTGGCGCCGCGCTGCGACACGCCCGCACGATCGACCTCAGCGGGCTCGACGAGCGGCTGTCGGGTGTCGAGGTCAAGGTCGCCTGCAACCCTCACAACGTCCTGCTGGGTGAGAGCGGGGTCGCCCGGGTCTTCGGACCTCAGAAGGGCGCCACGCCAGCGCAGGTCGATGAGCTCGAGACTGGTCTCGCCCAGTGGGCCGCACTGCTCGACCAGGTCGGCAGACACCGCGAGGCGGGCACGACGGACCTGCGACTGGGTCTCGGGACGGGTGCCTCCGGCGGGCTCGGGGCCGGCCTCGCGGCCGGGCTGGGTGCCCACCTGCTCCCGCGCTTCGACGTGCTTCTCGACCACGTCGACCTCGATGCCTCGGTGCGTGCGGCCGATCTCGTGATCACGGCCGAGGGGGCCGTCGACTTCCAGACTCCACGAGGCAAGATCCCCGCCGAGGTGGCGCGCAGGGCCCAGCTCCACGGTCGTCCGGTCGTAGCACTGGCGGGCAGCCTCGGGGAGGGGTCACGTGAGGTGCACGGCGCCGGGATCGATGCCCTGGCCTCGATCCTGACCGTCCCGATGCCCCTGGAGGACGCCCTCACCGAGGGCGCCACCCTCCTGGCCGACGCGGCGGAGCGGATGATGCGGATGGTCCTGGTCGGCTGCTCCGTGGCTAGCACCTGAGCCGTGCGTCACCGGGTGGTGTGCACCGCAGGCGCCCCGCCTCAGACGTGGCCCGACAGCTGCGCCATCCGCGCCTCGAGGGCCGCGAGGTAGCGGTCGCGGTCCTTGCGGGTCACCCCGCCCGCATCGCTGTCGAGGTGGCTGCACGCGGGCAGCACGTCGATCGAGAGGTTGGCGCCGCCGGCCAGGGCACGGAGCTCGTCGAGACGGTCGCCGAACGGGGTGCCACTGCCGGGTGAGTAGGAGCGCACGACCGCGTCGACGTCGTCGGCGAAGAGGTCGACCTTGGTGACGACCACGACCAGCCACGTGGGCCGCGAGCGACGCACGGCCATCGAGGCGATCCGGTGGGCCGTGACCGTCCAGTCCTCGAGCTCGGCGGCGAGCTGCTGCTCGCGGGTGACGTCGGCGCGCCCGGTGGTGCCGGCCGGTCGCCGCCCCGTGGCATGGCCGTTGGCCACCACGTGCAGAACCCCGTCGACGGGGTCGTCGTGGAAGACGTCGTCCAGCGCGCCGAGCCGGGTCGCGGCGTTGTCGCCCGGCACCACCCGGAAGCGGAAACCGGTCAGGCGGGCCCCCCGGCGTACGCGCCTCTCGAGCACCGCCGATCCTGCCTCCGGCGTACCGCTCTCGGACGGGCGGCCGCACAGGTGGTCGACCAGCTCGGTCTTGCCCACCCCTGTCATGCCGGTGACCGCGACGGTCGGGAAGCGCTGCCCGAAGACACCGGTCATGCGCTCGCGGCCGCGGCTCAGCGCGCTGGGCAGGGAGCGGACCCCGCGGGGGGCACGACGGTCGGGCACGAGGCCTCCAGGAGCGGTGGGAAGGGTGGGTCGCGACGACCTCGACCGTAGCGGGCCGCGTCATGCCCCTGGTCCCACAGGTCGCTCACCGCGTGGTCTCATCGGGCCTTCACGACGCATCGACACCATGGTCGACATGACCTCCCCTGCCACCATCGCCCCCGCCGACACCGACGTCGCGCTGGTCGTCATCGCCGGTGCCCGGCGTGGCCGGGACGCTCTCAACGGAGCCGAGACCGCCCCGCGCCGGGCCGGCCTCCGCTCCGTGGCGGTGCACCCGGTCCGTCAGCCCGACGGCAGGTCGGTCCGCAAGGTCCACCACCGCGGGTCCAGCACCCGCAGCCCCACGACAGCCACGGCGGCACCCCCGGCGCCAACCAGGGCGAGGTAGGGCGCCGCGAGGGCCCAGCCGAGCAGCACCGGGTGGTAGCCGGTCAGGGCCAGGTCGTCTCCCACCTCGCGGGCGTCGACCGGCTCGCCGGGCACGGGCGGCGGACCGCCGTAGCGGTTGCTGACGTCGCCGTCACCGCCGGACCAGACGCCCCTGCAGGTCGTCGGCTCGCCCGGGGGTGGTCCGACGCGGCAGCGGGTGTCGTCGGCGACCGAGGCGACGACGGGGCGGCCCTCCTGCCAGCCTGCTGCAGAGGAGTGCATGAAGAACCAGACCGGCGCGCCCAGCACCACCAGCATGCCGCCGCCGAGCAGCAGCGCCAGGAGCATCCGCACCAGGGTCGGCCGACGGCTGGGGCGCAGGTTGAGGGGACGGTCGGGGGCAGCGGCGCCCACTTCGGGATCCACTAGCGAGGCTCGGTCTCGCGGGCGACCGAGAGCCGGGGGACCCCGCCGAGGCCGCGGCGGTAGCGGACGTGCGCCGCGTGGTGCTCGAGGGTGTCGTAGAGCGCGACGTGCGCGGCCCAGGGCAGCGGGTCGTCCCCGCGGCGCCAGCCGTCACCGAACGAGATCCACACCGGGGTCCAGTCGGCGGCCAGGTCCCAGGCACCACGACGGGCCTCGACCATGCGGCGACGCAGCTGGAAGGCCGCGCGTGGCGCGTCGGGGTAGACGGGCGCCGTGGCGACCGGCCACACCCACAGGTCCAGCGTCACCAGGTCGAGCTCCAGGTCGCGCAGCGCCGCCGGGTCGACCAGCACGGTGGCGACGTTCTCGTGGGGCTCGCGACGCGACACAGGCACCTCCTCGGGACCGACGACCTCACAGGCAGACAGACAGTGCGAGCCCGACGCTAACCCGACGACCCCAAGCGGCGTGAGCGCCTCTCCACACCTCGGAGTGCTCAGGTGCCGGCCGTCGCGGCCGATCGGGGGTCCTGACGAGAGCCCCGAGGACGATGGTGGTGGGTGTGGCGGTGGTGCTGGGAGCCGGGCGGCGTACGGCGACGGTCGGGTGCCTCCTCGCGCTCGTCCTCGCGGTGGCGGGGACCCCCTCCGCGACCGCCGGCAGCCTCCCGGTCGAGCCCGGGGGCACGGGGAGGACCCTGCGGCCCGCCCAGGGGCAGGCAGCACAGGCCGAGGGGGCCGACCGCGCGGAGCAGGGCTCGCGCGCCAACCGACGCACCGCTGCGCCGACCCCGCCGCCCGTCGAGCCCGTCGAGCCCGTCGAGCCCGTCGAGCTGCCACTCCTCGAGCAGGTCGTCCAGCCGCCGGCACCCCTCCCCACGCTCCCTCCGTCACCGCTGCCGGCGGCGGCCGACTTCACCGTCGCGTCCTTCAACGTGCTGGGCTCCAACCACACCCCCCGCGGCTCCGGCTGGGCCGACGGGGTGACCCGGGCCCGGTGGGCCAGCGAGCTGGTGGTGCGGCGCGGCTTCGACGTGGTCGGGCTCCAGGAGATCCAGGTCGACCAGCTGGCGACCGTGATGGCGGCGACGGGCGGCGCGTTCACGTCGTACCCGCCCCTCGGCCAGCGCGGGACCTCGGTGCCGCAGGCGATCATGTGGCGCGTCGACACCTGGGACGTCCTGGCGGCGACGACGTTCACCATCCCCTTCGTCGGCCAGCAGCGCGCCCAGACGGTCGTCCTGCTCCAGCACAAGGCCTCGGGCCAGCAGGTGTGGTTCATCAACGTGCACCTGTCGCCGCGACGTCCCCGGCGCGACGCGGAGGGCGAACGCAACGCCGCTACGGCGCTGCTGATCGCGCAGATCCACGACCTCCAGACCACTGGCCTGCCCGTGGTCGTCACCGGCGACATGAACGAGAAGGGCGAGATCTTCTGCGACCTCGCCCTCACCACCGGTCTCACTGCCGCCAACGGCGGCTCGGTCGTCGGTGGCTGCCGCCCGCCACGCGCCCGGATCGACTGGATCTTCGGGTCCCCGGCGCTGACGTGGACCGGCTTCGGCTACCTCGAGGACTCCGAGGTGCGTCGCATCACCGACCACCCGGTCGCCGTGGCGCAGGTCCGGGCCGGCTGACCACCGAGCCCCCGGCCGTCGAGGGCTCAGGACCGCCCGTCGGAGACCGATGGGAAGGCCACGATCCCCCACGGAGGCACATCATGAGAGCACCCACCTGCCAACACACGCTGGGGCCGCTCCTCTGCACGGCCGGAGCGGTCGGCCACCCCTACGGCCACGTCTACCAGTCCACCTCCGGGATCCCCGACTGCCCGAAGGAAGAGATGTAGTCGGCTCAGACCTGCTCGCCCTGGCGGAGGCGTTCGCCGAGCGCGACGCGGACCATCTCGTCGTAGCCCATCGGCTCGAGGTCGACGACCTCGCGGATCGAGTGGTCGGAGACGACGACCTCGGTGCTCATCGACTCGACGAGGTTCTTGGCCGTGTCGACGTCGACCTCGGTCAACGCCGCCAACCCGAGTGACGACGCGCGGGCCACCGCGGAGTCCACGAGGTCGGTCTGGGGCAGCGGCACGGACACGAGGGCGACGTCCGAGCCGTTCTGGATCCTCGCCGCACGGACGAGCATGTCCTCGTAGGTCACCACGTCGGCGCCGCCGATCTCGAACACCCGCCCCCGTGCACGCGGCTCGTCGAGCATGCCGACGAGGTAGGTGACGGCGTCGGCCAGGGCGATCGGCTGCGTGCGCGTCTTGGCCCACGGCGGGGCGGCCAGCAGCGGCAGCCGGTCCACCAGCTGGCGGGTCATCTCCCACGAGATCCCGCCGTGGCCGACGACGACCGCGGCCCGCAGCACCGTGACGGGCACCCCGTCGGCCCCCAGCAGCGACTCGACCTCGCGACGCGACCGCAGGTGCGGCGACAGCCCGTCGGCCTCGTCGCCGAGTCCCCCGAGGTAGACGATCTGCCCCACGCCCTGCGCCGCGGCGGCGGCGCTGAAGGCGGTGGCGCCGGCGGCGTCCTCCTCCTCGAAGTCCTTCGAGGAGAGCGAGTGGATCAGGTAGTAGGCCACGTCGACGCCCGCCAGGGCCTCGCGCAGGCTGGCCTCGTCGCCCATGTCCCCCGCCACGGGCGTGCCCGGGCCGTCGTAGTCGTCGGGGCGGCGTGTCATCGCCCGCACCCGGTGTCCCCCGTCGACCAGCGCCTGCACCAGCGCCGACCCCACGAAGCCCGTCGCTCCGGTCACGAGCACCTGCATGTCCCACCCCGTTCGTCGCGGCCGCACGCGCGACCACCAGACCGGTGCCCGACCCCGCCGACGGCAAGCGTGCGTGGGGTGCGTCGCCGGTCACGCCGGCCGGGCGCGAGCGGGGTCCGAGCGGGAGCCGAGCTGGTCCGACAGGATGGGCGGGTGATGCAGCGCTTCGAGACGGTCGGCCACGCGCGCCCCGTCGCGCTCGTCCAGCCGGGCACCGACCTCACAGCGCCGCTCGCCCCCTCGGTCGCCGTCGAGGCGGACGTGACGGGCCCCGGTCCCCTGAGCCTGAGCCTGGTGAGCGGCGACGTCACCCTCACCGGCACGTACGACGGCACGCTGGGCCTGACGGTCACCACCGGGTCGCGGACCACACGGCACCAGAGCCGGCGCAGCGGACGACCGGAGTCCGCGGTGACGACCGTGGGTCTCGCGCTGACGGGCACCCACCTGTCGGTCCTGACCAGGGAGGCGGCCGAGCCTGACGGAGGGTGGACGGTCCGTGGCCGGGTGGACCTCCTCGAGCGCGTCGACACCCGCGACGAGGCCTGGCTCGCCGGGCTGACCCACGGCAGCACCGGCGCAGTCGGTGAGGTGCGCGCCGGCGCCTTCGGCCAGCTCGGGCTGCGCGACCTGCGCCTGGTCAGCCATGCCGACGGGGCACCGTGGCGCGAGGCCGGACCCGACGGAGAGCGGGTCCTGCTGACCGCGACCAGCGCCGGGCCGGGATTCTTCGACACCGCCCACACCTCGGTCTGGTCGCTCGACCCGCGCAGCCTCACGCTCGAGCACCGAAGCGACCTGTTCTTCCGCCGGTCGGACCGGCCGGGGGTCTTCGGCGACCACGCAAGCCACCTGCTCCGTGACGGTGACCGGTGGCTGCTCACGACCAGCACCTGGGGCGACTTCGACGAGAGCGCCACCGACGCGTCGGTCGAGGTCACGCTCGCTGAGTCCGGCGCGGACCTCATCCGCGGTCGGCACGTGCTCGACACCCGGCCGCTGGCCCTGCCCACCACCGGGCTGCGCTCCGTGGGGGTCTGGGACCCGCACCTGGTGCGCACCGACGGCGGTTGGCTGGTCGCCTACGTCAGCGCCAGCCGGTTCTTCCGTTTCCACCCCGTGCTGGCCGAAGGCCCCGGCCTCGACGACCTCGCGCTGCTGGGGGCCGCGGCCGACCGGCGCGCCACCGAGGGGCCGGTCCTGACCCGGCTCGGCGGCCCCGGCGGAGGGTGGCAGGTCCTCGCCAGCGACGGGCGCGACGGCCTGCCCGGCCAGCGACGGCGTTTCCCCGTGCTCGACCTGCGCCCCGACCTGGCGCCGGAGCTACGCCTCGCCGAGGTCGGCGCGCTGGACGCGCCGTACGGCACGAACATCCCGTGGCCCACCCTCCTCGAGGAGGACGACGGCTGGCTGATGATCGGCTTCGACGGGCAGCCCCACGGCGGACGGCTGGTGGGCTACGGCAGCCACGGGCGGGTCGTGTTCGCGCGAGCGTCGTCCTGAGGGCTGTCCCTGCCCGCTCGGGACCTACGCCTCGGGTGCGACACACACCCCGCTCGACGCCGTCATGGACGCGGGCTCCACGGTGGTCGTGTCGCTCTCCGACCAAGGCCCGGGCATCCCTCCGGAGCAGCACGCGGCCGTCGTCGCGCCCCTCCACCGCGCGCCCGGGACGGCCGCGGTGCCAGGAGTCGGCCTCGGGCTCGAGATCGTGCGCCAGATCGTCGAGCGTCACGGGGGCACGGTGTCGATCAGCTCCGCACTCGGAGAAGGGGCCTCCCTCGTGCTGCGCCTTCCCGTAGGCTCGACACGGCCGTCCAGCACGGCCTGACGACGACTCGGCACCGACGCCGCACCTCCTCGTCGTCGAGACGTCCGGGACCGGGGCCACAGGAGGGCAGCCATGCGCGACGCGTCGCTGCAGTGCAGCATCGTCGAGCACAGCCCGGACGGGCTGTGGATCCTCGACGGTGAGGGGCGCACCCTCTTCGGCAACGCCCGTCTGGCCGAGATCCTCGGGCGCCCGGAGCAGGAGCTCGTCGGTCTCCTCTGCGCCGACGTGCTCGATGCAGTGGGTCGCGTGCAGCTCGAGGCCCACCTGGAGGAGATGCGGGCCGGGCATCCGGGCCAACAGAACCTCGACGCCCTCCTCCTGCGTCCCGACGGGTCCCCCGTGTGGGTCCTGCTCAGCTGGACTCCGCTGCCCGACCCCGACGGTGTCGTGCGCGGCTGGCTGCACCGCGTCAGCGAGTACACCCAGCGCAAGCTGCTCCTCGACACCCTGCAGGACCGCGAGCACCAGCTCGCCGCCGCCCAGTCGCTGGCCCACCTCGGCAGCTGGGAGTGGACCGTCGAGACCGACACGATCTGGTGGTCCGACGAGCTCTACCGGATCTACGGGCTGGACCCCGACGAGTTCGACGCGACCTATGAGGCGTTCCTGTCCTTCCTGCACCCTCACGACCGCCCCCGTGTCGAGGAGGCGATCCGGGACTGCTTCGCCGCCGGTGAGGACTTCTCCTGGGAGGGACGCATCGTGCGCGGCGACGGCGAGATCCGCTGGCTGCGAGGGCTCGGGATCGTGCACCGCAACGCCGCCGGCGTGCCGCTGCGCATGAGCGGCACCGCCCAGGACATCAGCAGCCTCATGCGCGCCGACCAGCTCGCGGCCGAGGCCACCCGGCGCCTGCACCTGCTCCAGCAGATGGCCGAGTCCGCCAACCGCTCCTCCAACCTCTCCTCGGCCCTGGCCAACGCCGCCCGCGCGATCGCCGCCAACACCAGCTGGGACTTCGGCTTCGCCCTGGTCCGCGACGAGGCCACCGGGGCGCTCGTCCCGCTCGACCTCCACGACGACCTCGTCCCCGGCGTGGAGCAGCCCGACCACGCGCTGGCCGAGCGGTGCTGGACCTCGCTCGGCGTCGAGCTGGCCCCGGCGCCGGGCCGCGACGCGACCCACAGCCTGGTGGGCGTGCCACTCGTGGTCAACGGTGAGACCGTGTGCGTCGTCGGGCTCGTCGCCGACGAGGTGCCGCCCGACGTCGGCTCCCAGGAGCTGATCCGACAGATCGTCGACCAGCTCAGCCGGGTCGCCGAGCGGGAGCGCAACGCCGAGGAGCTCGCGTCCGCCCGCGACGCGGCCATGGAGGCCTCGCGCCTCAAGTCGGAGTTCCTCGCCACGATGAGCCACGAGATCCGCACCCCGATGAACGGCGTGATCGGCCTCAACGACCTGCTGCTGCGCACCGAGCTCGACACCCGTCAGCGCCGCCTGGCCGAGGGCCTGCGCGGCGCCGGGCTCACGCTGCTCGGGCTCATCAACGACATCCTCGACCTGTCCAAGATCGAGAGCGGCAAGCTCGAGCTGGAGGCCGAGGACATCGACATCCGCTCGGCCTTCGAGCAGACAGCAGCCGTCCTCGCCGGTCCCGCCCACGAGAAGGGCCTCGAGCTCGTGGTGGCGTGCCATCCCGACGTCCCGGTGCTGCTCAACGGCGACTCGGTGCGTCTGGGACAGATCCTCACCAACCTCGGCTCCAACGCGGTGAAGTTCACCGACGTCGGCGAGGTGGCGATCCAGGCCGTCGTGGCCGGCCAGGACGACGACGGCCTGGTGCTGCGTGTCGAGGTGCGCGACACCGGCCTCGGCATCTCCGAGACACAGCGCGTGGGTCTCTTCGACGCCTTCACCCAGGCCGACCGCTCGACCACCCGCCAGCACGGGGGCACAGGGCTCGGGCTCGCGATCTCCCAGCAGCTCGTGCACGCGATGGGCGGCGAGATCGGCCTGGAGAGCACGCCCGGGGAGGGCAGCACCTTCTGGTTCACCGCGCGCCTCGGTCACGCCCGGTCCGACCGGCCCGAGCAGGTGTCCGCGTCGACGTACCCGATGCGCGGGCGGCGGATCCTCGTCGTCGACGACAACACCACCTCGCGCACGGTGCTGCGGGAGCAGCTGGTCGCGTGGCAGGCCTCCGTCGTCGCGGTCGCGACCGCCGAGGACGCGGTGGCCCAGACGCTCGCCGCCGCTGGGGCCGGGGTGCCCTTCGACGTGGTGCTGCTCGACCTCACCCTCGATGCGGTCGACGGGCTGGCCCTCGCAGCCCGCCTGCGGGCGAGCCTGGACCGGCCCCCGCCCCTCCTGCTGCTCACCCGCGACCAACCGGTCTCGGAGTCGCAGGCTCGCGCAGCCGGCATCACCGCGACCGTGACCAAGCCCGTCAAGCTCTCCGACCTCTACGACGCGCTGCTGCTGGCCGTGGTCGGCGAGGCGCCGGCGCGGGCGCGGTCGCCCCGCCGGACCCGCTCGACGCCGCCGTTGGGCGTCAGCGTGCTCGTCGTCGAGGACAACGCGGTCAACCAGCTCGTGGCGACCGGGCTGCTCGAGAGCCTGGGCTGCCGGGTCGAGGTGGCCGGCAACGGGGTCGAGGCGGTGGACCGGCTCGCGGGCGACCACGGCTTCGACGTCGTGCTGATGGACTGCCGGATGCCGCTGCTCGACGGCTATGACGCGACGCGGGCGATCCGGGCGCGGGAGGACGACGTGCGCGTCCCGATCATCGCGATGACGGCCTCCGCCCTGGAGGGCGAGCGGGAGCGCTGCCTGGCCGCGGGCATGGACGACTTCCTGACCAAGCCCGTGGATCCGCCCCAGCTGGCGCGGGCGATCTTCCGCTGGGTCCCGGCCGCCCGCTCGAGCACGTCCGTCGCTGAGTCCGACACCTCGCCCGTGCTCGACCCCGTGCTCGACCTGGAGCGTGTCGCGATGCTGAGCGACCTGGTCAAGGACGGGGTGAGCTTCTTCGAACGCACCCGGATGTCCTTCCTCGCCCGCATCGACCTGACCCTCGCCGAGATCCGCACGGCGGTCGCGGACGAGCACGCCGAAGGGGCGATGGCCGCCGCCCATCAGCTCAAGGGCAGCGCGCTCAACCTGGGACTCACCCAGGTCGGGGCGGCAGCCGCCGCCGTCGAGGCCTACGCCGAGACCGGCTCGGTCGAGGGCATCGGCTCGCTGGTCGACGGGCTCGCCCAGGCCGTCGTCACCGGCGTCGACGCCCTGGTCCGCGTGTCCAGCTGACGGGTCGTCCAGTCGGGGAGTCGGGATAGTCCCCAACAAGATCACTGCTCGCCTGCTCCCACGGCCGCGGAAACGTGAGGGACTATCCCGACTGAGGCGCCCCAGACCCGCGGCGCCTCAGTCGTGCACGGCCAGCAGCGGTCGCACCGCGTGGCGCGCGGTGTGGATGCGCGACTTGACCGTGCCGAGCGGCACGTCGAGCAACCGGGCGATCTCGAGGTAGTCCAGCTGCTGCACGTCGCGCAGCACCAGGGGCTCCACGAGCTCAGGGCGGTCGGCCCCGAGGATCTCCAGCGCGTCGAGCAGGTCGAGCCGGCTCCCGGCGATCACGCTCGTGGTGCGCGGGTCGGGGGCGGCGGGCAGCTCGTCGGTCAGTCGCTCCGCGGCCCGTCGCTTGAGCGTGCGGTAGGTCGAACGGGCACTGTTGGAAGCGACCGCGTGCAGCCAGGTCGTGAACTTGCTCCGCCCGGCGAACCCGCCGATCTTGGTCGCCACGAGCAGCAGCGCGTCCTGGGTCGCCTCCTCGGCGTCCTCCGGATAGATGAGCATCCGCCCGCAGATCCGTCGTACGCGTGGCTGGATCTGCGCCAGCAGCTCCTCGAGGGCGTCGCGGTCGCCCGCCGCCGCCCGCGCCGCCAGCTCCTCGAGCGTGGGGCCACCGTCGTCCGAGATCACCTGCGGCAGACTACCTTTCATGGCCCTCCCGGAACGGCTCGGACGACTCCAGCAGGTGAGGCGGCTCGGGGTGGGCGGGTTCGCCACGGTCTGGCTCTACCACGACGAGGAGCTCCGGTCCGACGTCGCGGTGAAGGCGCTCGCGGAGAACTGGGCGCAGCGGCTCGACGTCCGCGAGCGCTTCCTGGAGGAGGCGCGGATCCTGCGCCGGGCCGACTCCGACCACATCGTGCGGGTCTACGACGTCGGCGAGGCCGACGGCACGCCCTACTTCGTCATGACCTACGCCGACCTCGGCTCGCTCGGCGACGTGCTCGAGCGCGACGACCTCCCCCCGCCGGCCGCCGCCGTCGACATGGTGCGCCAGGCCGGCGCCGGGCTCTCGGTGCTGCACGAGCACGGCGTGGTCCACCGCGACATCAAGCCGCAGAACCTCCTGGTCCGCAGCGGCGGCAGCGCGGGCGACCGGATCCTGGTGGCCGACCTCGGCGTCGCCAAGGCGATGCTGCACGCGTCGGGGCTCACCCAGGTCGTCGGCACCCCCTCCTACATGGCGCCCGAGCAGGCCACCGGCATCGGCGTCGACGTGCGCGCCGACGTCCACGCCCTCGCCGCCGTGACCTACCAGCTCCTCACCGGCCGCCTGGTCCGCACCGGCACCCTCGGTGAGCTCGTGCACGCGACCCTCCCCCCGGCGCCGTCCTCGCTCGCCGACCTCCCGTCGGCGGTCGACGACGTGCTGCTGCGCGCCCTCGAGCCCGACCCCGAGGACCGCTGGCCCGACGTGGCGTCGTACGTCGCGGCGCTCCGCGCCGCCGTCCCCGCGGCCGCAGGCGCCGAGCAGCTGACGCTCTGGCAGCTCCCCGACCGACCCCGCGCGGAGGTCCCCTCCGACGGTGGCCCCACCTGGACGACCGCGCTGATCAGCCTGCTCGCCTTCATCGCGGCGTTCGGGGTGGCCTACGTGGTCACCACGCTGGTCTGAGCGGCGTTAGGCTGGCTGTGAGCCGCGCCACCCCTGCGACTCACCGACCAGGGCCGCCACACCCACGCGGCCCGCGACACACGAATGAGGACATCATCCATGTCTGCAACACCTTCGGTCGACGTGTTCGACCTCGGCTCCGAGCACGAGCAGGTCGTCTTCGCCAACGACGCTGCGACCGGCCTCCAGGCGATCATCGCGATCCACTCGACGGCCCTCGGACCCGCCCTCGGAGGCACCCGCTTCTACCCCTACGCCAGCACGGCCGACGCCGTGCGCGACGTGCTCGACCTGTCACGCGGGATGTCCTACAAGGCCGCGCTCGCGGGCCTGGACCTCGGTGGCGGCAAGGCCGTCATCATCGGCGACCCGGCCGCGCTCAAGGGAGAGGCGCTCCTGCGCGCCTACGGCCGCTTCGTGCAGTCGCTCGGCGGGCGCTACTACACCGCCTGCGACGTCGGCACCTTCTCGGCCGACATGGACGACATCGCCCGCGAGTGCGACTACGTCACGGGCCGCACCACCGCCCACGGCGGGGCGGGCGACAGCTCCGTCCTCACGGCGTACGGCGTGTTCCAGGGCATGCGGGCCGCCGCCACCGTCGCGTGGGGCACCGACTCGCTGGCAGGTCGCACCGTCGGCATCGCCGGGGTCGGCAAGGTCGGCCGGCACCTGGCGCGCCACCTCGTCGAGGACGGCGCCCAGGTCGTCGTGACCGACGTCGCGACCGCGGCGCTCGAGCGGGTGCGCGACGAGCTGCCCGGGGTCACCGTCGTCGGCTCGACGCAGGACCTGGTCACCACCGCGCTCGACGTCTACGCCCCGTGCGCCATGGGTGGCGCGCTCGACGACGCCGTGCTCGACGTGCTGTCGGCCCGCATCGTCTGCGGCGCCGCCAACAACCAGCTCGCCCACCCCGGAATCGAGAAGGCGCTGGAAGACCGCGGGGTGCTCTACGCGCCCGACTACTGCGTCAACGCCGGCGGTCTGATCCAGGTCGCCGACGAGCTCGAGGGCTTCGTCTTCGAGCGCGCCCAGCAGCGCGCCACGGGCATCTTCGACACGACGTTGCGTGTCTTCGAGCTCGCAGCCTCCGACGGCGTGCCGCCGGCGATCGCCGCGGACCGGTTGGCCGAGCGACGGATCCGCGACGTGGGCCGTCTCCGGGGGATCTGGCTCGACGCCTGAGCCCCGGCTCCGCCCACACAGACACGAGGGTCCCCCGGCATGCCGGGGGGCCCTTCGTGGTCAGTGGAGGGTCAGTCTCGCCGCGTCGGCTCGATGACGTCGGACCACTTCTCGAGCACCTCGGGATCGACTTCCTCGGTCTGACTGTTGTCACCGCCGTGCAGCTCGCTGGCCAGCGCCCCGAAGTCCGTGTCGTGCGTCCGGTACTTCAGGTCGCGAGCGACCTTCGTCTGCTTGGCTTTAGCTCGGCCGCGCCCCATAGGGTCAGCCCCCTCGCAAGTCGGCCGGGGCACCATGGCTCCCGGGCTGTCTCAAAGATTTCTCGTGAGGGCAACGCTACCTGCTGGCTGGGTGTTCCCGCACGCCGAGGGTCAATGTCGCGGCGATTTGGACTACGCCCTGGGCGAAATCGCCCCTCACCAGCCCGGGTGCTGGCCCTCGAGGACGACCCGGCCCTGCTGCTCGGGGTCGACGGTGACCTCGCCGACCACCCACGCCCGGATGCCGAAGCCGGCCAGCACCTCGATCGCGCGGTCCATGGCAGCCGGAGCGGTGATCGCCACCATGCCCACGCCGCAGTTGAGCGTCATCTCGAGATCGGCCTGCGAGAGCGAGCCCACGCGGCGTACGACGTCGAAGATCGGCTGGGGCGTCCAGGTGCCGCGCTCGAGGGTCGCCATGAGCTCCTCGGGCATGACCCGGGCCAGGTTGGCCGCAAGCCCGCCACCGGTCACGTGCGACATCGCGTGCACCTCGACCTGGTCGGCGAGGGCCAGGCAGGCCTTGGCGTAGATGCGGGTCGGCTCGAGCAGCTCCGCCCCGAGGGTGCGTCCGAGCTCGGGGACGTCGCGGTCGAGCTGCCACCCGGCGGTCTTCAGCAGGACGTGGCGCACCAGCGAGTAGCCGTTGGAGTGCAGCCCGCTGGCCTCCATCGCGATGACGGCGTCGCCGGGCCGCACCCGGCCGGGACCGAGGAGCTTGTCGGCCTCCACGACGCCCGTGGTGGCACCGGCGACGTCGTAGTCGTCGGGATCCAGCAGCCCGGGGTGCTCGGCGGTCTCGCCGCCGATCAGCGCACAGCCGGCCTCGACACAGGCCTCCGCGATGCCCTTGACGATGGCGGCGATGCGCTCGGGGACCACGCGCCCGCAGGCGATGTAGTCGGTCATGAAGAGCGGCTCCGCGCCGCACACGACGAGGTCGTCGACGACCATGCCGACCAGGTCGTAGCCGATGGTGTCGTGGACGTCCATCGCCTGGGCGATGGCGACCTTGGTGCCGACCCCGTCGGTCGAGGTCGCCAGCAGCGGGCGCTTGTACGACGTGAGGGCGCTGGCGTCGAAGAGCCCGGCGAAGCCGCCCAGTCCCCCGATCATCTCGGGCCGACGGGCCTTCTCGACCCAGCCCTTCATCAGCTCGATGGCGGTGTCCGCCGCCTCGATGCTGACGCCGGCCTCGGCGTAGGCGTTGCCGACGTGGGTGCTCCCGGACGGGGAGGGGGTCTGGCTCACAGATGGCTCGCGATCAGGGGTTGTTGAGGACGGGGAGCGCCTTGCCCAGCGTCGGCGACTGCAGCGTCGCCTCGAGCAGGTGCTTGCCGAGGAGGCTCTCGTCGGGCAGCTCGATGGGGTAGTCGCCGGTGAAGCAGGCGGTGCAGAGCCTGGTCTTCTCCTGCTTGGTGGACTCGATCATGCCGTCGAGGGAGATGTAGCCGAGGCTGTCGGCCCCCACGCTGGCGGCGATCTCCTCCGGGGTCAGCCCGTTGGCGATCAGCTCGGCCCGGGTGGCGAAGTCGATGCCGTAGAAGCACGGCCACTTCACGGGCGGGCTGGAGATCCGGACGTGCACCTCCAGGGCACCCGCCTCGCGCAGCATGCGGACCTGGGCCCGCTGGGTGTTGCCGCGCACGATCGAGTCGTCGACCACGACGATCTTCTTGCCACGGATCATGTGCTCGAGCGCGTTGAGCTTGAGCCGGATGCCGAGCTGGCGGAGGGTCTGGCTGGGCTGGATGAACGTGCGGCCGACGTAGGCGTTCTTGACGAAGCCCTGACCGAAGGGGATCCCGCTCTCCTCGGCGTAGCCGGCGGCCGCCGGGGTGCCCGACTCGGGGACCGGGATCACCAGGTCGGCCTCGACGGGGAACTGGCGGGCCAGCTCGCGGCCCATCTCGACGCGCGACTCGTGGACGCTTCGACCGGCGATGGTGGCGTCGGGGCGGGCGAGGTAGACGTACTCGAAGACACAGCCCTTGGGGTCGGGCTGTGCGAAGGTGTGCGAGCGCAGGCCCTGGTCGTCGATGACGAGCATCTCGCCGGGCTCGACCTCGCGCACGACGCTGGCGCCGATCGTGGCGAGCGCGGCGTCCTCGGAGGCGACCACCCAGCCACGGTCGAGTCGACCGAGGACCAGGGGCCGGATGCCCTGGGGGTCGCGGGCGGCGTAGAGGGTGTTCTCGTTCATCCAGACGAAGGAGAAGGCGCCCTGGAGCAGCGGGAGCACCTCGAGCGCGCGCTGCTCGAGGCTGGTGTCGGGGTGGTGCGCCAGGAGGGCCGTCACCAGGCCGGTGTCGTTGGTGGAGGACTCGACGTTGCGCGCGTGCAGGTCCAGCTCGCCGGGATCCGCCGGGAGCGCCTCGACCAGCTCGCGCAGGTCGTGGGTGTTGATCAGGTTGCCGTTGTGGCCCAGGGCGATCGAGCCGTCGACCGTGGGGCGGAAGGTCGGCTGGGCGTTCTGCCAGGTGCTCGCCCCGGTCGTGGAGTAGCGCGAGTGGCCGATCGCGAGGTGACCCTTGAGGGAGTCGAGGGTGGTCTCGTCGAAGACCTGGGAGACCAGGCCCATGTCCTTGTAGACCAGGATCTGGCGGCCGTTGCTCACCGCGATGCCGGCCGACTCCTGGCCCCGGTGCTGGAGTGCGTAGAGCCCGAAGTAGGTGAGCTTGGCGACGTCCTCACCGGGCGCCCAGACCCCGAAGACGCCGCAGGCGTCCTGCGGTCCCTGGTCGTGCGGGTCGAGCGCGGCGGTCAGACGCCCGTCACCGCCGCGTCTCTGGCCACTGCTGCTGAGGTAGGGCACGCACTGATTCTAGGAGATCCCGGCCCCGACGGACGACGCCGGTCGTAAGGTGGCTGGAACGTAGGTAGCAGACCTAAGAGGTGAGATGGCTCTCGAGGCCCAGCAAGCCCCCGTGCGCGAGGGCCGCACGGAGTGGGCCGATGCCCTCTCCCGCGACGCCCTCCAGCTGATCGCCGAGGGCGTCACCGAGATGGTCGGCTTCCAGGTCGCGACGATCAGCGTCGTGAAGGAGCACGGGCTCCGCTCCGTGGCGATCGCCGGCAGCGAGGCCGCCCGCGCCCAGCTCATGGATGCCGTGACCCCGATCGAGGTCATCCACCAGGACCTCGCCGTCGCCGACGACTGGGGGCGCTTCAAGTTCGTCCCCGCCGAGCGGGCGCCGGCCGACACCACCGAGTGGGGCTGGGTGCCCGAGCTCGCGCCCAGCGACGACCCCCACTCCTGGCAGGCCCTGGACCTGCTCGTCGCGCCGCTCCACAACTCCTCCGACGAGATCGTCGGCCTGCTCTCGATCGACCTGCCGGTCAACGGCCGGCGCCCTGACACCGACCAGCGCACGCTGCTGGAGCGCTACGCCGCGCAGGCGGAGCGCGCCGTCCTGGTCGCGCTGGAGCGCGAGGCCCTGTCGGAGCAGATCCGCCTCGCCACGGCGGCGCGCGAGATCGTACGCAACGCCAGCGTGCAGCTGCACGTCGACGACCTCCTGGCCCAGTGCGGCCAGGCGCTCACCTCCGGCTTCCGCGCCGGAGGGAGCTGGGTCCAGACCTTCGACGAGGAGGTGAGCGGCTCCGGCGCGCTGCACAGCGCCCAGGGAGCCGACATCTGGCTCCCCGAGGGACTGATCGAGATGGCCGAGGTCGCCGCCCGCCAGCTGTGGGCGCTGCAGCAGTCGGTCGTGCTGGAGCGCGAGCCCACGTCGCTCGGCGTCCTGACCCAGGAGCAGTACGACGAGATCACGGCGTTCATGGAGCGCATCGGGGCCGACTACCTCCTCTTCGTCCCTCTCGGTGCGGGGTCGACCTGTGTCGGCAACCTGGTGCTGACCCGGGTCGAGGGCCAGCCGGCCTGGACGTCCACCGAGGCCGACGCGGCGCTCGACATCGGCCACGACCTCGGCCGCGCCATCCTCAACGCGCGCACCTTCGCCCACGAGCACCGGCTCGTGGCCGAGCTCACCGCGCTCGACGTCTACAAGGGCAAGCTGATCGCGACGGTGTCGCACGAGCTGAAGAACCCGCTCACGGCCATCATCGGCCACCTCGAGATGCTCGACGCCGCCCCGGAGCTCAGCGCGGCCAGCCGCGGCTCCGTGTCCGCGATCGGCCGAGGGGCCCAACGCCTCCAACGGGTGATCGACGACCTGCTGCTGCTCTCCAAGGTCGGCGACCCCGACCACCCGATCATCCCGACCCCGGTCCACCTCCAGCCGATCGTCGAGGACGTGCGCGACCTCACCGACATCTCCGCCAGCCGCGGCGGGGTGCGGGTCGACCTCGACCTGCCCCGCGAGCCGATGGTGGCAGACGGCGACGCCGAGGAGATCGACTGCCTGCTGACCAACCTGATCAGCAACGCCGTCAAGTACAGTCCCGCGGACACCAGCGTCTCGCTCTCGGTGCGCCGCGACGGCGCGGAGGTCGTGATCACGTGCCGCGACCAGGGCATCGGCATCTCCCCCGCGGACCAGGAGCAGCTGTTCAGCGAGTTCTTCCGCTCGGCCGACCCTGCCGCCCGCGCCCAGCCGGGCACCGGGCTGGGGCTGGCGATCGTCGCCAGGATCGTCGAGCGTCACCACGGCTCGATCAGCGTGGCCTCCGCGCTCGGCCAGGGCAGCACGTTCACCGTGCGACTGCCGGCAGCGGCCTGAGAGGGCGGGACCGGACCTGGGCCAGACCCGGGACGAGCACGACGAGCCGGATCGACCGTACGGCTCTACCTGCCGGTCGCCAGCTCCCCGAGCGAGCCGAGCGGCACCGAGACGACCTGAGCCCGGGCCACCTCGGCCGCCTGCGTGCGGATCTCCGGGATGGCCGTCGACTCCCACAGGACGCCCTTGCGCGGCGGCCCCACGGCGTACATCCCGGGCACGGGCTGGCCGTGCGGGTCGAGGAGGACGCCGTCGGTCGTGGTGGACAGGCCGAGGCAGAGCGGATCAGGCGAGGCGAGACCTCGCTCGCGGAGCGCGAGCAGCAGGGGGTCCCCGCTGCGGCTGATGTCGGTGGAGGGCCCCGTGCAGTTGACCAGCGCGTCGGCCACGACGGGCGCGTGGCCCTGGCCGAGGTGCACCTCGCAGCGCTCGCCACGGTCGACCACCCGGTGGATGCCGCCGGCGAGGACCGCGAGGCGCCCCTCCACCTGGTAGCCCTCGAGCCGGGCCGCGACCTCGGGAGCCATCCGGTGCCGTCGGACCTCCCAGTGGCGGGCGTGCTTCGCCAGGAAGCGACGTCGCTCGTCGAGGTCGAGCAGCTGCCAGACGGCCTGCGTCTGGGGGCGCAGCCCGTCGACGACGGCGCGCCAGTCGACCCCCTGCGCCTCGGCCGCGGCGACCTGCTCGGCGAAGAAGTCGGCGAGGCCGTCGGCGTCGAGCGGACCGGTGATCGTCGGGCTCACCCAGGCCGTGGACTGCTGACCCACGTGGGTCTCGGGCAGGAAGCCGTGGCGGCTCACCATCACCACGCGGCGCGCGGGGTGCTCCTCGAGGAAGGTGATCGCGGTGTCGATCGCCGTCAGCCCGGTGCCGACGACGACGGCGGTGGAGTCACCGGGCAGCAGGTGCAGCGAGGCGAGCTCCCACGGGTTGGCCACGTGCCAGGAGGCAGGCGGCAACACGTCGCCGTCCACCACGAGCGCGCGCGGCTCCGGGTTGCCGTAGGCCAGCACCACCGAGTCGGCCATCGACACCGTCCCGGCGGCGTGGACCTCGAAGCCCCCGCCCTCGTTCGGGACGACGTCGTCGACGCGCCCGGCCCGGACGGTGAGGCGGTGGTCGGCGACCGAGGCCAGGGTGTCCTGGAGGTAGGCGGCGAAGTCGCGCCGCGGCAGGAAGCCCTGCGGGTCGAGGTCGCGGCCCGTGCGGGCCGCCCACTCGAGCAGGTCGGAGGGCACGTCGGGCCACGCGCTCATGTGCCGCGCCCGGACGTTGAGCAGGTGCCGAGGGTCGCACGTGCCGTAGGCGGCGCCGCGGCCGATGATGCCGCTGGCCTCGTGGATCGTCACCGCGACCTGCTCACCGCCGGGGGTGGTGAGCAGGTTGATCGCGGTGAGGACCCCACTCGCTCCCCCACCGATCACGGCGACCCGGGTCGCGGGCGCGTGGATGGGAGAGGTCGAGGAGGAGGTAACCACCCCTCAAGTCTACTGATTTTAGTGACTTAAGGCGAACACGTGGCTCAGCGGGTCGTGAGGGTCAGCGCATGTTGCGCGCGCCTTGCTCGATGGCCTCGCGGATGCGGAAGTAGGTCCCGCAGCGGCAGATGTTGCGGATCTGGTCGAGGTCGGAGTCGCGGATCTCGCGACCCTCCCGACGGACCTTCTTGACCAGCGCCACCGCGGCCATGATCTGGCCGGGCTGGCAGTAGCCGCACTGCGACACGTCCTGGTCGAGCCAGGCCTTCTGCATCGGGTGGAGGTCCTTGCCGACGGTCTCGTTGAGGCCCTCGATGGTGGTGAGCCGGTCCTGGGGCTTGAGGTCGCCCACCCGCACGGCGCACGGGTTGAACGCCTTGCCGTTGATGTGGGACGTGCACGCCTTGCACACGTTGATGCCACAGCCGTACTTGGGACCGGTGACACCGAGCAGGTCACGAAGGACCCACAGGACGCGCACGTCGTCGTTGACGTTCACGGTCACGGGCTTGCCGTTGAGGATGAAGGTCTGCTTGGGCATGTCTGTCTCTCTTCTTCCTCAGCGGGTGAGCTTGAGGCCGTTGGTCGGCGAGGGCGGCACCGGCGGGATGAACGACTTGGGCTTGAACGAGATCTGGCCGTGGTTGATCGGGAAGTACTTCGGGATCTCGCCGGTGGCCCGCACGTAGGCACAGGCCACGGCGGCGGCCGTGGAACCAACGGCCGCCTCGCCGGCACCGCCGGGGGTGTCGGAGTCGGACTTGATGATGTGGATCTCCATGTCCTTCGGGACGTTCCACTGGCGCGTGTAGAAGTAGTTGTCCCAGCTCGCCTCGAGGAACTTGCCGTCACGCAGGTGGCAGGAGCTGGTCAGCGTCATCGCGATGCCGTCCATGGCACCGCCCTGCATCTGTGCCTCGAGGCCGCGCGGGTTGATGACCAGCCCGGCGTCGACGGCGATGACGACCTTGGTGACACGGGGGCCGGTGACGGTCTCCTTGCCGAGATCACGGTTGACGGTCTGCGGGCGGCAGTCGATCTCCACGAGGACCGCCGTGCAGCCCTTGTACTCCTTGTGGATCGCGATGCCCTGGGCCGTGCCCTGGGGCATCGTGCGGCCCCAGTTGCCCTCCTTGGCCACCTTGCGCAGCGCCGTCTTGACCCGCTCGTTCTTGAGGAACTCGAGGCGGAACTCCAAGGGGTCCTTGCCGACCTTCTTGGCGATCTGGTCGATCGTGAGCTCGGCGGAGGTGCACACGTCGGGCGAGTAGATGTTGCGCATCGACCCGGTGCTGAACTGGTCCTCGAACTCCAACGGCTCGTTGAGCAGCTGGGTCAGGACCCCGAAGTTGTAGGGCAGCTCCTGGGTGAGGGTGAAGATCGACTCGGCGAAGCCGAGCCCACCGAGCCCCAGCGGGTCGAGCTCGTCGGCCTGCGAGGTGATCATCTCGCCGAGGCCGTGGCTGAAGTCGGTCGTCACGCTCGTGTGGCGCTGCTCGAAGCTGAGCACCTGTCCGTCGAGGACGGTGGCGCGCACCCGCGTGGTGGCCATCGGGTGCAGGCGCCCCTGGCGCGGCTCGTCGGCGCGGTGCCACATCAGCTTGACGGGCTTGCCCATCGCCTTGGAGATGGTGGCGGCCTCGATGGCGTGGTCGCCGAAGAGCTTGTGACCGAACGACCCGCCCGAGGTGATGACGTTGACCTCGACCTGGTCCTGGCGCAGCCCGACCGCCTCGGCGACGCGCTGCTGGGCGAGGATCGGGACCTTCAGGCCCGCCCAGATCGTCGCCTTGTCGTCACGGACGTCGGCGATGGCGGCATAGGGCTCGAGCGCGGCGCTGCTCCGGAACGCGAACGCGACGTTGGTCTCGACCGTCTCGGCCAGGATCGGCACGTTGGGCACGACCATCGGGATCTCCTGGCCCCGCAGCTTGGCCAAGATGGTGCTGTCGGACTCACCCGAGGCCGTGCCGGGGTTCCACTCGACGTCCATCTCGCGGATGGCATCGATGCACTGGCCGAAGGTGCGTGCCCGCACAGCGACGCCCGTGGGGACCGTCGCGACGTGGGTGACGCCGTCCATCGTGAGGATGCGGGCACGGTTCTTGAGGCGCTTGGGCGTGCCCATGTGCTCAGGGGCACGGCAGACCATGGTCGGCAGGGCACCGGGCACGTCGAGGTCGGTGGTGAACTTCTTCTTGCCGGTCACCGCGTCGCGCGCGTCGAGACGGCCCTTCGGCTTGCCGATCAGCTTGAAGTCGCTGGGGGGACGCAGGACCACCTCGACCGCCTCCACGACCTGGCTGGCGGCGTCGGAGGCGAGGTCGCCGTAGGTCGCGTTGTTGCCGAGACCGTCACTGATGACGCCGCCGGTGGTGGTGAGCCGGTCGGCCGTCGTGCCGAACAGGATCGCGGCGGCCTCGAGGAGGCGCTGGCGCGCAAGGGCACCGGCCACGCGGATGGGCGTGTAGGTGGAGAACGTCGTGTTGGAGCCACCGGTCAGCTGGTTGAGCAGCAGCTCGGGGCGGGCCTTGGCCAGGGTGACCTTGACCTTGCTCATCGGCAGGTCGAGCTCCTCGGCCAGGATCATCGTGGTCGACGTCAGGATGCCCTGACCGACCTCGGTGCGCGGCAGCGCGAACGACGCGGTGCCGTCACGGTTGATCGTCACCGTGATCAGCTGCGAGGTCGGCAGCGCGGAGTCGGTCTGGAGGTCCTCGAGGTCGTAGAGCTCCGGGATCTGCACACCCGACGGGACCGCGGCGCGCGCCGGACGGGCGAGGTTGAGGTCGGCGGCCACGACGAGCGTGCTGCCGGCCATGACGTAGCCCAGGAACGACCGACGACCCAGGCCGGCGGGGGCCGTGGCGGTGTCGGGCGTGCTGTGCGCGTGGTCGGACGAAGAGAGAGACATGTACACCCCATGAGTGCGCGACGCCTCGAGGTGGACCCCGAGGTACGTGCGTCACGCCTGCCTCCAGCGTGACAGGCGTCACCCCGTCACAAAAGGGACGTAGCACCAGTAATGGGACACGTCACCTGTGCAGAATGCACAATCACTGCGGTTCGAGACGCAGGGCGCGCAGCGCCAGGTCGAGCTCCACCGGCGGCGCCCCATCGGCGAAGGAGCGCCCGATCAGCTCCTCCGTGCGGCGCAGCCGGTTGATGACGGTGTTGCGGTGGCAGTGCGCCGCCGCGGCGGTGCGGGTCGCGGACCCTGCATGCGCCACCCAGGCGCGCAGGGTGTCGACCAGGATCCGTGCCTCCGCCTCGGGCAGGGCGAGCACCGGGTCCAGCCACACCGAGACGATCCGGGCCGAGACCTCGGGTGAGCTCAGCAGCAGGACCTCGGGCAGCTGCTGGTCGAAGGAGGCCAGGCCCGGCTGCTCCTCCTGCACCTGGAGCGCCAGCGACGCCTGCCGGTAGCCCTGGTCGATCCCCGCCAGGCCGTGGACGACCACCGAGACCCCGAGCGCCAACCGGACCGCGGACGCCAGAGCAGCCAGGGAACCCAGCGCCTCGTCGGGGCGGTCGTCGCGCAGGGCGACCAGACCCACCAGGCCGTCGGCGCGCCGCACCCACCCGGTGGCGTGGGGCGCCAGGTGCCGGTCGACCGCGGCCAGGTCCAGCCCGACCCCGGTGACGACGACGAGGTAGTCGCCCGACACCGGCAGGTCGAGCAGCCGCGACACCTCGTGGGCGAAGCCCGGCTCCTTGGCGCGGCCGTTGATCAGGCCCTCCCACAGCTGGGCGCGCAGCTGCTCGTCGGCGCGCACGGCGGCCCGTTCGTAGAGGTGGTAGCTCGTCGCCACCTGGGCCGACGTCTCGTCGACCACCTCCCACAGCAGGGTGCCGATCTCGCGCAGCTCCACGGCGTCGAGCGCCTCCTCCCCCGCGGCGACCAGGTCGTCCCAGATCAGCCGACCGCCGATCCGGAAGGAGCGCAGCACGACGTCGAGCGGGAGCCCCTGCTCGGCACGCCGGCGTCCGGTCGCCCGGGCCGCGTCGTAGGCGGGGTTGTCGTCGGCGCGCCCGTGCCGCTCATCGCGCTCCAGCGACTCGGCGAGCAGCTCGAGGATGCGGCTGATGTTGTCGTGGCACGAGTGCCACAGGTCGGTGCGCGGGACCAGTCCCGTCGCGCGGTAGCCCGGGTTGTCCGCCTCGATGGTGACGACGAGGCGCTCGGTCAGGGTGTCGAGGCTGGCGCGCCGGTGCTCGGCGAGGAAGGCGAGGGTGTCGGCGCGCACGGGCTCGGGCTCAGAGCTCGGAGAGGTTCTTGAGCAGCAGCGCCTCGGCCAGGACGACCCGCTCGAACTCCGCCAGGTGCAGACCCTCGTTGGCGCCGTGGGCGCGGGTGTCGGGGTCCTCGACGCCCGTCACCAGCACGCTGGCCTCCGGGAACGCGACGAGGAACTCCGCGATGAAGGGGATCGACCCGCCGACGCCCATGTCGACCGGAGCGGTGCCGTCCCAGGCCTCCTGGAACGCCGCGCGTGCCGCGTCGTACGCCGGACCGGTGGCGTCGATCTGCGTTGCCTCGCCGGTGTCGACGACCGTGACGCTGAGCTCGGCGCCCCACGGGACGTGCGCCTCGAGGTGCTGCTGGAGACAGGCCAGCGCGTTGGCGGTGGTGTCGCCGGGGGCGATGCGCAGGCTGATCTTGGCGCGGGCCGAGGCGACGAGGGTGTTGCTGGCGCCGTCGACCTTGGGAGCGTCGAGCCCGGTGATGGAGAGCGCGGGCTTGGTCCAGAGGCGCTCGACGGCGGAGCCCGTGCCGATCCACTCCAGGCCGGGCACGGCACCGGACTCGGCGCGCAGGCGCTCCTCGGGGTAGGTCACGTCGGCGGCAGGTCCTGCGTGCAGCCCGGCGATCGCCACGTCGCCGGTGTCGTCGTGGAGGCTCGCGATCAGCCGGCTCAGGGTGATCAGCGCGTCGGGGGCGAGACCGCCCCACATGCCGGAGTGGACGGCGTGGGTGAGCGTGCGGACCTCGACGTCGACGCGCACCAGGCCGCGCAGGCTGGTGGTGAGGGCGGGCTCGCCGATGTCCCAGTTGCCGGAGTCGGCGATGACGATGACGTCGGCGCGCAGGGCGTCGTGGTGCTCCTTGAGCAGCGCCGGGAGGGTGTCGGAGCCGACCTCCTCCTCGCCCTCGATGAACATCGTGACGCTGACCGGCAGGTCGTCGCCGAAGACGCGCAGCGCCCCGAGGTGGGCGGCGATGCCGGCCTTGTCGTCGGCGGCACCACGGGCGTAGAGGCGCCCGTCGCGCTCGGTCGGCTCGAAGGGCGGGGAGTCCCACTCGGCGTGGTCGTTCTCCGGCTGCACGTCGTGGTGCGCGTAGAGGAGCACGGTCGGCGCCCCCTCCGGCCCCTTCTTGTGCGCGATGACGGCCGGGGCGCCACCCTCGGCGCTGACGATCTCGACGGAGTCGAACGCCTCGGCCCGGAAGAGCTCGGCCACGGCCTCGGCGCTGCGCTGCACCTCGCCGGCACGCGCCGGGTCGGCGCTGACGGACTCGATCCGGACCAGGTCCTCGAGGTCCTGGCGGATCGCGGGGAGGAGGGCGGTGACCTGGGCGCGGATCTCTGCAGTCATGAGCGCCAACCTATCGAGTCGCCCTGACCTCACCCCAGGGGTAGGTGGGCCGACAGGTCGGTGCGCTCGCCGGAGGCCCGGACGGCTCCGCTCCTGACCGCGTCGACCCAGGCGAGCTCGCCCGTCGCGAGCGCGATCCACGTGACGGCGTCCATCTCGACCACGGCCGGCGGGGTGCCGCGGGTGTGCCGCACCCCCGGGATCACCTGGACGGCGGCGTAGGGCGGCACCCGGACCTCCACGGAGTGACCCGGGGCGCGCTGCTCGAGCACGGCCATGAAGTGCTTGGTCAGGGCGCGCAGGTCGTCGGCTGCGGTCGCGGTCGCCAGCTCGTCGGCCGTCAGCACACGCAGGCGGGGTGGCATCAGGCGTCGTCCTCGGGCACGCGGTGAACCCTAGACCGGCATGATGGAGCGGTGCCGGAGGGAGACAGCGTCCACAAGCTCGCGCGACGCCTCGACCGGGGACTGAAGGGCAGCTCGATCGTCCGGTCGGACCTGCGGATGCCCCGGCTCGCCACGCGCGACCTCACCGGCCGCACGCTGCTCGAGCACGCGACGCACGGCAAGCACCTGCTGACCCGCTTCAGCGGTGGCGTCAGCCTCCACAGCCACCTGCTGATGGACGGGAGCTGGACGGTGACCCGACCCGGCAAGCGGCTCCCGACCAGGCTGATGCCGCAGGTGCGCGTCGTGCTGGAGACGGAGGGCGGCGCGACGGCGTACGGGTTGGACCTGCACCAGCTCGACCTCGTGGCGACCGCGGACGAGCAGCAGCTGGTCGGGCACCTGGGTCCGGACCCGTTGCGCGAGGACTGGGACCACGCCGAGGCCGTACGACGGCTGGCGGCCGACCCTGACGTGCCGCTGGCCTCGGCGATGCTCGACCAGACGCGGATGGCCGGGCTGGGCAACCTGTGGGCCAACGAGCTGTGCTTCCTGGTCGGTCGCAGTCCCTGGACGCCGATCGGCGAGGTCGACGTCGATGCGCTGGTGCGTCTGGCCGCGAGGGCGTTGCGGCACTCCGCACTCGTGCCGGGTGCCTACCAGGTGACGACCGGGACCAGCCGCCGTGGTGAGGACCACTGGGTCTCGGGGCGCAACCGGCGTCCCTGCCTGCGCTGCGGCACGACGGTGCGGATGGTGCCGGAGATCCCGGACGACCCGGCCAACCGACGGTGCTGGTGGTGCCCGAGCTGCCAGCCGGGTCCGGGGCCGGAGGCGCGGATCGACTCGTCGGGTCGACCGAGCCGGCCGCCGTCGCGACGCACGCCGCCACCCGCAGCACCTCGCTGAGCGGCTCGACGCCGGCCCGGACCGCCGGCCGCCGCGGGGTCGTGTGCCGGATGCAGCGCTCGACCGCGTTCTCCGGCACACGACTCGCGCACGCTCCGCACCACCTACGCTGCGCAGGTGACCCGCGACCTGCACGAGCCGCTGGAGGCCGGTCCCGTCCGCGACACGGTGCGCCACCTCCAGGAGCGCATCACGGCCCGCTTCCCCGAGCGGGGGCTGCGCAAGGTGGCCGGCGACCTGCTGATCCTCATCGACGAGGTCGAGACCGGGGCCGGGGCGATCCAGGGCCGCCTGCGGCTGGCCCGTGTCGTGTCACGGGTCGCGATGGGCCTGATCGTGGGCGCCACGCTCGTGGCCCTGGCGCTGGCGGCCCGTGACGCGATCCGGGTCGACGGCCGGTTCACCAGCTCCCTCGACGTGCTGCCGCTCGTCGAGACGACGATCAACGACCTGGTCTTCGCGGGCATCGCGGTCTTCTTCCTCTGGACCGTGCCCGAGCGGCTCCAGCGCGGCCGCACCCTCGCGCTGCTCCACCAGCTCCGCTCCACGGCGCACATCGTCGACATGCACCAGCTCACCAAGGACCCCGAGCAGCTGCGGCCGAGCTACACCTCGACGAGCGCGAGCGTCCCGCTGGACATGGAGCGCGACGAGATGGAGCGCTACCTCGACTACTGCTCGGAGCTGCTCAGCCTGGTCGCCAAGACCGCGGCCCTGTGCGCCGAGGAGTCCCGCGACGCCGTCGTGCTCGACACGGTCAACTCCATCGAGGAGCTCACGACGGGGATGTCGCGCAAGATCTGGCAGAAGATCTCGACCCTCCCGCCAGCTGCCTGACGCCCGCGCACACCCCTGCCTCAGCCGATCCCGTCCAGGATGCCGAGGATCTCGGTCCAGGCCTGCGACAGCGGGTCGATCACGGCGAAGTGGTCACCGTCGACGGCGACCAGGTCGGCCTGCGCGCCCGCCGCGGTGGCGGCGCTGACGTAGGTCCCGGACTGTCCGATCGGCACGATCGTGTCGGCCGTGCCGTGCACGCACCAGACCGGCTGCTCGAGCGGCACCTGCTGCATCGGGTCGTACGCCGCGTCGTCGGGTCCCGGGGCGTGTCCGAGCAGTGCCGCGGCAGCACCGCCGCCCAGGCCGTCGCGCTCGGAGGCCACGAGGTCGAGCACCCCGGCCTGCGAGATCACGTGGGTGACCGGCACGCGGTCGGGCCAGGCCCCGTCGCGACCGCGCGAGGCAGACCACGCGGCGAGGTGTCCACCGGCCGAGTGGCCGAGCGTCACGACTGTCGACGTGTCGAGGTCGAGGTCGGCCAGCGCGTCGATCGCCGCGGAGACGTCGTCGAAGGTCTCGGGCGTGCCGCCGCCGTTGCCGACGCGTCGGTACTCGATGTTCCAGGCGGCCCAGCCCTGCGCAGCCAGGCTGGTCGCGAGCGGACGACCGAGCGAGAGGTCGTACTCCGCCTTCCAGAAGCCGCCGTGGATGACCACCACGACGCCGCGGGGCGTGCCCTCGGGGAGGTAGAGCTCACCGTACTGGCTGGGGTCGGTGCCGTAGGCGGTGCGCCCCTCACCGGGACCGTCGGGCTCTCTCACGGGAGCATCCTCCCCGCACGAGGCCAGCGCGAGACCGACCACCCCCAGGGCGGGCAGGCTCAGCAGGGTCCGTCGGTGCACGAGCGCCATCCCACCAGAGGGGTCCAACTAGTCGAAGCGCCCCTGACGCCCCTTCTTGATCTCACCGCGCCGCTTCTTGGCGCCGAGGCGACGCTCCTTGGAGCCGCGCGTGGGGCGCGTGGCACGGCGTGGTGGCGCCGGCGGCAGGGCCGCGTCGCGCAGCAGCGAGGCCAGCCGCTCCCGCGCGGCGCGCCGGTTGGCGAGCTGGGTGCGGTGCTCGCTGGCGGCGATCGTGAGGACGCCGTCGACGAGACGCGAGCCCAGGGCGGCCAGCATCCGCTCCTGGAGGTACGCCGGCACGCTGGGCGAGGCGGCCAGGTCGAAGGAGAGCTCGACTCGGGAGTCGGCGGTGTTGACGCCCTGCCCGCCAGGACCCGACGAGCGGGAGAAGCGCTCGGCGAGCTCGGCCGCCGGGACGACCAGCGACCGCGAGACGACCAGGTCGTCGGCCAAGGATCAGCCCAACGCTGCGGGCAGCGTCGCCATCCACGCGGAGCGGACCTCGAGCAGGGCGAGCTCGAACTGGCCCTCCACCACGATGCTGTCGCCACCGGTGACCCCGAGCTCGCTCACGGCCACGCCGTGCCTCTCGGCCAGCGAGGTCAGGGCAGCGGCGTCGCCGTCCGCCACGGTGACGACCACGCGACCGGCCGACTCGGAGAAGAGCCCGACGAACGCGTCGCCCGCCACGGTGACGGTCGCGCCGATCATGCTGCACAGGCTGGCCTCGACGAGCGTCTGGGCCAGGCCTCCGTCGGAGAGGTCGTGGGCGCTGGTGAGCAGTCCGACTCCCTCGCGCAGCAGCTCGGCGAGGGACTTCTCGCCCATCAGGTCGACCACGGGCGGGCGACCGCCGAGGTGACCATGCACGACGTGGGCCCACTCGGAGCCGGAGAGCTCCTCGCGGGTCTCGCCGAGCAGGAAGATCCGCTCACCGGCGGCCTCGAAGGCCGACGGGGTGCGCCTGGTGACGTCCTGGATGACCCCGAGCACCGCGACGACCGGGGTCGGGAGGATCGCGGTCTCGCCGGTCTGGTTGTAGAGGCTGACGTTGCCGCCGGTGACCGGGATGCCCAGCTCGAGGCAGCCGTCCTTGAGGCCGCGGCAGGCCTCGGCGAACTGCCACATGACGGCCGGGTCCTCGGGCGAGCCGAAGTTGAGGCAGTCGGAGATCGCCAGCGGCGTCGCGCCACCCGTGGCGCCGTTGCGGTAGGACTCGGCCAGCGCCAGCTGCGCGCCGGCGTAGGGGTCGAGGCGGGCGAAGCGGCCGTTGCAGTCGGTGGAGACCGCGACACCGAGGTTGGTGTCCTCGTCGATGCGGATCATCCCGGAGTCGCTGGGCTGGGCGAGCACGGTGTTGCCGCGGACGTAGCGGTCGTACTGATCGGTGATCCACGACTTGTCGCACAGGTTGGGCGACGCCGCGAGGCGCAGCACGGTCTCGCGCAGCTCCTCACCGGTCGCGGGTCGGGGCAGCGACTCGGCGCCGTCGGCCTGGAGGGCGTCCTGGCTGTCGGGGCGGGCGAAGGGGCGGTGGTAGGTGGGGCCGTCGTGCGCGACCGAGCGCGGGGGCACGTCGACGACGCGCTCGCCGTGCCAGTCGATGTGCAGCCGGCCGGTGTCGGTGACCTCGCCGATCACGGTCGCGTCGACCTCCCACTTGGCGCAGATCGCGAGGAACGCCGCGACGTCGTCGGGCTCGACGACGGCCATCATCCGCTCCTGCGACTCGCTCATGAGGATCTCCTCGGGCGAGAGCGTGGAGTCGCGCAGCGGCACCCGGTCGAGCTCGACGTGCATGCCACCGTCACCCGCGCTGGCGAGCTCGGAGGTCGCGCAGGACAGCCCGGCGCCGCCGAGGTCCTGGATGCCGGCCACGAGACCGGCCGCGAAGATCTCGAGCGTGCACTCGATGAGGAGCTTCTCCATGAACGGGTCGCCGACCTGCACGGCCGGGCGCTTGGCCGGCCCGGTCGACTCGAAGGTCTCGCTGGCGAGGATCGAGACGCCACCGATGCCGTCGCCCCCGGTCTTGGCGCCGTAGAGGATCACCTGGTTGCCGGCGCCGGACGCCTTGGCGAGGTGCAGGTCCTCGTGACGCAGCACGCCGACGCAGAGGGCGTTGACCAGCGGGTTGCCGAGGTACGACTCGTCGAAGACGGCCTCGCCGCCGATGTTGGGCAGGCCCAGGCAGTTGCCGTAGCCACCGACGCCCGCCACGATCCCCGGCAGCACGCGCTGGGTGTCGGGGGCGTCGAGCGGGCCGAAGCGCAGCGGGTCCATCACGGCGACCGGGCGCGCACCCATCGCGAGGATGTCGCGCACGATGCCACCGACGCCGGTCGCGGCACCCTGGTAGGGCTCGACGTAGGACGGGTGGTTGTGCGACTCGACCTTGAAGGTCACGGCATAGCCCTGGCCGACGTCGATGACGCCGGCGTTCTCGCCGATGCCGGCGAGCATCCTCCCCGCCGGGGTCTCTTGAGGAATCTCGGAGAACTGCTTGAGGTGCACCTTGGAGGACTTGTAGGAGCAGTGCTCGCTCCACATGACGGAGTACATCGCGAGCTCGGCGCTGGTGGGACGACGCCCGAGGATCTCGCGGATCTCCTGGTACTCGTCCGCCTTGAGGCCGAGATCGGCCCACGGCTGCTCGCGTGCGGGGTCCGACCCCGCGACGGCGACGGTGTCGAGGGACGGCTTCACGGAGGTCTCGGGCACGGGCGTCAATCTACCGGCGCCGGGCCGCTCCGGTGCACCCGGCGCAGGCCGCGGACGACCGGGCTCAGCGGTAGCCGCGGACCTCGTCGTCCGCCACGACCACGACGAGGCCGTCGGCGGCGGCGACGTTGAGCATCTCGACCCCGGCGAGGTCGACGGTCCAGGTGGCCTCGTCCGCCCCGAGCTCGTAGTAGGCGAAGCTCCCCGGCAGGTCGGCCTCCGGCTCGGTCGCCGCGTAGAGCCCGCCGTCCACGACGGTGAGGAGCCCGGGATAGGTGCCCACGGTCACCAGCTCGTCGTCGTAGACCCGACCCGAGATGAAGTCGATCGCGTAGTCGTCGCCGTCGACCTCGAAGCGCTCGAGCGAGACGACCTCGGTGTCCTCGTCGGTCTCCAGCTCGCCCACCTCCCCGTCGGCGTCGCGCACCAGGATCTGCGGGGCCGCAGCCTGCTCGTCGTCGTCGGTCGGCAGCAGCCAGACCCGGTCGTCGGAGAGGACCCCGCCGGCGATCCCGTCGGCGCCCGGGTCGACGCGCCAGAGGTCCTCACCGTCGTCGGGGTCGAGCGCGACGGCACCGGCCTCGGAGGTCAGCAGCAGGAGGTCGTCGTTGACCGCGAGGTCCGGGGTGGCGGCCTGGGTGCCGTCGACGCGCGACTCCTCGTCGTAGGGGATCGACCACTGCTCCTCGCCCGAGCCGACGTCGTACGACGTCAGGGTGCCGCCCTGCGCCGTGTAGAGCGCGTCGGGGCCGAAGGCGTACTCGTCGGTGACGTCGATCGACCAGCGCACGTCGCCGGACGCGACGTCCATGACGCCGAGGGCGGTCTCGCCGGCGAAGCCGGCACCGTCGTCGAGGTAGCGCACGAGCGGGCCCTCGGCGAGCTCCCAGAGCTGCTCGCCGTCGGCGGCCGCGAGACCGACGGCGCCGGCCTCGGTCACGCAGACCACGACGTCCTCGTGGTCGGGGTGGGACAGGATCACGCTGCACGGCTCCTGGGGCCGCACGGACCAGGCCTCCTCGCCCGCGGCATCGAGCTCGAGCACGGCGCTCCCGGTCGACAGGAAGACCCGCTCCCCCACGGCCGTCCCGCCGGTCACGGGCCCATCGGTCTGCACTGTCCAGTCGAGCTCGGGCGTCGACGTCACGGGCTCGGGCAACCGGGCGGCGAGACCGCTGGAGAAGCTCGCCGACCTGCCCCGGTCACCCACGAGCAGGACCACGACGATGCCGACAGCGACCGCGGCCAGCACGAGAGCGCCGACGGCGGCCACGAAGCGGGCCCGACGAGGCGTCGGGTCGGGGGCGGGGGCCGCGGTGGTCATGCCGCAATCTAACCGTGCGCGACGCCCGGGCCGGCCCCGCTGGCCGGTCCGCGAATTACAGATCTGTAGTTACTCGCGATGCCTGTTACGGGTGTGACTCGTGAGGTTATGGTGACGTCGCCGTCCGACGGATCGACACCCTTCCCCTGGAGCTCCGCCATGCCTCGCACGTCTCTTCCCCCGCTCTCCACCCGCCTCCGACATGCCGCCAGCCTCGCGGCGGTGGGCCTGCTGACGCTGGCCACGGTGAGCGCGATCGGCCCCGCCGCACAGGCGGGCGCGAGCGCCTCCGCGAGCCCGCGGGCGACCGCCGCCCGGGAGGGCAACGTCGTGACGCCCGGCGACTTCACCGGCTTCGGCTTCGACCAGTGCCACGCGCCGGACCAGAAGGCGATGAACGCCTGGCTCCAGAACTCGCCGTTCCTCTCGGTCGGCATCTACATCTCCGGCACGTCACGCGCCTGCCGCGACCAGCCCAACCTGACGCCCACCTGGATCAGCACCCAGCTGCGCAACGGCTGGCGGCTGCTCCCGATCACCCTCGGCCCGCAGGCCTCGTGCCAGCCGCGCTTCCCGCGCTACTCCGACGACGTCAAGATCAACCCCAAGCCGGGCAAGGTCGGCCGCTACGCGCTGGCCAAGCAGCAGGGCATGGACGAGGCCGTCTCCGCGGTCGCCGCGGCCCAGGCGCTGGGCATCGTCGAGAGGAGCACCCTCTGGTACGACCTCGAGGGCTACGACAACTCCAACACCGACTGCCGTGAGTCCGCGCTGACCTTCCTCAGCGGCTGGACCCAGAAGATCCACGAGCTCGGCTACGTCTCGGGCGTCTACTCCAGCGCCGGCTCCGGCATCGCCGCGCTCGACGCCGCCCGGATCAACCGGCCCGACCGCTTCACGCTCCCCGACGCGATCTGGGTGGCCCGCTGGGACGGCATCGCCAACACCTCGACCTCCTACATCCGTGAGGACGGCTGGCGCCCCGGCGGCCGCGTGAAGCAGTACATGGGCGGGCACGACGAGACCTGGGGCGGCGTGCGCATCAACATCGACCGCAACTACCTCGACCTCGGCCGCGGCTCGGTCGCCGAGGCGGAGACCCACTGCGGCGGCGTCAACGTCTCGCTGTGGGAGTACCCGCTGCTGCGTCCCCCCACCGACACCTATCGTCCCCCGGCGGCGCAGATGAAGGCGCTCCAGTGCCTGCTGCGCGAGCAGGGCTTCTACGACGGCCCGACCGGCGGCAACTACAACCCCCAGCTGGTCAAGGCGATGAACGCCTGGCAGACCGAGCACCAGGTGGCCGTGACCTCCTCCTGGTTCGTCCGCCACTGGATCATGCTGCTGGCCTCCGGCCCGCGCGAGGTGCTGAAGGTCGGCTCCGCCGGTCCCGCCGTGCGCCGTGTCCAGCGCGCCCTCAACGCCGCTGCGCTCACCAAGCCGCTCAAGGCGACCGGGGTCTTCGACGCCGCGACCAGCAACGCCGTACGGGCCTACCAGCAGAAGACCGGCACCCCGGTCAACGGCGTGGTCGCCTACCCGACCTGGGGCCGGCTCGAGGCCGGCACCCGCTAGCAGCCCGTCGGTCGATCGGCTGTCGGGACGTCATCCGGACAGTGGAAGCGACTCCACGTCCCGCATGACGTCCGGGGCGGCTACCGGAACCGGGCGACGGTGTCGCCGGCGACGACCGCGAAGCCGTCGGCGAGGACGAGCACCCGCTCGGCACCGGGCACCTCGGCCTCGACGTCGGGGGTGGAGGCGCCGAGGGGGTAGTGCGAGACCACGCCGTCCGCGACGACGTAGACCCCGTCGTCGGCTGGCGTGATGGTGCCGTCGTACGTCGCCCGAACGGTGAGGTCCTCGTCCAGGACGGTGCCGGAGACGGGGTCGACGACGTAGGCCTCCCCGTCCACGGTGAACGGCACCAGGTCGGCCGGCAGCCCGGCCTCGACCGGCAGCTCGCCGCGCTCCCCCATCGCGTCGTAGGCGACCGCCGTCGGCGGCGTCGCGCGCTCGCTGGTGACGACCACCAGCTCGTCGGAGAACACCTCGACCGCCGCGCCCGGCGCCTGGGCCCTCCAGCGCTCGGTGCCGTTGAGCGGGTCGAGGGCGACCACCTCGGACCCCTTGACCACCACGACCAGGCCCAGGTCGGCGACCAGGGTGGCCTCGCGTCCGGCGCCGACGTCGCTGGTCCACAGCTCGCTGCCGTCGTCGGCGCTCAACGCGGTCAGCTCCGGGCCGCGCAGGACGTAGGCCATCGCGCCGGCGACGGCGTAGGCGTCGACGTCCGGGACCTTCCAGGTCGGTAGGCCGGTGCGGGCGTCGAGCACCCCGAAGGGCCCGCCCTGCGCCTCGACGTCGACCACGAAGCCGGAGCCGACCACGCCGACGTAGGTGATGTCGGGGTACTGCCAGAGCTCGTCCCCGTCCGCCAGCGTGTTGGCACTGATGCCCGGGCCGTCCGTGGCGCTGACGAGCACCTCGCCGCCGGCGTCGACGTCCTCGACCGGGGCGACCGGCTGGGCCCGGCTCCAGGTCTGCTCGCCCTCGGCGTCGAGGGAGACGAGGTCGCCGGACTCGAGCGAGAGGACCACCGCGTCGTCGACGGCGAGCTCGCCGAGCACCGGGCTGTCGAGGGCGACCTCCCAGGACGGCGCGAGCCGGCGCGGGCCCTCGACGGGAGCCTCGCCCGGAGGAGTCGTGGTCGTGGGCGCCGTCTCGTCACCACCGCGCACCAGCAGGAAGGCGCTGCCCCCCACGACCGCCACCGCCGCGACACCGGCGACCACGCGCGTGCGCAGGCGGGCCCGGCGGGCGTCGGCTGCCGCCTTGACCGAGGCGTGGGGGGTGGGGAAGCCGCAGCTGGGGCAGGCGACGTCGGCCGGACCGTAGGCGTTGCCGCAGTAGGTGCAGCCGGACGCTGCCGGTGTGTCCTGCTCGGTGCTCACTGCACGTCCCCCTGGCTGCCGTCGCACCCCATGTGGACGGCGTCGGTGATCAGTGTCAGCCGACCGGTGGCCCGACGAGCAGCGCAACGCCGGTGAGGGCGGCAACGGCGACGATGCCGGCGACCGCACCCTGGAGCGGGTTGCGCAGCAACCACGCGGTGGGACGCTCGACACCAGGACCTGCGGGCTCGGTCGTGAGGCGCCAGGAATCGGCCAGCCCGCCGGCCCGCTCCACGTGCCGGTCGAACCAGATCGTCATGAACGGCGGGACCGACGAGACCAGGCCGAGCACCAGCCGGGAGGCCGGCCAGCGACGGTCGATGGCCACGACGACCGTGGTGAGGCAGTAGGCGATGAAGACGATGCCGTGCAGCATCCCGAAGACGCGCACCCCGAGCTCGGTCGTCTGCGTGACGTACTTGAGGAACATCCCGGTCAGCAGCCCGGCCCAGGTGATGGCCTCCGCCGTCGCGACGACACGGAACAACCGGGTGGGACCCGTCAGCGAGCCGGTGCGCGAGGAGCTCATGCGAACGACTGCTCCACGAGGCTGGTGAAGAACCCCAGCCCGTCGGTGCCGGCGCCGGTGAGGTGCTCGACGGCGTGCTCGGGGTGCGGCATCAGCCCGACGACGTTGCCGGCGGCGTTGGTGACGCCGGCGATGTCGCGCAGCGAGCCGTTGGGGTTGTCGCCGAGGTAGCGCGCGACGACGTGGCCCTCCCCCTCGAGGCGGTCCAGCGTGGCCTCGTCGGCGACGAAGCCACCCTCGCCGTTCTTGAGGACGATGGTGATCTCGGCTCCCTCGGCGTAGGCCGAGGTCCACGGGGTGCGGTTGTTCTCGACGCGCAGGCGCTGGTCGCGGCAGACGAACTTGCGGTGGTCGTTGCGGATCAGCGCACCCGGGAGCAGGTGCGACTCGCACAGGATCTGGAAGCCGTTGCAGATGCCCAGGACGGGCATGCCGCGGCCGGCGGCCGCGATGACCTCGGCCATGACCGGCGAGAAGCGCGAGATGGCGCCGCAGCGCAGGTAGTCGCCGTTGGAGAAGCCGCCGGGCAGGACGACCTCGTCCACACCCTTGAGGTCGTGGTCGCCGTGCCACAGGGCGACGGCGTCGTTGCCCCCGATGGTGACCGCGCGCTGCGCGTCGACGTCGTCGAGGCTGCCCGGGAAGGTCACGACGCCGATCTTCATGCGGGCTGCTCCACGTGGACGGTGAAGTTCTCGATGACAGGGTTGGAGAGCAGCGTCTCCGCCATCTGGTGCACTTCGGCGAGGACCTCCTCGGTCACCTCGCCGGCGAGCTCGAGCTCGAAGCGCTTGCCCTGTCGGACGTCGATGATGCCGGAGAAGCCCAGGCGCGGCAGGGCACCGAGGACGGCCTTGCCCTGGGGGTCGAGGATCTCGGGCTTGGGCATGACGTCGACGACGACTCGAGGCACGGAAGGCTCCTGCGGTGAGGGCGGCACCTGGTGGGGTGCGCGGGCACGCCCATCCTACTTTTCAGCGTTCGACGTCGTAGACCTCGGTCTCACAGAACTCGTCGAGCAGCCGCTCCCAGGTCTCCTGGGCGATCACGCCGTCGGGATCGACGAGCACCTGGGACTGGAAGTCCTCCAGGGCCGTGACGAAGTCGGGCGTCCGCTGGCCATAGCTCTGGAAGACGCCCTCCTTGGGGATCAGCCCGAAGAGGTAGAGCCCCCACTGCACCTGCCCGATCAACCGTCGCACCGCCAGCGACGTCAGGTCGGAGTCGCGGCCGATCGTCGGCAGCGCGTCGACCGAGGACTCGCAGAAGCACAGCTCGCGCTCCTGCGAGGGGTTGGCCAGCTCGCGCACCCAGGCCGTGGCGCTGTCGAGCCCCTCGATCGCCTGGCACGCCTCGGGCACCGTCGCGTAGGGCCCGAGGTAGGCGTTGTAGATCGGCTGGCCCGACTCCGGGTGCGTGCGCTGGAAGGCGGCGCACGAGTCGGAGGCCCGCAGCACCTGGGCGTCGGGCACGCCCTCGACCGCGTTGCCGAGCTTGGCGGCGTAGTTGTCCGCCACCCCCGCGGTCGCCAGCATCACGATCACCTCGCCCGTGCACGGCTGGTTGACGAAGGCGGCGTCGACCTCGAAGGGCAGCGGCTCGGGCTCGGACGTCGGATCGTCGCTGGGATCGTCGCTGGGATCCTCGCTGGGATCGTCGCTGGGATCCTCGCTCGGCTCGGGCGTGCGGGACTGCTCCTGGTCCACCGCGACGGCCGTCCGCTCCGGGTCGTCGTCGCCCCCGAGGACCCGCCAGGCCGCCAGGCCCCCACCCACGAGGGCGAGGACGACGACCACCGCGAGGACCGGCGTACGACGACGTCGCGTGCGGGCCGGCCCTGGTGGCGGTGGTGGCGGCGGTGGTGGTGGCGGTGGACCCGGGGCGATGACCACGGCGTCCGCAGCCTCCGTGACCGGGGCGAGTGCCGGCTGCGCCGGTGCCGTGGAGACGTCCGGGGCCACCACGGGCTCCACGACGGGCTCCACCACAAGCTCCACGACGGGGGCGGGCGGGCTCGGCTGCGGTTCCTCGGGCGCCTGCGGGAGCGGCACCTCCATGGTGCGGGTGCGGTAGCGACGCACGTCGGCGTCACCGACCTTGCCGACCGCGAAGCCGAGCACCGCGCAGGCCCAGCGGGCCGTGTCGAGGTCGCGGCTGCCCCGGTCGCGGGCCAGGATCACACCGGCGGCCTCGACCGCCTTGGCCCCCTCGCCGCCGCTGGCGATGGTGCTCATCATCCAGGCGTAGGCACCGAGCCGGACGGCGTCGACCAGCAGGTTGATGTCACCGGTGCTGGCCGCCCCCTCGTCGAGGTAGTCGTCGAGCGCGGCCCGGAGACCGTCGGCGTCGTCCAGCACCTGCGGCCCGACGGCCGCGACCAGCTCGGCCAGGCTCTCGTGCAGCTCCATCGGCCACCTCTAGCGTCGCGGGCGTGGTCCCGTGTCGGCATTGTGGCGCAGCGACGCCCCGCCGGGAAGGCCCGGCGGGGCGTCGGAGGATCGGTGCCGCTAGGAGCGGCGGTTCTGCAGCAGCACGATGCCGAGGGCCACGCCGAGGCCGGCGACGATCGGCCCGATGACCGACCAGGTCCGCTCGCCGGACATGGCGCTGCCGCCGATGTAGTCGAGGCCCTGCAGCGTCCACAGCGCCCCGACGAGCACCATCAGCCCGGCCACGGCCAGGCCGACGGTCCTCACGACAGCTCGCGCTTGAGGATCTTGCCCGTCGCGGTCATGGGCAGGTCGTCGACGAACTGCACCTGGCGGGGGTACTTGTAGGTCGCCATCTGCTCCTTGCCCCAGGCGATGAGCTCGTCCTCGGTCACGGTCGCGCCCTTGTTGAGGATGACCACGGCCTTGATCTCCTCGCCGTGGCTCTCGTGGGGCACGCCGATGACGGCGGCCAGCGAGACGTCGGGGTGGGTCAGCAGGACCTCCTCGATCTCGCGCGGGTAGACGTTGTAGCCGCCGCGGATGATCATGTCCTTGGACCGGTCGACGATGTAGTACCACCCGTCCGCGTCCTTGCGGCCGAGGTCGCCCGAGCGGAACCAGCCGTCCTGGATCGACTCCTCGGTGGCCTCGGGGCGGTTGTAGTAGCCCTTCATGATGTTGTGGCCCTTGATCGCGATCTCGCCGACCGCGTCGGGGTTGTCGGAGCCGTCGACCTCGTCCCAGCTGTCCGCCTGGAGGAGCTTCATCTCGACGCCGGGTATCGGCAGGCCGATCGAGCCGACGCGCACGTCTTGGCCGTGCGGGGAGAACGACGCGACGGGGCTGGTCTCCGAGAGGCCGTAGCCCTCGAGGATCGTGACGCCGAACCGCTTCTCGAACTCCTTGTGCACCTCGACCGGGAGCGCGGAGCCGCCGGCCGCGGCGACGCGCAGGTTGGCCGCGAGCTCCTTGACGTCGACGCCGGAGTCGTCGAGGGCGCCGAGCAGTCCCCAGTACATCGTGGGCACGCCGGCGAAGAAGGTGACCTTCTCCTTGGCCATGGTCTTCAGCGCGGCATCGGCCTCGAAGCGCGGCAGCATGACGACCGTGCCGCCGAAGGCGAAGGTGCCGTTCTGCACGACGGTCTGGCCGAAGGAGTGGAAGAGCGGCAGCACGCACAGGGCCGTGTCGGGGTTGTCCTCGCTCGCGCCGAAGAGGTCCGCGCCAGCGAGCGCGTTGTCGCGCATGTTGCGGTGGCGCAGCTCGGCGCCCTTGGGCTGACCCGTGGTGCCGGAGGTGTAGAGGATGACCGCGGTGTCGTCCTCGTCGGTGGCGACGGTCTCGAAGGTCGGCGCCTGGCCCGACATGGCCTGGCCCAGGGTCTCGGCGCCCTCGATCGGGGAGGCCGCTGCCGGGTCGACGGTGACCACGAAGAACTGCTCGCAGCCCTCCGCCTCGTTGAAGCCCGCGAAGCCCTCGGTGCCGATCGGCAGCTCGGCGGTGCCCTCGAAGCAGAAGTAGGCCTTCGCCTCGGCGTCGCCGAGGTGGTAGGCCACCTCGCGACCCTTCAGGAGCACGTTGAGCGGCACGACGGACGCGCCGGCCTTCAGGATCCCGTAGTAGATGATCGTGAAGTAGGGCAGGTTGGCGCAGCTCAGCGCCACCTTGTCGCCGTGCTCGATCCCGCGGGAGACCAACAGGTTGGCCACCATGTTGGCGGCTCCGTTCACCTGCGCGTAGGTCATCCGCGTGTCCCCGAGGACGATCGCCTCGCGGTCGGGGTACTTCTCCGCGCTCTTCTCGAGCAGGCTGGCCAGGTTGTACGTCGTGTCCGACACGAGTCCTCCGTCACATCGTCGTGGGTGCTGACAACCTACTGACCGCTCATGAGCGCGTCACGGGGTGATCGCTCCGCGAGAGGTGACCGGGCCACCAGAAGCGCCGTCCCAGCAGCGCGACGAGCGCCGGGACGAGCACGCTGCGCACCAGCAGCGTGTCGAGCAGGACGCCGAAGCCGACGATGACGCCGATCTGCGTGAGCGTGATCAGGGGCAGCACCCCGAGCACGGTGAAGACCGCCGCCAGCAAGATGCCGGCGCTGGTGATGACCCCGCCGGTCACGGCGAGCGCGATCGAGATGGCGCGCGTGGTGTCGTGCTCCTCGGCCTCCTCCTTGGCCCGCGTGGTGAGGAAGATGTTGTAGTCGACCCCGAGCGCCACGAGGAACAGGAAGCTCAGCAGTGGCACGCTGAGGTCGAGGGCCGGGAAGTCGAACCAGTGGGTGAACGCCCACCAGCTCGCACCCAGGCTGGCCGCGAACGTCGCCACCACCGTCGCCACGAGCAGCACCGCCGCGACGATCGAGCGCAGCAGCGCGAGCAGCACCAGCAGGACGACCACCAGGATCATCGGGATGATCAGCGCCTGGTCGCGCGACGCCGCGTCACGGGCGTCCAGCGACTCCGCGTCCGGACCGCCCACCAACGCGTCGGGGTCCACGCCCTGCACAGCCTCCCGGATCCCCTCGACGGTGGCGAAGGCCGCGTCGGAGGCCGGGTCGGCGGTGAGCACCACGGTCAGCACCGAGGTGCCGCCCTCGCTCCCGCCGTCGTCGACCTGCTGGACCCCGTCGACGTCGGCGACCACCCGTCGTACGTCGTCGGCGTCGGCGCTGGAGGTCAGGACCGAGGTGGGCTGCGAGGAGCCGGCGGGGAAGTGCTCGGCCAGGACCTCCTGACCCGTCACCGACTCGGGCGTCGCGCGGAACTGCTCGGTCTGCGACAGCCCGGTCCTGACCCCGGTCAGCGGCAGCGCGAGCACGACGAGGGCCAGCAGGCCGACGACGGAGACGAGCACGGGGCGCCTGGTCACCGTGGCCGCGACCTTCGACCAGACACCGGTCTCGGTGGGCTCGGGCTGGCCGACCTGCGGCACGAACGGCCAGAAGAGGCGGCGCCCGAAGAGCGTCATGGCGGCCGGCAGCACGACGAGCGCGTAGACGACGGCGACGACGATCCCGATGGCACCGCCGAAGCCGATGTTGCGGCTCGTGGGGTTGTCGGCGAAGCCCAGGCACAGCAGGGCCAGCACGACGGTCCCGGAGCTTGCGAGGATCGCCGGCGCTGCCTGGCTCAGGGCGATCCGCATGGCGGCGTAGCGGTTCTCCACCTGCCGCAGCTCCTCGCGGTAGCGCGCGATGAGGAGCAGGGCGTAGTTGGTGCCGGCACCGAAGACGAGGACCGACGTGATGCCGACCGATGCGCCGTCGGTGGCGAACGGGAGGACCTTGGTGCCCACGGCGACCATGGCGGCGGCGACCTGGTCGGCCACGCCGACCACCGAGAGCGGCACCAGCCACAGCCAGGGACTGCGGTAGGTGATCAGCAGGAGCAGGGCCACGACGCCCGCGGTCGTGATGAGCAGCCGCACGTCGGCCCCGTCGAAGACCTTCGAGAGGTCGACGACGAAGGCCGGGCCACCGGTGGTGCTCACCTCGAGCCCGTCGGGCAGGTCCTGCGCGGAGAGGTCGCGGATCGCCGTGATCGGCTCCTCGAGCTCCTCCTCGGGCGTGTCGGTGGCGAGCGGAACCCCGATGAAGGCGGCTGCGCCGTCCTCCGCGAAGACCGGGAAGACCTGCTGGCCGGGGGCAGCGAGGGAGGTGAGCTCCTCCACCTTGGTCGCCACGGCGCGCCTGTCCTCGGCGGTGAGCATCTCCCCGCTTCGGTCGAAGACCACGATCGCGGGAGTGAACTCCGCGGTGCCGAGCGACTCCTGGAGCCGCGCCGCCTGCGCCGACTCCGCGTCGGTCGGCAGGTTGGCGGTGCCGTTGTCGATCTGCTCCGGCTCGATGCCGGAGCCCAGCATCATCCCGGAGAAGACGATGGCGACCAGCACCACGACACGGCTGACCCAGCGCCCCAGCAGGGCGCGACGGGCGGGTTTATTTCGCTCAGTGAATATTTCCACGCTGGAAAGAGTAGGCTGCGGGGATGCACGAGGACAACCCGAGGTCACCGCCGGCATTGCGGGTCGTCCGCAGCCTGCGCGGCTTCGCCAACGAGTCGGAGCTCTACGTCGGGGCGGCCGGCCGCGAGGCCGAGATGCACCGCACCGACCTGGCCGGCCTGGCCCTCGTCATGGACCGCGGCCAGGCCGGGGAGCACCCGACACCCGGGCAGATCAGCGCCGCGCTCCAGCTCAGCGCTCCCGCGACGTCGGCGATGCTCGACCGCCTGGAGAGGCTCGGCCACGTCGTGCGCGCCCCCCACCCCACCGACCGCCGCTCGGTCGTCGTGGAGATCACCGAGCACGCCCTGGAGGTCGGAGGCGCGATGTTCGGCCGGCTGGCCGCCCACCTCGCCCCGGTCGTCTCGGCGCGCAGCGACGAGGACCTCGACACCATCGCGGCGTTCCTCGAGGAGGTCGTCGCGGCCACCCGGGCGGCGCGGGAGTCGATCGGCTCGGAGTGAGGTGACCGGCGAGATGACCGGCGAGATGACCGCTGGGCCAGACCTCAGGCGGGGTGACGCTTCGCCAGGATCGCCGCGGCCCGCTTCAGGTCGGAGCGCACCGCCAAGGGCGAGAGCCGCGTCAGCACCGGACCCACGGGGCGCAGCAGGCCGGTCGCCTCGAGGTGCATCCGCACGCCGACCTCGCAGCCGCCCGGCGCCGGCGCGAACTCCAGGGTGAGCTCGGCGGTCACCATCCGCCAGGTACCACGCTCGGTCCACCGCCGCGGGCGGTCGAGCTCGGTCGTCTCCATCAGCGGCCGCAGGCCCGGCACCGTGACGTCGGTCCAGCTCTGCCCGACGCCGACCGGGCCGTCGATGCCCTCGACCGCCTTGAGGCTGGACTGCCACTCCGGGCGGTTGACCGGGTCGGCGAGGTAGTCGAAGGCGATCTCCGGGCTCACGGGGAAGTGCATCAGAACCTCTCTCCGGTCAGCAGCTCGTAGGCCTCGACGTAGCGGGCGCGGGTGCGCTCGACGACCTCGAGCGGCAGAGGCGGCGGCGCGGCCCCGGACGCCTTGTCCCAGCCGGAGTCCGGCGAGAGCGCCCAGTTGCGCACGATCTGCTTGTCGTACGACGGCTGGGTGCGACCCGGCTGCCACTGGTCGGCCGGCCAGAAGCGCGACGAGTCGGGCGTGAGGACCTCGTCGCCGAGCACCATCGCTCCGTCGTGATCGGCGCCGAACTCGAGCTTGGTGTCGGCCAGGATGATGCCCCGCTCACGGGCGATCGACTCGGCCCGGGCATAGACCTCGAGGGTGAGGTCGCGCAGCCGTTCGGCGACCGGCGCGCCCACCTCGGCCACCACGGCGCTGTAGGACACGTTCTCGTCGTGGTCGCCCAGCGCGGCCTTGGTCGCGGGCGTGAAGATCGCCGCGTCGAGACGGCTGCCGTCCTCGAGGCCCGACGGCAGCGCGACGCCGCAGACCTCGCCCGTCGCGCGGTAGTCCAGCAGCCCGGTGCCGGTGAGGTAGCCGCGGGCCACGCACTCGACGGGATACATGTCGAGCTTGCGGCAGACGACGGCCCGACCGCGCACGACGTCGGGGACGTCAGCGGAGAGCACGTGGTTGGCGACGACCCCGGAGAGCTGGTCGAACCACCACAGCGACATGCGCGTGAGGATCTCGCCCTTGTCGGGGATCGTCGAGTCGAGGACGAAGTCGAAGATCGAGATCCGGTCGCTGGCGACCATGAGCAGGTCGCCGGACACGAGGACGGAGAGGTCGCGCACCATGCCCGAGTGCAGGGGGGTGGCGCCCGGGATGACCGGCGCCTCGGGGATGTTCAGGTCGGCCACGCACCCAGCCTAGGGGTGCGGTCCTGCCGGGCCGCGTCCGGAGTCCGCGAGCGGCAGTGGCACAGTTGGGTCATGCCGGAGTCTGCCGAAGAGGTCTACGCCCGAGTCGTCGCCGCCGTCGGGACCGACGGTCGCCTGCCCATGCCGCCGGTCGGCGACTGGGACATCTTCCCGTGGGAGGTCGTCGACGGCTCCTTCGCGCCGAAGGTCCTCCAGCCGCCGAGCGACGAGCCCGTCCGCTTCGGCGACAGCGACGACAAGCCCTGCGGCGCCTGCACCTCGCCGGACCCGGAGCGGGTCGTGTGGGAGGACGAGTTCTGGGTCCTCACCCATGGGGGCAAGCCCTCGGGCCTGCCGCTCGTGCTCACGCTACACACCCGCGAGCACCTCGACTTCGGCGATCTCGACGACGAGCTGGCCTCCCAGCTCGGCCGCATCTCCAACCGCCTGGTGCGGATCATGGAGAACCTCCCCGAGATCGGTCGCGTCCACGTCGACCGCTGGGGCGACGGCGGCGCACACCTGCACGTCTGGTTCTTCGCGCGCACCGCGCGCCTCACCCACGTCCTCGGCTCCAGCGCGCTCGAGTGGGACGACATCCTGCCTCCCGGCCCCGAGGACGTGTGGCGCGCCGACCTGCACACGGTGGCGACCAAGCTCGCCAACTGGGGCGGGGACGCCCGCGTCTGATCGCCTGGGCAGCGGTTCAGGCCGTCGGCGTACGACGCCAGGGCGCCGGGCGTCCGTGCAGCCACCACTCCATGCGGCGGGTGATCCACGGCAGCGCCACGTAGGTCATCACCGGGGTCATCACCAGCACCGAGAGCAGCACCCGCAACGCCAGCAGCAGGTCGGGCAGCAGGGCCGAGCCCAGCCAGTTCACCAGCAGGCTCAGCGGGAAGAAGATCAGGAAGATCACGCAGGCCTGCTTCCACCGCGGAGGAGCCACGGAGGCAGGTCGCAGGTCGCTGACGTCGCTCGCGGTCGGCTGGTCGAACCAGCCCTCGATGCCGGTGCGCTTCTCCATCCGTGACTCGACCACGCCGAGGCCCGAGGCCGACGAGCGCCACCAGGCGCGCTGGGGCGACTGCTCCCAGTGCAGCAGGGCGTCGTGGTCGGCGAAGCGGTAGAGCATGTGCCAGGTCTCGGAGTCGACATCGGGTCGCACCCACCCGCCGCCCAGGAAGCCCGGGAAACGCTCCGCCAGGGCCATGCCGGCCGACAGCCAGCTGACCATCTCGGCCTCGTGGCCCGCTTCGAGGTGGCGGGTGATCGACACGGTGACCGGAGACGTCATGCCTGCGATGGTCGTCGCTCGGTCGTCCGGGCGGCAAACCGGCGGGGCCGCCTCGGGCTGTGCGTCTGGCCACATCCGGTCGCACCGGCCCGGGACGCAAGGGGGTCCCGACGCGTCAGGCGGCCCAGCACACCGACTCGTGGATCAGGTCGTCCATCGGCGGGCGGCAGACCGCTCCGTCTGCTCGCCTCGCGACCCCTGTCCTGGGTCGAACCGGCCTCACCATGTCACGTCACTGCAGTAGTGACGACTACCGTCGGGGTTGTCGGCGCGGGCGACTATGGTCTGCGACGTGAGTGGACGATGAGCAAGATGGACGGCCTGCGCGCGATGCGCGAGGCCCGATACGCAGCAGCCCGGGCCGCGGCGCCCGCCAAGAAGGCCGATCGGCCACCGGTCGCACCGACGGAGACCCCGGCCGGCACCGCGAAGAAGGCTCCCGCCAAGCGGGCGTCCACCAAGGCCGCCGCTGCGGCGCCGTCAGGCTCCGAGGAGCTCTGCGGCCACCGCAACATGGGCGGCAAGACCTGCACGCGCGAGCAGGGCCACGCGGCCAAGAGCCACCGCTACTCCTAGGCCCGGGACGCAGACGTGGTGGCGATCGCGGTCCTCGGTGGCTTCGTGCTGGTCGTGATGGGTCTGACGCTCCTGTCACGCAGGCACGGAGCCGTGCGGCAGGCGTGCTGCGCCCCGACCGACCCTGCCGACGACCTCCGCATGCGTCCGGCCTTCGACAGCGAGCCGATCGAGGGCGAGCCTTAGATCCCGGGCACGATCCGCAGGTCACGCACCGCGCCACCGTCGAGGGCGGCCAGCGCCTCCTGGTAGGCCGGGCTGTCGTGGGCCGCGCGGGCGGCGTCGACGGAGTCGAACTCGATGAGCACCGAGCGGGTGGCCTCGCCGGCCTCGTAGGTCTGTTCGGGCATCCCCCGGGCCAGGAACGTGCCGCCGGCGCCCGTCAGCGCCGGGCCGGCGAGCTGGGCGTAGGCCGCGAGCCTCGTCTCGTCGGTGATCTCCCGGTAGAGGCTGATCCAGTAGGCAGTCATGCCCACATGCTGCCAGCCGCACGACCGCGAAGGCCTAGAGGATGGCGCCTGGCGTGTAGGCGGCACCGACCGGGTAGCGCTCGGCGAGCTCGGCGACGCGGCGGCAGACGACCTGGGTCTGGTGCACCGCGGCGCCGGTGAAGGTGATCGGGTCGGCCACCAGCGACTCCAGCTGCGCGGCCGTCAGCCCGAGGCGCGCGTCGGCGGCCAGCTTGGCGAAGACGTCGTTGGCGGCCTGGCCCTGGCGCATCGCCAGCGCGGTGCCGACCGCCGCCTCCTTGATGGCCTCGTGGGCGGTCTCGCGGCCGACCCCGTTGCGCACGGCCGCCATCAGCACCTTGGTCGTGGAGAGGAACGGCAGGTAGCGGTCGAGCTCGCGCTGGATCACCGCTGGGAACGCACCGAACTCATCGAGCACGGTGAGGAAGGTCTGGAAGAGCCCGTCGGCGGCGAAGAACGCGTCGGGCAGCGCCACCCGGCGTACGACGGAGCAGGAGACGTCGCCCTCGTTCCACTGGTCACCGGCGAGCTCGCCCACCATCGAGAGGTATCCGCGGGTGACGACGGCCAGGCCGTTGACGCGCTCGCAGGAGCGGGTGTTCATCTTGTGCGGCATCGCGGAGGAGCCGACCTGGCCCTCCTTGAAGCCCTCGGTGACGATCTCGTTGCCGGCCATCAGGCGGATCGTCGTGGCGAGGTTGGACGGGCCGGCCACGAGCTGCACGACCGCGGAGAGCACGTCGAAGTCCAGCGAGCGGGGGTAGACCTGGCCGACCGAGGTCAGCACGCGCTCGAAGCCGAGGTGCCGGGCCACGCCCTCCTCGAGCGCGGCCAGCTTGGACTCGTCGCCGTCGAGCAGGTCGAGCATGTCCTGGGCCGTGCCCATCGGGCCCTTGATGCCCCGCAGCGGGTAGCGACGCAGCAGGTCCTCGATGCGCTCGACACCGATCAGCATCTCGTCGGCGACGGTGGCGAAGCGCTTGCCGAGGGTGGTCGCCTGGGCGGCCACGTTGTGCGAACGGCCGGCCATGACCGTGGTCTCGTGCTCGGCGGCCAGCCGCGCGAGGCGGACCAGCGCGGCGACCGCGCGGTCGCGCAGCAGCTCGAGGGACTCCTTGAGCTGGAGCTGCTCGACGTTCTCCGTCAGGTCGCGCGAGGTCATGCCCTTGTGGATGTGCTCGTGGCCGGCGAGCGCGGAGAACTCCTCGATGCGCGCCTTCACGTCGTGGCGGGTGATCCGCTCGCGGGCGGCGATGGAGTCGAGGTCGACCTTGGACACGACGTCCTCATAGGCCTCGATCACCCCGTCGGGCACGTCGATGCCGAGGTCGCGCTGGGCACGGAGGACGGCGATCCAGAGCTGGCGCTCGAGCACGATCTTGTGCTCCGGCGACCAGATCTGCGCGAGGTCGGCCCCGGCGTAGCGGGTGGCGAGAACGTTGGGGACGTGGGGTGCGGTCACGGGCCGCATTGTCCCACGCCCCAGCCGGGACCTCCGCCGGCCGTGGGGTGCCAGCCGCGGATCAGGTACGGCGGACCCGCGCCGGTGACCAGTCGTCGGTGCCGCAGCGCGTCGAACCACGCGCCCGGCTCGCGCAGCAGCAGCCTTCGCTCGCGATGCTGCAGTCCGCTGTCGCCGTGGGTCACGACTCGGACGTCGACGATGTCGGCACCCAGGGCGACGAAACCGCCCACGGTCTGGACCAAGGGCAGGAAGCCGTGCCGATCGATGCAGATGCGTATCCACGCGCCGGTGATCGCCGGCATGTCCCATCCGACCCCCGCCCGGTCCCACTGCCCGTCTGAGGTCATGGGGCGATCTGGCTGTCGGCGCCCGACGAACAGCCCCCAGGGGCAGGCTGCATCGATCGCCGCCTCCTCGAGGGTCGGCCAGGTCAGGAGGGCGTCCACCCGCGTGGCGTTGTAGAGCGTGGCCGAGGGCAGTCGCGTCGGTGGACCCGCTAGTCCGGAGTCCAGCACCCGCTGGGCGTGCCGCCGACTCAGCCCGATGGCACGGAGTCGCTCGCACGCTGCTCGCGCACTGAGCAGCCGACGGTGGCCCGTGTCATCTACCTGCATCGAGGCACGGTAGGCAGCGGACGAGGACACCTTCCACCCTGCCGACCACGGTCTGTGGACGACCGAGCACAACCGTCCGAAGAACTAGTGAGAAGGGGCCACGCGGCCCCCTCTCACAAGCGACGCGAAGCCGCCTCCCTGAGCGGCGGCCGGTCGCCCACACCAGATGCCCACAGCAATGTCCCTCCAACGCCGGGCACCCTCAACCAGGCCCCCGCACGACCGAACAGGCACCCCTCCCGAGCACTACCGAGAAGGGGCCACGCGGCCCCCTCTCACTAGCGCGGCGGAGCCGTCTCCGTGGCAGGCAACTGCCCGCCCACGTCAGATGCCCGCAGCGATGTCCGTCCGGTGCTGGGCGCCGTCGAACGTCACGTCGGCCACGCCGACGTAGGCCGCCGCACGAGCATCGGC
>NZ_JANNML010000224.1:0-9948 GCF_031397825.1 Nocardioides sp.
CCAGATCGCCGAGCGGTCCGGCTACCGCGCCTTCTACCTCGTCAAGGCTCAGTGCAGCGCCGCCCTGGTGGATCCTTCCGAGGCCTTCACCGGCGACCCCTGGCCCGAGTGCGAGGAGTTCCACCGCTGGACCGAGGACCAGATCGGCGAGCTCGACCCCGACCTCGTCGTGATGACCTCCTCGGCCCCGATCACCGGGCTCTACTCCGAAGGTCGCCGCCTGCGCAGCATGGACGACATCGCCGGCGAGCTCGGTGTCGGCCTGGCCGACATGTTCCGCGCCTACACCCCGCTCACCGACCGCCTGGTCATGCTGGTCGACGTGCCACGGCTGTCCCTCGACCCCGGCGTGTGCCTCTCGACCTTCGGGTCCGACCTCGGTGACTGTGCGCAGCCTCCCGACGCGACCGGCACACGCATGCGGGACCTGACGGTCGACGTCGCCACCGAGGCCGGCGTCGAGGTCGTCGACCCGGAGGCCTGGTTCTGCGCCGACGGGCTGTGCCCCACCGTCGTGGGCTCGACGATCTCCTACCGCGACCGCGGCCACATCACCTCCACGCGAGCCGCCGAGCTGGCCGAGCCGCTCGGCAGCGCCCTCGGCATCTGGTAGCCGCCGCACCGTGTCGTAGCGTGCGGCCATGCTGAACCTACGGATCGGGCCGGTCGAGGTCCGCGACCTGGAGCCGTGGCACGCCGAGGAGCTGGCGGAGTTCTTCCGCCGCTCGGGCAGCGGCCTCTACGAGTGGCTCCCCTGGGAGAGCTTCGAGTCAGCGGAGGCGACGCTGCCGTTCCTGACCCGGTTCGCCGAGGGTCGCGGTGCCGACAGCCGCCGCCTCTTCGGCCTGTGGCTCGACGGCGCGCTCGTCGGCGGCACCCTGTTCCCCTCGATCAACGCCCGGGCGGGCACCGCCGAGATCGGCGTCTTCCTCGCCAGCGAGGCCCGTGGCCGGGGCATCGTGACCCAGACCGTCGAGGCCATGATCGCCTGGGCCTTCGAGACCCGCGGGCTCCGTCGGCTCGAGTGGCGTTGCTCGCCCGGCAACGTCGCCAGCCGCGCCATCCCCCAGCGGCTCGGCTTCACCCACGAGGGGACCCTCCGGCAGGTCTTCCAGGTCCGCGAGGACCTCCACGACCTCGAGGTCTGGTCGCTGCTGCGTCACGAGTGGCGCGGCTGACACGGCTGCTTTCGAGCCTGCGTGGCCTCGGTCCGTCAGTGACCGGCGAGACCCGAGATACGCACACCCGAGTGCGCCTTGTAGCGCTTGTTGATCGAGATCAGCACCGCGGTCAGCGGCTCGAGCTGGCGCGCCAGCCGCAGGGCGCCGGCGTCGATGCCGTCGCGGCTCGTGACGCTGCGGGCCAGCTCGATCGCGACCGCCTTGGCCTCGGCGGAGTCGCCGCAGACCAGGACGTCCTCGTCGTCGAGGTAGTCCAACTCGCCCCAGAGCGTCACCGCGGACACGTGGTGGAACGCACCGACGACCGACGACTCCGGCGCGATGCGCTGCGCCGACTCCGCAGCCGAGCCCTCACCGGCGTCCACGACGCGACCGTGGGGGCCGCGCTTGTCGAAGGCCAGCGGGTTGACGCAGGAGATGACGACCTTGCCGTCGAGCGGGAGCGTGGCGACCAGCTCGTCGTGGCCGTCGTACGGCACGGCCAGCAGGACGACGTCGGCCTCGGCGCAGGCGTCGAGGTTGGACGCCCCCGTCACCGTCCCGGCGTCGGCGACACCCTCGAGCCGCGCAGTGACCTCCTCGGCCACCGGCACGGCCTTCTCCGCCGCCCGCGAGCCGAGGACCACCGTGTGACCGTGACGGGCGAAGCGGTAGCCCAGCCCCTTGCCCTGCGGGCCGGTTCCACCGATCACGGCAATGCGGTACGACGTCACTCTGGGCTCCTTGGAAGTGGGGATGAGGCCGGGCAGCACTATCCCATCGCCCCGTGTCGTCTGGGTGTGGGCGGCCACCCTTTGGTACCTTCGAGCAAGGATCCGAACACAGATCCGAAGGCATGGGGTGGCGATCGGTGGGGACACGCTTTCGCGGTGACGTCCAGGGCTTGCGCGCAGTCGCTGTCCTGGTGGTCGTTGCTGCCCACGCGGGGGTCCCCTTCCTGCCCGGCGGCTTCGTCGGCGTCGACGTCTTCTTCGTCATCTCGGGCTTCCTGATCTCCGGGCTGCTGTTCCGCGAGGTGTCCGAGTCGGGCCGGGTCTCCCTGGCCTCCTTCTGGTCGCGGCGGGCCCGCCGGATCCTGCCCGCGGCCACGGTCGTCACGCTGGTCACGATCGCGGTCGCCATCGTCGGGCTCAGCCTGATCGACGCGCGCCAGGTCGTCGTCGACGCCCTCTGGTCCAGCCTGTTCGCCGCCAACGTCCACTTCGCCCAGCAGGACATCTACTACTTCACCTCCGGCAACGGCACCTCCCCGCTCCAGCACTACTGGTCGCTGGCCGTCGAGGAGCAGTTCTACGTCGTGTGGCCGCTGCTGCTGCTCGGCCTGGTCGCCCTCAGCCGCGTCGGGCGCGGAGGTCGGCCCCGCGCGCACCTGCCGCGTTGGACGATCACGATCGCCCTGGTCGTCATCACGGCCGCGTCGTTCGGCTGGTCGCTCCACCAGACCGCCGAGCAGCCCGGATCGGCCTACTTCTCGACCTTCACCCGCGCCTGGGAGCTCGGGGTCGGTGGCCTCGCCGCGCTCGTCGCCGTGCCGCTCGCGCGCCGGCTGCACCGTCACCTGCTCACCGCGCTGGGCGCCGTCGGCGTCGCCGCGATCCTCGTCGCGTGCGTGGCGTTCACCCCCGAGACCGCGTTCCCGGGCTACTCCGCCGCGCTGCCGGTGCTCGGCACCGCGCTGCTGCTCGTCGCCGGGGCCGGAGCGTCCCGCCCGCTCACCTCCGAGCTCCTCGACAACCCGCCGATGAGGGTGCTCGGCGACTGGTCCTTCTCGATCTACCTGTGGCACTGGCCGGCGCTGATCCTGAGCGAGGGCATGCTCGGTCGCCCGCTCCTGGCCTGGGAGACCGGTCTCGTCGTCCTGGCCGTCCTGGTCCTCTCCGGCATCACCTTCCGCCTCGTCGAGACGCCGTTCCGCACCGGTCGTCCCGCCGTGGCCCTGCGGGTGCCGCGCGCCCTCGTGCTCTACCCCGCGAGCCTGGTGCTCGTCGGCGCCACCTGCCTGGCGGGCTGGCAGTGGACCGCGGTCCAGGGCGGGGAGACCGGCGACAACCCGCCCATCACCGTGACCGGCAGCCACGACGACGCGGTCGCCCTGGTCCGCGCCTCGGTCGACGCGGCCCGTGACGAGGTCGCGATCCCGAGCGACCTGACCCCCGACCTGCTCGAGCTGCGCGACAGCATCGCCGACGTCGGCGAGTGCGACTACGCCGAGGACGTCCGCGCCATCTGCCCCCGGGGTGCCGAGAACGGCGAGCGCACCCTGGTCGTCGTCGGCGACTCCCACGCCCGCGCCTGGATCCCGGCCTTCGACCGGATCGCCACCGAGGGCGACTGGACGGCCTACTACCTCGTCAAGCCGCAGTGCACCGCCGCCCACGTGCTCGTCGCCCCCGTCAACGAGGCCCGTCCCTTCACCGAGTGCGTCGCCTTCCAGGACTGGGTGATCGACATGGTCAGCGGCCTCGAGCCCGACCTCGTCGTCGTCGCGTCGTCCCCCCCGGTCAACGGTGTCTACGACGGCGCCGACCGCTACGAGGCCACCGACAAGGTGGCGTCCCTGCTCGCCGACGGCTACGACGAGCTCTTCACCGAGCTGCTCGGCAGCGCCAAGCGCGTGGCGCTGCTGCGCGACGTCCCCAAGTCGCCCGACGACCCCGGCACCTGCCTCACCCAGGGCGAGCCGAGCCTCGGCGACTGCATGTTCAACCCCGTCGAGCGCTCCGAGATCCTCGCCGAGGTCGCCGTCCAGTCGGCCCTCCTGACCGGCACCGAGGTCGTCGACCCGACCCCCTGGCTCTGCTACGACGGCGACTGCCCCGTCGTCATCGGTGGCACCTTGTCCTACCGCGACACCGACCACATCACCACCGAGTACGCCGCGTCGCTCGCCGGCGCCCTCGGTCGCGCGCTCGACATGCTCTGACGCCGGACGTCCCGACGCCCCGCCGTACGCCCGCGATCACGTCACACCCCACCCCCCTTGCCACCGTGAGAGCGCGCTTGCCAGAGTGACGCCCCACACCCAACCGAACCCAGGGGACCCTTCATGAAGCTGTCCATGCCGCTCGTCTACGCCGGCAACCCGCGCGAGTCCGCCGACCAGGTGGCCGCGCTGGAGAAGGCCGGACTGGACACCATCTGGGTCGCCGAGCCCTACGGCTTCGACGCCCCCACGCTCATGGGCTACCTCGCCGCCAAGACCGAGACCGTCGAGATCGGCGCCGGGATCCTCAACGTCTACTCCCGCACCCCCGGCGCGCTGCTGCAGACCGCAGCCGGGCTCGACAACGTCTCCGGTGGCCGCGCCGTGATCGGTCTCGGCGCCTCCGGCCCCCAGGTCATCGAGGGCTTCCACGGGATGCCCTACGAGAAGCCGCTCGGGCGCACCCGCGAGGTCATCGAGATCATCCGCATGGGCCTGCGCCGTGAGGCGCTCGTCAGCGACGGCATCTTCAAGCTCCCCCTCCCCGAGGGCCAGGGCCTCGGCCTCGGCAAGCCGCTCAAGCTGCTCAACAAGCCTGAGCGCCCCGTCATCCCCCTGTGGGTCGCGGCCCTCGGCGACGGCAACGTGAAGATGACCGCCGAGGTGGCCGACGGCTGGCTGCCCTTCCTCTTCCACCCCGAGAAGGCCCACCAGGTCTGGGGCGAGGCCCTCGCCAAGGGCACCGCCAAGCGCTCCCCCGACCTCGCCCCCCTCGAGATCAGCGCCGGCGGGATGGTCGCGATCGGCGAGGACGTCAAGGGCATGCTCGACTTCATGCGCCCCATGTACGCGCTCTACGTCGGCGGCATGGGTGCCCGCGGCAAGAACTTCTACAACGAGCTCGCCTGCCAGTACGGCTACGAGGAGGAGGCCAAGAAGATCCAGGACCTCTACCTCGACGGCCACAAGCGCGACGCCGAGGCTCTCGTGCCCACCGAGTGGTTGGAGGCGGGCAACCTCGTCGGCCCTGCGTCCTACGTCAAGGAGCGCATCGAGGCCTTCAAGGCCGCCGGCGTCACCAATCTCTCGGTCTCCCCCGCCTCCGAGGACCCCGCGGGCACGATCGCCCAGGTCAAGGAGTGGGTGAGCTGACGTACCGACGCTGGCGCGTCGGGTTGGTGTGGGACTCGTGGGAGTGCTCCACGGGAGGGCGCCTGCGGCAGGCCCGGGCCTGCGGGGGGACAGGCTCGCCGTCTCGCCGGGGACGGCGATGGGTGCGTGGTTGCGCGCCGTCGCCCCGGCGCCACGCCTCACTTTTAGCCCCCCGCAGGCCCGACCTGCCTCCGGCACCCTCCCGCGCGGACACCCACCCTCGTCCTCGTCGGTGGTGAGGAGATGGATCTCCCACGCCTCGCCACGCCCGTCCGTGGCCGGCCAGCCACGTGCTTCACCTCCACCACCCACGAGTCGAGATCGGGTGCTGTCCTGCGTGGGCGTGGACGCAGGGCAGGGGTGGTCTGCGGGGGCTAGAAGGGCTTGGCCGCGGCGCCGGTGGACCTGCGCGACCCACGACGACGTCTCCCGGCGACGCGCCGCCCCCTGTCCGCCGCAGGCCATCCCTGCCAGGCGGCCGCGCCCACCCTGCGCACCGGGGCGATGACCCCACCAACCCGACGCGCCAGCGTCGGAACCCGACCTCAGTCGCGAGCGAGCGAGCGGGTGATGACCTGGTTGGCGGCGCGCTGGAAGCCGGCGACGACCGCCTCGAGGGTGAGCTGGCGCAGCCGCGGGAGGGTCTGCTCGAGGCGGACGGCGTCCTCGGGCGAGTGGGGCTCGCGCCGGTAGGGCTCGAGCAGCTCGTCGCGCAGGATGTCGGTGAGCTCCTCGGCCAGCGCTCCCATGTGACGGCGGATCGCCTCGTCGGCGCGGGAGATGCCGGCCTCGGGGATGTCGAGGTCGAGCAGTCCGAGGCCGACCTCGAGGTGGGACATGACGACCCAGGCGTCGCTGCCCTCCTCGATGCAGCCGAGGTTGGTGAGCAGGCGCAGGTCGGAGCCGGAGAGCGTGCGACCGGCGCGCTTCTCGAGCTGGCGCAGGCTCAGCTGCTCGGGGGGCCGGCCGGTCCAGGAGGTGAGCATGGCGCGCTGGAGCACGAGGTCCTCGACGGTGGCGTCGGCGGGCACGCCGGCGAGGAAGCCCTCGATCGCCTGGAGCGTGAAGCCGTGCTCCTGGAGAGCGCGCACCATCTCGAGCCGGGCGCGGTGCACGTCGTCGTAGTAGGCGACGCGGCCGCGGCGGATCGGCGCCGGGAGCAGCCCCAGGCTGGCGTAGTAGCGGGTGGTCCGAACGGTCAGCCCGACGCCCGCGGACAGCTCGTCGATGGTCAACAGGTCGCCGGACGGGTCCGCGGAGGCGTCGACGGCGGGAGCACTCATGACTGTCACAGTATCGCTGGCACAGCATTCCTGGCGGGTTCCGGGACGACCCCTTGAATGCTGACAGTGATGCTGTCACAGTTGCGCTGACACACCCGTTCCCCGACCGGAGGCCCCCGCATGCCCGAGACCCCGTCCATCTACGAGCAGGAGCACGACGACTTCCGCGCGATGGCCCGCGCCTTCATGGACAAGGAGGTCGCCCCCTTCCACGACCAGTGGGAGAAGGACGGACAGGTCAGCCGCGAGGTGTGGACCAAGGCAGGCGAGGCCGGGCTGCTCTGCTTCGACGTCGACGAGCAGTACGGCGGCATGGGTGTCCACGACTTCCGCTACAACGCGATCGTCTCGGAGGAGATCTCCCGGATCGGCGCCAGCGGCCTGGGCTTCCCGGTGCACACCGACATCATCGTCCCCTACATCAGCCAGCTCGGGACCGAGGAGCAGAAGCAGCGGTGGCTGCCGGGCCTGGTCAGCGGGGAGATCATCTCGGCCGTGGCGATGACCGAGCCTGCCGCAGGCTCCGACCTCCAGGGCATCAAGACCAGCGCGGTCGACAAGGGCGACCACTACGTCCTCAACGGCTCCAAGACCTTCATCAGCAACGGCATCATGTCCGACCTGGTGATCGTCGTGTGCCGCACCGATCCCGATGCCGGCCACCAGGGCATCAGCCTGCTGGTCGTCGAGCGCGGCATGGAGGGCTTCGAGCGCGGCCGCAACCTCGACAAGATGGGGCTCAAGGCGCAGGACACCGCCGAGCTGTTCTTCGACAACGTGATCGTGCCCAAGGAGAACCTCCTGGGCGAGGAGGGCTCCGGCTTCATCTCGCTCATGGTCAACCTGCCCCAGGAGCGCATCTCGATCGCCGCGATCGCGGTCGCCGCCTGCGAGCAGGTCCTCGCGATGTGCCTCGACTACGCCAAGCAGCGCGAGGCGTTCGGCAAGCCGATCGGCAAGTTCCAGCACAACCGCTTCCTGCTGGCCGAGATGGCCACCGAGGTCCACATCGCCCGGGTCTTCGTCAACGACTGCATCCTCAAGCTCAACGCCGGTGAGGTCGACACCGCTCTCGCCTCGATGGCGAAGTGGTGGACCACCGAGCTCCAGACCAAGCTCGTCGACCGCGGCGTGCAGCTGCACGGCGGCTACGGCTACATGATGGAGTACCCGATCGCGAAGGCGTTCGTGGACAGCCGGATCCAGACGATCTACGGCGGCACCACCGAGATCCAGAAGGAGATCATCGGGCGCAGCATGGGCATCTGAGGCAACGCACGCACGGTGGCGGCTGTCGCGCCGCGTCCCTTGTGACGGGGTGTGACAGCCGCCACACTTGTCCCCACCACATCCGCCTGCCTGTCGAGGAGAGACCTGCCGATGACCCGTGACGTGCCCGCCGAGGTGCTAGCCAGACGAGCTGAGATCGAGGAGCACATCGCCGGTCAGACCCTGGCCGACGTGCTGAGCCGGACGGTCACGCAGCACGCCGACCAGCCGGCGTACTCCGACAAGCACCAGCGCGAGGGTGACGCCGCGTGGCGCACGCTGACCTGGACCGAGGTGCGCGAACGCAGCCTCGACGTGGCGGCCGGGCTCATCGAGCTCGGGGTGGTGCCGGGCGACACCGTCGCCATCATGGCCACCAACCGGATCGAGCACGTGCTCGCCGACATCGGCGCCGTGCACGCGGCCGCGACGCCGATGTCGATCTACAACACGCTCTCGGTCGAGCAGGTCTCCTTTGTCGCCTCCCACGCCGAGCCGACCGTGGTCATCCTCGAGGGTGCCGACCACCTGGCGCGCTGGTCCCAGGCCCTCGACGCGACCGCGAGCGTGCGCCGGGTCGTGGTCATCGACGCCGACGCCTGCCCCGCCGGCGACCGCTTCATGACGTGGGACGCGTTCCTCGCCTCGGGGGCGGCCTTCCACGCCGCCAACGCCGACGACGTCGAGACCCGGCACACCGCGCTGACCCCCGAGTCGCCGGCGACGATCCTCTACACGTCCGGCACCACCGGCAACCCCAAGGGTGTCGTCCTGACGCACCACAACGTGATGTACGAAGCCATCAGCACCCTCGAGGCCGCCGGGCTCGACGGGCCCCAGCGCCAGGTCAGCTACCTCCCGTTCGCCCACATCGCCGAGCGGGTGCTGGGCATCTACGGCCCCCAGCTCCTCGGCGGCCACATCCACTGCATCGGTGACCCCGCCCAGCTCCTGGCCACCCTCGGCGAGGTGCACCCCACCGCCTTCTTCGGGGTGCCCCGCGTCTGGGAGAAGATCAAGACCGGCCTGTCGGCCAAGCTCGCCGCCGATCCCGACCCCGCCAACGTGACGATGGTCCAGGACTCGATGGCCGCCGCGCTCGCCTGGGTCCAGGCGCAGGAGGTCGGCGGGACCATGACGCCGGAGATCGAGGAGGCCTACGCCCAGGCCGACGCCGCGATCCTCGGCTTCCTCAAGCTGCTCCTCGGCCTCGACCAGGTGACCTGGGCCGGGTCGGCCGCCGCTCCCATGCCCATCGAGGTCGCCAAGTTCATGGCCGGCCTCGGCCTCAAGGTCTACGACGTCTACGGCATGACCGAGACCTGCGGCGCCGTCACGGCCAACGGGCCCGGTGGCTTCCGCCTCGGCAAGGTCGGCCGCCCCACGCCCGGCATGGAGATCCGCCTCGCCGAGGACGGTGAGGTCCTGGTCCGGGGCCCCGTCAACACCCCCGGCTACTACCGGCAGGAGGACGCCACCCGCGCCCTCATCGACGAGGACGGATGGGTCCACACCGGCGACATCGGCACCCTCGACGACGACGGCTTCTTCGCGATCGTCGACCGCAAGAAGGAGCTGATCATCACCTCCGCGGGCAAGAACATCGCCCCGTCCAACATCGAGAACTACCTCAAGGAGTCGCCGATCATCGGCCACGCGATGGCCATCGGCGACAACCGCCCCTACGTCGTGGCGATCCTGACCCTCGACGCGGAGGTGGCCCCGGTCATCGCCGAGCGCATGGGCATCACCTACGCCGACCTGGCCGAGCTCGCGCAGAAGCCCGAGATCCAGGCCATGGCCCAGGCCGCGGTCGATGCTGCCAACGAGCGGCTCTCGCGCCCGGAGCAGGTGAAGGCCTTCGAGCTGCTCCCCGTCGAGTGGACCGCGGAGTCCGAGGAGCTCACCCCGACGCTCAAGCTCCATCGACGAGATAAGGGTCGACATGCACCCCCAGGAGCGGCTGAAGATGATGGAAATCACCGGTCGCCGCACGGTGCCGCAGATCTTTATCGGCAACACGCATGTGGGTGGTTGCGACGAGCTGATGGCCCTTGACCGGCAGGGCGGCCTGGTGCCGCTGCTGGGCGATCACGCCACCTGAGATAATCCGCGTTTCCCCGAAATCCGGCCCGCCTCG
>NZ_JANNML010000246.1:0-7521 GCF_031397825.1 Nocardioides sp.
CACGCGGGCTCGACCGTGCGCGTGGTGATGTGGAAGCTCACCAGTCGCGCGTTGGCCCGCGAGCTGGTCACGGCGTCGCGGCGGGGAGTCCGCGTCCAGGTGCTCGTCGGCGGGATCTCGTGTCGTGAGCCGGCCTTCCGCCTGCTGCGCCGCGACCTGGCACGTGCGTCGCGCTCGACGGCCGGCTGCAGCTATCGCAGCGCCCGGGGCGGAGGGACCTTCGCGGGACAGGAGACCGGCCTGCACCAGAAGTCGTGGACGTTCACCCGCACCGGCACCGGTCGCTGGGTCGTCCTGGTGACCTCGGCCAACGCGACCCCGATGGCCGACACCTTCCAGTACAACGACGCCTACCAGGTCGTCGGCAACCGGGCGCTCCACGAGCGCTTCCGCGAGGTGTTCGACCAGCAGCGACGCGACCGACCGCTGACCCGTCCGTTCCGCACGCACCGGGCGGGGGACATGACGGTGGCCTTCTCCCCGTGGGACTCGGCGCGCATGAGCGATCCCGTCGTCTCCCGGATCCGCGCGATCCCACCCCAAGGCGCGGTCATCCGGATCGCCACGTCCAACTGGCAGGACGCGCGCGGGGTCAGCATCGCCCGCGCGCTGGTCCGCAAGCTCGAGGCCGGCGCCCGCGTCCGCGTGCTCACCAGTCGCCCGTTCGCCCGGGTGATCCGCAGCCTCCTGGTCGACGCCGGCGCACGTCTCGAGACGGCGTACTTCTCACCCCGGCGCTACCACCACCTCAAGTTCATGACGGCCGAGTACGACGGGCCCCGCGGTCGCCAGACCCGGGTGTGGACGGGCTCGGAGAACTGGTGGGGCCCCTCGCGCGGTCACGACGAGCTGGTCCTCGGGTTGACGACGCCCGGGGCGCACCGGGCCTACGTGCGGTTCTTCGACGACGTCTGGGACGACCACTGAGGCGGGACGTCCCGGAAGCGGGTGCTCGCTGTCGTCCCCCTGTCGCCCGGGCGTCGGTCCCAGGACGGCTGACGGACAGGTCGGCTCCTTAACGTCGAGGAACGACAGGGTCGCGCGAGCGGCCGGTGCCTCGTCGTCCCAGGAGATCCATGTCGTCGCGTCCCGGTTGGCGCTTCCTGCTCGCAACCGCCTCCTGTGCGGTCGTCCTCATCGCCAGCGCTGTCGTCCCCGCACCGGCGGCGGCCCCGGCCGGCGCGCCCTCCGCCTCGCCGGTCGTGGGGCTGCGAGCCGGTGCGCCACCGACGGCGTCGGAGAGGCGCTCGACCGTGCGGATGCGTGCCGTGCTCGACCGGCCGGGCGAGCGACGGGTCCGCTCGCTGCTGACCTCGCACCTGCGTCAGGCGCCGCCGGGCGCGGTGGTGCGCGGGGTCGTCTGGACCTACAGCAGCGCCGTCATGACCACGGCCCTGCTGGACGCCGCCCGCCGGGGAGTCCGCGTGCGGGTCCTCGTCGGCGGCATCTCCTGTGCGGAGCCGGCCTTCCTCGCCCTCGCTGCCGGGTTGCCGGACGCGTCCTGGGCGCGCTGCGTGCGCGGCTCCGCCCGCAGCGGGGACTCCTTCGACGGGTTGGAGGCCAACCTGCACCAGAAGTCGTGGACCTTCTCCCGCGCGGGCAGCGAGCGCTGGATCAGCATCGTGACCACGGCCAACGCCACCGACGTCGCCGAGACCGACCAGTACAACGACGCCGTCGAGCTGATCGGGCACCACCGCCTCTACCAGGCGCTGGGCCGGGTGTTCGAGCAGCAGGCCCGCGACCGGTCCGTGCGGCGTCCCTACCGTCATGTCGAGCTCGGAGGCGGGGTCGCGGCGACCTTCCTGCCGTGGACCTCGCCGACGCAGCGTGACCCGGTCGTCGAGCGGATCCGATCGCTGCCCGGACCGGGCACCGTGATCCGGGTGGCGCAGTCCAACTGGCAGGACCCGCGGGGCGTCAGGATCGCCCATGCCCTGGTCGATCGGCGTCGTGCGGGGGCGGACGTCGCAGCCGTCGTCAGCTCGCCCTTCGGCCCGCGGGTGAGCGCGGTGCTGCGGGAGGGCGGCGTACGCGTCGAGAGCGCGTGGTTCGGACCGCACCGCTACAGCCACCTGAAGTTCCTGGCGGCGTCGTACGACGGGGCGCGCGGCCGCGTCCAGCGGGTCTGGACCGGGTCGGAGAACTGGTGGTCGCCGTCACGCGGGCACGACGAGCTCGTGGTGCGTGTCGATGGCCGGTCGGCCTACGTGACCTACGCCGGCTTCTTCGGCCAGCTGTGGCGGGAGGCGCGGACGGCTCGCCTCAGATCCGCTCGATGACCGTGCCGGTGGCCATGGCGCCGCCGGCACACATCGAGATCAGTGCCGTGGACTGGTCGCGGCGCTCGAGCTCGTGCAGGGCGGTGGTGATCAGCCGGGTGCCGGTGGAGCCGACCGGGTGACCGATCGCGATGGCCCCGCCGTTGACGTTGACCTTGTCGAGGTCGACCTGGTGCTGGCCGGCCCACGACAGGACGACGGAGGCGAAGGCCTCGTTGACCTCGAAGAGGTCGAAGTCGGAGATGGCCATGCCGGTGCGGTCGAGGATCCGTTGGGTCGCCGCTATCGGGCCGTCCAGGTGGAAGTAGGGGTCGGAGCCGACCAGGCAGTGGTTGACGATCCGGGCGCGCGGGGTCAGGCCGAGGGAGCGCGCCTTCTCCTCGTCCATGATCAGGACGGCCGAGGCGCCGTCGGAGATCTGGGAGGACGTGCCGGCGGTGTGCAGCCCGTCGGGCAGCACCGACCTCAAGGAGGCGAGCCCCTCGAGGGTCGTCTCGCGCAGCCCCTGGTCGGTGTCGACGAGCCGGGTCTCGCCGGTCGGGTTGCCCTCGGCGTCGAGCACGGGAGCCTCGATCGGGGCGATCTCGCGCTTGAAGCGCCCCTCGTCGACGGCGATCCGGGCCTTCTGCTGCGAGGTGAGACCGAAGGCCTCGAGGTCGGCGCGGGTCAGACCGCGGTTGCGGGCGATGCGGTCGGCCGCCTCGAACTGGTTGGGCATGTCGATCGACCAGTCCTCGGGCCGCGGGTCTCCCATCCCGGCCGGGACGTTGGCGCCCAGCGGGATGCGCGACATCGACTCGATGCCGCAGGCGATGCCGACGTCGATGGTGCCGGCGGCGATCATGTCGTGGACCAGGTGGGCCGACTGCTGGCCCGAGCCGCACTGCGCGTCCACGGCGGTCGCCCCGGTGTGCTGCGGCAGGCCCGCGTGGAGCCAGGCACGTCGGATCATGTCGTTGGACTGCTCGCCGGCCTGGGTGACGCAGCCGCCGACGACCTGCTCGACCAGCATCGGATCGACCCCGGCGCGCTCGAGGACCTGGCGCTGGGCGAAGCCGAGCAGCGTGGCGGGGTGGATGCCGGCCAACCAGCCCTTGCGCTTGCCCAGGGGAGTGCGGACGGCGTCGACGATCACAGGGGTACCCATGGGAGCAAACTAGAACACGTTCTTGTTCTTCGGCAAGGCAGGCGTGACCGCCGTCGCAGATTGGGCGACGAATCGTCCACGAAAGCCTTTCCGGATATACCGAGAGTATGTAGTCTCAGTCGGGTAGAACGTGTTCCAGAATCGAGAGGGCAACTGCTGTGACTACGACCGACGTCATCCCCGAGGGGTTCGACTTCACCGACCCGGACGTCAACTGGGCCTCCATCCCGCACGACGAGTTCCTGGCGCTGCGCCAGAAGGCGCCGGTCCACTGGGTCGAGCAGCCCGAGACCTCGCGCCACGGCATGGAGGGAGGCACCGGCTACTGGGCCATCTCCAAGCACGCGGACGTCTCGGCGATCTCAAAGGACAGCAAGAACTTCGGCACTGCCGAGAACGGCGCGATCATCCGCTTCCAGGAGGGCATGCTGCGCGAGCAGGTCGAGATGCAGCGCGTCATGCTCATCAACCAGGACCCGCCCGAGCACACCTCGACGCGGCAGATCGTGTCGCGCGGCTTCACCCCGCGCGCGATCAACGCGCTGGAGGAGCTGATGGAGCAGCGCGCTGCGCAGATCGTCAAGGACGCCGTCGCCCGCGGCACCGGCAACTTCGTCGAGGAGGTCGCCGCAGAGCTGCCCCTGCAGGCGATCGCCGACCTGCTCGGCGTGCCCCAGGAGGACCGTCGCAAGCTCTTCGACTGGTCCAACCAGATGCTGGCCAACGAGGACCCTGACTACGCGGGTGAGCCCGACGTCGCCGCGGCGGAGATCCTCGGCTACGCCATGGGCATGGCCGCTGACCGCAAGGCCAACCCGCGCGACGACATCGTCACCAAGCTCGTGCACGCCGACAAGGAGGGGCGCGGCCTCACCGACGACGAGTTCGGCTTCTTCGTCATCATCCTCACCGTCGCCGGCAACGAGACCACGCGCAACGCCATCACCCACGGCATGAACGCCTTCCTCGACAACCCCGACCAGTGGGAGCTGTGGAAGAAGGAGCGCCCCGAGACGATGGTCGACGAGGTCATCCGCTGGGCCACGCCGGTCATCTCCTTCCAGCGCACCGCCCACCATGACGTCCAGGTCGGCGACGTGACCGTCAAGAAGGGTGAGCGCGTCGGGTTGTTCTACGCCAGCGCCAACTTCGACGACGACGTCTTCGAGGACCCTTACCGCTTCGACATCACCCGCGAGAGCAACCCCCACGTCGCCTTCGGCGGCCACGGCGCGCACTACTGCATCGGCGCCAACCTCGCCCGCCAGGAAGTCCGGCTGATCTTCAACGCGCTGGCCGACCACGCTCCCGACATCACCAAGCTCGAGGAGCCCAAGCGACTGCGCCACGGCTGGATCAACGGCATCAAGGAGCTGCAGGTCACGTACGCCTGATCGACCCATCTCGTTCGACGACGCCCCGGCCATCGCGGCCGGGGCGTCGTCGTTATCCGGGGTGCCGGGGACATGCGGATTGGTCACCAACCGCAAGAAATCGGCCCCGGGACCTGCGGTTGGTGACAAACCCGCATGCCTCGGGGCCGAGCCGTGCCCGCCGGGTCAGTCGCGCGCGGTGAGGACCAGCGGCCCGTCTGCGGTGATCGCGACGGTGTGCTCCATGTGGGCGCCGCGCGAGCCGTCGTTGCTCTTGATCGTCCAGCCGTCGGGGTCGATGTGGATCTCGTCGGTGGTGTGGAGGAACCACGGCTCGATCGCGATGACCAGGCCCGGCTTGAGCTTGAGGCCACGACCCGCGCGGCCGTCGTTGGAGATGTGGGGGTCGCCGTGCATGGTCCGGCCGACGCCGTGGCCGCCGAACTGGAGGTTGACCTTGAGGCCGGCGGCGCGCGCCACGTCGCCGATGGCGGCGGAGATGTCGCCCAGGCGCCCACCGGGCTGGGCGGCAGCGATGCCGGCCGCGAGGGCCCGGTCGGTGGTCTCGATCAGGTCGAGGTCCTCCTGGCGGGCCGTGCCGACGACCTTGGAGTAGGCCGAGTCGGCGACCCATCCGTCGACGCTGCACGCGAAGTCGACGGACAGCAGGTCGCCGTCGGCGAGGACGTAGTCGTGGGGGAGCCCGTGCAGGACCGCGTCGTTGACCGACGTGCACAGCACCTTGCCGAAGGGCATCGCGCCGAAGGAGGGGTGGTAGTCGATGTAGCACGACTCGGCGCCGCGCTCGCGGATCATCTGGTGGGCGAGCTCGTCGAGCTCGAGCAGGTTGACACCGACGTCTGCCTTCTCGCCGAGCGCTGTGATCACCGAGGCGACGAAGCTCCCGGCGGGACGCATCTGCTCGATCTGGGTGGGGGTACGGAACTCGATCACGCACCGAGCCTACGGACCTGCCGAGGATCGCCCGCATGCACCTGGCTCTCGGCACGATGCACGTCGGCCCCCGCACCGACCGGGCCACCTCGTTCGTGATGCTCGACCGCCTCGTCGAGGCCGGCGTGAGCACCCTCGGGCAGCTCGACTCCGCGTTGGCCGCCGCCGACCTGGTGCTGGACGACGACGACCTCGCGGACCTCGACGTTCGCCGATGAGGCATCGGGGCCGGCCGCCCGGGCAACTACGCTCGATGACATGACCGACAACGTCGCCCGCATCGTCACCTCCCTGCGCCACCACCACGACCAGCTCGCGGCCACCGTGCGCCAGCTGAGCGAGGACCAGCTCACCGGACCCAGCGGTGCCTCCGAGTGGACGCTGGCCGACACGTTGTCGCACCTCGGCAGCGGCGCCGAGATCAGCCGCGCGACGATCATCGCCTCCGTCGACCCCGACGCCGAGAAGCCCGACAACCAGGCGATCTGGGACCGCTGGAACGCCGCTTCGCCGCGCGAGCAGGCCGACGCGTTCGTCGAGCAGGACAAGGCGCTCGTCGAGCTGCTCGAGGGCATCGGTGCCGACGAGCGCTCGGCGATGACGGTCGACCTGGGCTTCCTGCCCGAGCCGGTGCCGCTCGTCGTGGCCGCCGGGATGCGCCTCAACGAGGTCGCCGCCCACGCCTGGGACGTCGGCGTCGGTCTCGACGACACCGCTGCCCTGGACCCTGAGGCGGCCGACCTCCTGCTCGACCTGTACGCCGGGCCCCTGGCGTTCCTGCTCGGCTTCAGCGCCAAGCCCGACCAGCTCGGCGGCCCGGCCCAGGTGCAGGTCGGCGACCGGGCCATCGTGGTCGGCGACGGCGTCACCATCGCCGAGCCCAGCGCGCCGACCGCGACGTTCGCCGGCCCGACCGAGGCCGCCGTGCGGTTGCTCTCCGGACGCCTCGGCGCCGAGCGCACCCCGGCCGGCGTCGACGTCACCGGCAACGTGACGCTCGACGACCTCCGGAAGGTGTTCCCGGGCTACTGAGCCCTCAGACAGGCCACCGGACGGGCCCTCAGCTGGTGGGCTTGTCCGCGCCGACGACCCACATCGCGAAGAACTGCGAGCCGCCGCCGTAGGCGTGGCCGAGTGCCTTACGAGCGCCGTCGATCTGGTGCTCGCCGGCCGCGCCGCGCACCTGGAGGGCCGCCTCGCCGAAGCGGAGCATGCCGGAGGCACCGATCGGGTTGGACGACAGCACGCCGCCGGAGCAGTTGACCGGGATCCGGCCAGTCATGGCGGTCTCGCCGGACTCGGACAGCTTCCAGCCGCCGCCCTCGTCGGCGAAGCCCAGGGACTCCAGCCACATCGGCTCGAACCACGAGAACGGCACGTAGATCTCGGCCATGTCGATCTCGTCGATCGGGCTGGTGATGCCGGCCTGCTTCCACAGGTGGGCCGCCGCGTCGCGCGACGCCTGCGGGTTGACCTGGTCGCGCTCGGCGGCCGAGGTGGACTCCGAGCGCATCACCGTGCCGTGGATCCACGCCGGGTTGGGCGACGCGGCCGCGGTGTCCTCGTCCACGATGACCAGCGCGCAGGCGCCGTCGGAGGACGGGCACGTCTCGTCGTAGCGGATCGGGTCCCACAGCATCGTCGAGGCCAGCACCGACTCCACGGTGGTGCCCTCGTTGTGCAGGTGGGCGTAGGGGTTCTTCAGCGCGTTGTTGCGGTCCTTGGCGGCCACGATCGCCCCGACGTGGGTCGGCGCGCCGGAGCG
>NZ_JANNML010000022.1:0-2321 GCF_031397825.1 Nocardioides sp.
GCCTCGGCCTACACATCAACGCCGCTTCCGCTGGCCCCACTGGCCCGTCACGTCTGGGTCGGAGCCTGGCCCGTGAATCTCGCCGGACTCCTTGCTCTGCTCCTGGTGTTCCCAGATGGTCGTCGGCCCGGGCGCTTGTGGGCCGCGGTTCCGTGGGCGTACGCCGCAGGAACCGCCCTGATGATGGCCGCCACGTGGGACGCCCGGCAGGTCGACGGTGCCGTCGTCGGGCAGGGCGCTCCCTGGCGGGCGACGCTGGGCAGTGTCGCCGTCCTGGTCATCGGGGTCTGCCTGGTCGCCGCCGTCGCTTCGGTGGTCACGCAGTACCACGGCGGTGACGGCCGGCGACGCCTCCAGATCCGCTGGCTGCTCGCTGCGGGCAGCGTGGTGGTGCTGCTCCTTGTCGGGGGCTGGGGGGCAGAGGCCCACGGTGCTTCGCTCGAGATGGCCTACACGCCGTTCCTGCTCGCCCTCGTGCTCCTCGTCCCCGCGTCAGTCGGGATCGCCATGGTCCGCCATGACCTCTTCGACGTCGACCGACTGCTCAGTGTGAGCATGTCCTGGCTGGTCACGCTGGTCGCCTCCGCTGCGATCTTCGCCGCAGTGGTCACGATCGTGAGCCGCGCCGTCGGGGCCGGCGCAGGCCTCGGGCCTGCTGCGGCGGCGTTCGTGACCGCTCTGGCACTGCTACCGCTGCACCGCATCCTGGCGGGCGCTCTCGGCAAGATGCTCGACCGCGACAGGTGTGTCGCGCTCGCTGCGGTGGAGCAGTTCGCGGCAGACGTTCGCGCCGGCCGGCGTTTGCCCGAGGAGGTCGAGGTCGTGCTGCAGGAGGCTCAGGGCGACCCGGGACTTCGGATCGCCCTGGCCCGCCCGGACGGTTGGAGCGACCTGCGCGGCGTGCCTGTCGAGGAGCCGGTGGGGTTCGCCCTCGAGGCCGGCGGAGACACCATCGGCATGGTCACCCTCGGGTGGGAGTCTGCTCGAGCGCGTCGACGGCTCGCGGATCTCGTCCGGGTGGCGTGGGTCCCGATCGAGGTGAGTCGGCTGCGCCTCGTGCTGCGGGAGGCGCTTGCCGAGGTCGAGGCCAGCCGGGTGCGACTGGTCGACGCGGCGGCGACGGAACGCAAGCGTCTCGAGCGCGACCTCCACGACGGCGCACAACAGCGCATCATCGCCACCGGGATGCGTTTGCGATCGCTTCAGCAGCGGTTGGACTCACGGGCGGCTGCTGAGGTCGATACCGCGATCGGTGAGCTGGAGGTCACCGTGAGCGAGCTTCGTCGCCTGGCCCACGGGGTCCGTCCCAGTCGGCTCGACGACGGTCTGGGTCCGGCCCTCGAGGGCCTGCTGGAGACGAGCCCGGTGCCGGTGGACCTGCACGTCGCGGTTCTCCCGGAGGCGGACGAGGCGCGGACGCTGACGGCGTACCTCGTTGCCTCGGAGGCCGTCACCAACGCGCTGAAGCACGCCTGCGCCCGCCGGATCGGCGTGCAGCTGGGTGCGCAGGGAGATCGCCTGACGGTCCGGGTCTCGGACGACGGCGTGGGTGGGATCCCGGACGGCGGCCTCACCGCGCTGCGGGACCGGGTCGCCTCGGTGGGTGGAAGCCTGCAGGTCGACAGCCCCGTCGGCGGCGGCACGACGATCTCGGCGGTGGTGTGAGTGCGCGTCGTCGTCGCAGAGGATTCGATGCTGTTCCGCGAGGGGCTCGTCCGGCTCCTCGACGAGCGCAGCCACCAGGTCGTCGCAGCTGTCGGCGACGCCGACAGCCTGCTGGATGCGGTCGCCGAGCACCATCCCGATCTGGCGGTGGTCGACATCCGCATGCCGCCCAACCACGACTCTGACGGGGCACAGGCGGCACGACGGATCCGCGACGAGGAGCCAGATGTTGGCGTGCTGCTCTTGTCGCAGCACATCGAGCTCCGCCAGTGCCTGGGCCTGATCGGGACACCGGGCTTCGGCTACCTGCTCAAGGACAGGGTCCTGCACCTCGACGAGTTCGACGACGCACTCACCCGGGTCGCCGGCGGTGGCGTCGCACTCGACCCCGAGGTCGTCCAGGCGCTCGTGCTCGGGCGCAAGGCGCGAGATGCCCTGGGATCCCTGAGCGACAGAGAGCGCCAGGTGCTCGCGGTCGTTGCGGAAGGCCACAGCAACGCTGCCGTGGGGAGGTCACTCCGGTTGTCCGACCGGACGGTGGAGGCGCATCTGCGCTCGGTCTTCACCAAGCTCGACATCTACGACGACGGCACGACCAACCGCCGGGTGCGGGCTGTCGTCGCCTACTTGGAGGCGCGTGCATCCCCCTGACGCAC
>NZ_JANNML010000051.1:0-1684 GCF_031397825.1 Nocardioides sp.
GGGCGAGTTGTCCTCGGGCAGGGCCATGGCGGAGGTGTCGAAGGCACCCTCGGTCATCCGGGTGCGGGCGACCGGCGCGATGGCGTTGACCGTCACGCCGTAGCGGCCCATCTCCTGCGCCGCGACCAGCGTGAGACCGGCGATGCCGGCCTTGGCTGCGGAGTAGGTCGCCTGACCGACCGAGCCCTGGAGTCCCGCGCCGGACGAGGTGTTGATGACGCGCGCGGCACGCTGACGCCCCTCCTTGGCCTCGGCCCGCCAGTAGGCACCCGCGTGGCGCAGCGGCGCGAAGTGCCCCTTGAGGTGCACCCGGATCACCGCGTCCCACTCCTCCTCGGAGGTGTTGACGAGCATCCGGTCGCGCACGAAGCCGGCGTTGTTGACCAGCACGTCGAGGCCACCGAAGGTCGAGATCGCCTGGTGCACCATCGCCGCTGCCTGCTCGAAGTCGGCAACGTCGGCGCCGTTGGCCACGGCCTGCCCGCCCATCGCCTCGATCTCGGCGACCACCTCGTCGGCCGGCGAGTCCCCGGTGCCCTCACCGGCGAGCGAGACGCCGTAGTCGTTGACGACCACCGCCGCCCCGTGCCGGGCCAGCTCGAGCGCGTGCGCGCGGCCGATCCCCCGTCCGGCGCCGGTGACGATCGCGACCCGACCTTCGAGAAGTGTGCTCACTCAGGACTCCTTGGAAGCTGTAGACGTCGTCGCAGCGGTTGCTGCGGACAGGAAGGCGGGCGGCTCGCCACCACCGTGGCAGGCGACACGGGCGCCGGAGACGTAGGAGGCCAGGTCGCTCGCGAGGAAGACCGCCACGTGGCCGACCTCCTCGGGCCGCGCCATGCGGCCCAGCGGGATCGTGGCCTCGATCGCGGCCACCCCGGCGTCCCCGCCGTAGTGGTCGTCGGTGTTCTCCGTGCGGCACAGCCCCACGTCGATCGAGTTCATCCGCACCCGGGGTGCCCACTCGATCGCCAGCGAGGTCGTCAGCGAGTCGACACCGGCCTTGGCGGCGCCGTACGCCGCCGTCCCCGGCGAGGGCCGGGTCGCCGAGATCGAGGAGATGTTGACGATCGACCCCCCGGTCTCCTGCTGCTGCATCACCGCGTTGGCGGCCTGCGCGCACGCGAGCGGGCCGAGCAGGTTGAGCCCCACGACCTTGTCGTGGAAGCGGGAGGAGGCGTCGGCCGCCAGGGCGTACGGCGCCCCGCCGGCGTTGTTGACCAGCACGTCGAGCCGTCCGTGGTCGGCGACCACACCGACCACCAGGGCGTGCACGGCATCCGGGTCGCGCACGTCGCAGACGCGGTGCGTCGAGCCCGGCACCGGGGCCACGTCGGAGCGGCTGCAGGTCACGACGGTCGCGCCGGCGTCGAGGAAGGCGCGGGTGATGCCGAGCCCGATCCCCTGCGTGCCACCGGTCACGAGCACGACCCGTGCGGAGAGGTCCATCGAGAGCGCCATGCTGTTAGGCTACCAAGCAAGCGTTAGGTTTGTTAGCGACGACCCACGGAAGAGGCACGATGGCCATCACCTCCGAGCTCCGCGACGACGGCATCCGTGTCGTCACGATGAGCCATCCCCCGGTCAACGCGCTCACCGTGCAGGGCTGGTTCGACGTCGCCGCCGCCCTGGACGAGGCGAGCGCGGACATGGCCACGCACGTGGTGGTCCTGCGCGCGGAGGG
>NZ_JANNML010000057.1:0-23683 GCF_031397825.1 Nocardioides sp.
CACCTCGTCGAGGAACTCCTCGTCGCCCATCGCGCGCTCAGCCCTTGCGACCGAACAGCTTCCGCCCGGTCTCCGCCGGAGCCGCGGACGCCGCGGCCTCGAGCTCGACGATCCGCGCCTGCAGCGCCTTCAGCTCCCGCGCGTGCTCGCGGGCCACGTTGGCCTTGACCGTGCGGCGCACGTGCGCCTCCCGGGCCTTCGTGTGGTCGGTGGCGATCGCGACGGCGTAGTCGTGCGCACGGGCGTAGTCGATCCGCATTGCCGCGAACTCCTCACCCACGGCACCGTCCTGCGGCGAGTCGACGAGGTGGTTCATCAGCTCCCACGTGCGGTCGGCCATCGCGCGCAGGTCGTCGGAGACGTCGATCTCGTCCCAGCTGATGTGCGAGCGGTAGAGCTTGGCGTCGATGAAGTCGTCGACCGCGTGGTGCTCCCCCGAGGCCAGGTCGGCGTTGTAGTCCAGCCCGAGCTGCTCCCCCGCGCGGCGCAGCGCGGTGCGCCAGTCGGCAAGCAGGTCGGCGTAGCGGACCATCGCACGGCGTCCGTGGCGGGTGGCGATCTCGGTCTCGAAGGCCGCGTTGCACCACGCGGCGATGTTGGCGGTCGCGCGCTGGCGGCGGAACTCGTCGCTCTGGTCACCGAGGTAGGCGGTGTCACGCGACTTGGCCACCTCCACGGGGTGACGCAGCATCGTGAGGAAGGTCAGCTCGCGCCCGGCCTCGGCCGCGGCCTCGCGCCAGACGCCGTGCACCCAGAACGCCCGGGGGTCCTTGAGCAGCAGCTGCGGGTGACCAGCCTGCTCGCGCAGCCAGTCGACGAGGGTGCGCCGTACGTCGGGGTCGGCGGCGACGCCGGCCGCCAAGGCAGCTGCCTCGGGGCGGGTGTCGATCGTGCGCACCGGCACCCGGTTGAGCAGCTCCTTGTGGAAGTCGATGACCCACTTCGACTCGTAGAAGCCGCGGGGGTTGGTCTCGTCGGCCTCGATCAACGGCGGCGGGATGTGCAACCCGAGCCGATCGAGGGCACCGGCGACCGTGCTGGTGCCGCTGCGGCCGGAGCCCGTCACCAGGACCAGACGTCCCGCGGCGTAGTCGATGCTCGTCACACGGAGGAACCCTATCGTCCGAGGCCCCCACGGCCGCAGATCACCCGTCTCCTGCGTCACACCCGTCACGGATCGACGACGCTGTTACTCATTTGTGGATGTCCTGTTGATCGTTGCTGTGACCCGTCGTCATAGGTTGTTCGGGTCACCAAAGTCTGACTCTGATGACACGGGAGTCCGAGCAGTCGCGAGTCCGGGGGGAACGCGAACGGTCGGATCCACGGGAGCATGGTCCACACGAGGAGTCCGGGGGGACTTGTCGCGAGCAGTCCGGGGGGAATGCTCGAGGACCCAGAGTGGACCCCGCCAGGTGCGATCTCAGGATGCAGCTGGCGGGGTTCTTCCGTCTCCCACCGCTCTTGCCCCGCTCAGCCCTCGTCGACGCGGTTGCCGTCGGCGTCCCAGTGCGCGTCGACCTTCTTGCTCGGCTGCACGCGCGGCGGCTCGCCGGGCATCTTGGGGTGGTCGGGCGGGAAGTTGAGCTCGCCGCCCGGCTGCTCGTCGTAGAGCCGCAGCAGCGGCTCGATCGAGTAGGCCTCGTCGTCGATCCCGGCCCACGGGTCACCGTCGGCGAGCCGCTCCGGCACGCTGAAGAGGTGGTGCACGCGAGGGTCCGTGGTGGTCGCGAGCTCGTCCCAGGTCAGCGGGGTCGAGACCGGCGCGCCCGGCAGCGGCCGCAGGGAGTACGCCGACGCGATGGTGCGGTCGCGACAATTCTGGTTGAAGTCGACGAAGATCCGCTCCCCGCGCTCCTCCTTCCACCACGCCGTCGTCACCTGGTCGTCGCGCCGCTCGAGCTCGCGCCCGAAGCCGATCGCGGCGTGCCGCACGTCGGCGAACTCCCACTCCGGCCGGATCCGGACGTAGACGTGCACGCCCCGGCTGCCGGAGGTCTTCACGAAGCCACGCAGCCCGAGCTCCTCCAGCAGCTCCTGGGCGACCCCCGCGACCCGCACCGCGTCGGTGAAGCCGGTGCCCGGCTGCGGGTCCAGGTCGATGCGCAGCTCGTCGGGCCGGTCGACGTCCGCGCGCCGCACCGGCCACGGGTGGAAGGTCAGCGTGCCCATGTGGGAGGCCCACACCGGCACCGCGATCTCGGTCGGACACATCTCGTCGGCCGTGCGCCCGGACGGGAAGGTCACGCCCACCGTCTCGAGATAGTCGGGAGCACCCCGCGGCACCCGCTTCTGGTAGAACGCCTCCGCCTTCTCCCCCGGCCGCCCCGTCGCCAACGTGAACCCGCCGCGCACCCCGTCGGGCCAGCGCTCCATCGCCGTCGGCCGATCACGCAGCGCCCGCATCAGCCCGTCGTCCACGCTCGCGAAGTACTGAGCGACCATCAGCTTGGTGACCTCGGGCGTCCGCTCTGTCGCCTCGTAGATCACCCGGTCCGGGCTCGACACGCGCACCGCACGGTCTCCGGCCTGCACCTCGGCGGCGGGGGTCTTGGGCATGGCTCAACCTAACCGCCCGGCACCCCCACCCGTCGACGCCGCGATCGTTAGAGTGACGCGCGTGCCGCAGCCCCGCAAGACGTTCCTCATCGGCGCGGGCTGCCAGAAGGGCGGCACGACGTGGCTCTACAACCACCTGAAGAAGTCGCGGGAGTTCTCCCACGGCTACCGCAAGGAGTACCACGTCTTCGACAGCCTCGACCTGCCCTCGGAGGACTGGATGCGCCAGCGCATCCTGCGCCAGGCCGAGCAGGCCGTGGCCGCTGCTCAGCGTGGCGAGAAGGCCGACGCCGAGGTCCTCCACCGGGCCAGCATGTACGCCGACCCCGAGCTCTACTACGACTACTTCACCGGTCTGCTGCGACGGGCTCCGCGGTTCCGCGCCGCGGCCGACCTGACGCCGGACTACGCGATGCTCCCGGCCGACCGCTTCCGTCACGTCCGCGACGGCTTCGAGGCACGCGGTGTCAGGACGGTGTCGGTGTTCCTGATGCGTGACCCCGTCGAGCGCACCTGGTCCCAGATCCGGATGCAGGCCGATCGCGCGCCGGACCGGTTCAGCATCCCGACCGAGCAGGTGCTCGCCGAGCAGCACGCGGAACCGGTCTACGAGCTGCGCAGCCACTACGGCGACACGATCGCCGCCCTCGACGCGGTCTTCGCACCCGAGGACCTGCACTACGGCTTCTACGAGTCGCTCTTCAGCGACGACTCCGTGCGCGCGATCACCGACCTGCTCGGCATGGAGCCGGTCGAGCCCGATCTGGGCACCCGTCGCAACTCCTCCACCCGGCCGACCTCACGGCTCCCCGAGGACGTCGCGCAGCAGGTCGCCCGGCACTACGCCGGCACCTACCGCGCCGTCGCCGAGCGCTTCCCGGACGTCGACCTGCTCACCCTGTGGCCGCACAGCCGCCACGTCCTCGACTGAGAGCCCTCCTCGTCAGAGCAGCGAGTTGGGCTCGAACGTCGGGCGCGGGTCGACGTCCTCGCGGTTGGGCCGGACGTACTCGAAGCCAGCGGTCGTGACGACCTCCCACGTCGGGTCGGCGTAGGGCAGGGCCTTCAGGTCCGCCACGCAGCCCGCGTGCAGGGGCGGTGCGTGGAAGGCGTTGCGCCCCACCTCCTGGGGGGTGCCGACGAACGCGACCGGGCGGCCGAGGGGACGCGAGCACACGCCGCAGATGCGCGACAGCGCGCACTGCGTGACGCGTGCCTTCACCAGCGCCCCGTCGGCACCCCAGGCGAACGGCAGGACCGTCACGCTCACGAAGCCGCCTTGCGCATGTAGGCACCCGTCTCCTGGCGACGCGTCGGACGCTCGGCGTCGGACTTGCGGCCGCGCTCGACCGGAGGCGACGGCGGCTCGGGCGAGTCGTCGGACGTCATGCCGTTGGGCAGCGACAGCTTCATGATCGTGCGCAGCGTCTGGCCGTACTGACGGTAGAGCGGGCCGGTCGTGTACGGGATGTCGTACTTCTCGCACAGCGCGCGCACCTTGACCGCGATCTCCGGGTAGCGGTTGCTGGGGAGGTCGGGGAAGAGGTGGTGCTCGATCTGGTAGCCGAGGCTGCCGGCCATCACGTGGGTCAGCCGCGAGCCCTCGAAGTTGGCCGAGCCGAGCATCTGGCGCAGGTACCACTCCGCGCGGGTCTCGTCCTCGATCTCCTCCTCGGTGAAGTGCAGCGCACCGTCGGGGAAGTGCCCGCAGAAGATGATCATGTAGGACCACAGGTTGCGCGTGACGTTGGCCGTCGCGTTGGCCGTCAGCGTGGTCTTCCAGTTCTTGCCCGACAGCGCCGGGTAGACGACGTAGTCCTTGAGGATCTGGTTGCGGCCCTTCTTGACGATCTGCTTGAGCTGCCGCTTCATCTCCTTCGGGTCCTTCTTGCCCTTCCGGATCGCCTCGAGGTCGAGGTCGTGCAGGGAGACACCCCACTGGAAGAGGCCGGCGAGCAGCGCGTTGTAGACCGGTTGACCGAGGTTGACCGGGTGCCACTTCTGCTCGCGGGCCATGCGCAGGACGCCGTAGCCGATGTCGTTGTCGTGGCCGAGCACGTTGGTGAACTGGTGGTGCACGTAGTTGTGCGAGTGCTTCCACTGCTCGGCGGGCTGGGCGGTGTCCCACTCCCAGTTGGAGGAGTGGATCTCCGGGTCGTTCATCCAGTCCCACTGGCCGTGCATGACGTTGTGGCCGATCTCCATGTTCTCGAGGATCTTGGCCGCGCCGAGCATGGCGGCACCCGCGGCCCAGGCCGGCTTCTTGTTCGAGGCGAAGAGCGTGACGCGTCCGGCGAAGGCGAGGCCGCGCTGGATGCGGATCATCTTGTTGATGTACGCCGCGTCGTTCGCGCCGCGTGACTCCTCGATCTCGGTGCGGATCGCGTCGAGCTCGCGACCGAGCTGCTCCACCTCCTCGGTGCTGAGGTGGGTGTACTCCTTGACGTCTGCGATGGCCATGCGTGTCTCCCTGAACGTTGGAACGGAGTGTGGATCTAGATGTCGAGCGTGCAGTCACCGACGGCGGCGGTGATGCACGTCTGGATCTGCTCGTTGGGCTGGTTGTAGTCCTCGCCGTTGCGCAGGTCGCGGACCGCGCCGCTGACGAGGGTGACGGTGCAGGTGTGGCAGATGCCCATGCGGCAGCCGTAGGGCATCCCGACGCCGGCCTGCTCCCCTGCCTCGAGCACGGTGGTGGCGCCGTCGACCTCGACGCTCTTGGAGGAGTTGCGGAAGGTGATCGTGCCGCCCTCTCCACCCTCCCCGCCGAGCTGGAGGTTGAAGCGCTCCAGGTGCAGCCGCTCGTCGAGGCCGGCCTCGCTCCAGTGGGTGTCGATCGCGTCGAGCATCGGGCCCGGCCCGCAGGCCCAGACCTCACGCTCGCGCCAGTCGCCGCAGACGCGGTCGAGCTGCTGGAGGTCGAGCATCCCGTCGATGTCGGTGTGCAGCTGGTGGAAGGTCAGCGACGGGTGCTTCTGCGCCAGCGCCTCGAGCTCCTCGCGGAAGATCATCCGCTCGGGCGTGGTCGAGGAGTAGTGCATGACGACGTCGGGCATCGTGCCTCGCCGGTCGAGCGTGCGCAGCATCGACATGACCGGCGTGATGCCGCTGCCGCCGACCAGGAAGAGCACCTTCGCCGGGGGCGGGTCGGGCAGCACGAAGTCACCCTCGGGCAGCGCGAGACGGACGATCGTGCCGGGCTCGAGGCCCTTGACGAGGTGGGCCGACAGGAGTCCCTCGGGCATCGCCCGCACCGTGATCGCGATCGTGCGACCGCTGCGCTTGGGAGGCGAGGAGACCGAGTAGGAGCGCCACTGGAACTTGCCGTCGACCTGCACGCCGATGCCGACGTACTGACCGGGGCGGTGGTCGTAGCGCCAGCCCCAGCCCGGGCGGATCACCAGGGTCGCGGCGTCCTCGGTCTCGGGGACGACCTTCTCGACGCGGCCACGAAGCTCGCGGGTGCTCCACAACGGGTTGACCAGCGACAGGTAGTCGTCGGGGTGCAGCGGGGTCGTGAGCTTGTTGCCCGCCCTGCGCACACGTTCCCACGGGATGGTGCTCGCCATCGAGCCTCCTTCGAGCCACGGTCGGCCGGTCCGACCACGTCAGTGAACATGTGTGCACTGCGGTTCGTCAACAGACCCAAGGGGTGATTTCCAGACGGCCACTACCGTGGGACCCATGGCTTACAACGTGGAGAAGACCGACGAGCAGTGGCGTGCCGAGCTCACGCCCGAGGAGTACGCCGTGCTGCGCAAGGCAGGCACGGAGCGCGCCTTCGTGGGCGAGTACACCGATACCGAGACCAAGGGCGTCTACTCGTGCAAGGCGTGTCAGGCCGAGCTCTTCGAGTCCGACACCAAGTTCCACTCCGGGTGCGGTTGGCCGAGCTTCTACCAGCCGATGACCGACACGATCGAGTACATCGAGGACATGAGCCACGGCATGAAGCGCGTCGAGGTGCGCTGCGCGAAGTGCGGCTCCCACCTGGGTCACGTCTTCCCGGACGGCCACGGCACGCCGACCGGCGACCGCTACTGCATCAACTCGATCAGCCTGACGCTCGCGCCCGCCGAGGACTGAGGCCTGATGGGGGCCTACTCGACGTCGACCAGGGCCGGGTTGACCAGGACGACGGACTCGCCGTACTCCTCGTCGGCCCAGGCCTGGATCGAGCCGTCGTCGTAGGTGACGTCGACCATCACGTGCCCGTCGCCGCCGTAGGCGCCCTGGGCGCCGGGCAGGTCACCCACCTCGGTCGCGATCTCCTGGAGCTCGGCGTCGGTGTAGGCGGTCGCGGGTGAGGGCGGCTCCGTGGGCTCCGGCATCATCGGGTCGTAGAGCGCCGCCGGGATCGCGTCGGTCACGCTGAAGGCCGTGCCGTCCCAGGTGCCGGTCACCGCGAAGGTGCCCCAGCGGATCTTGCCCTGCTGCTCGAACATGCCCTGCTGGTCGGCCCAGTCCCAGTTGGGGATCGCCGGGCCCCCGCACTGAGGCGGGTAGGACTCGGCGATCGCGCCCAGGCAGAGCTCGACCGGGCCGGTCCCGGTGTCCATGACCGTCGGCAGGCTCGCGCTGCGCACCTCGCCGGGCGCCGCCGGCACCGCGGTGGGCCGCTCGAGGCCGGCGCTGCTGGAGCCACCGGCACCGGCCGGGTCCTGGACGACGTCGCCGCCCTGGTCGTCACCGCCGCACGAGACGAGCAGCGGAACGGCGAGGAACAGGGCGGCGACGGCGGTCTTCATGCCCGTACGACGCGCCGGTCGCCGATCCCGTTCCCACGCCACCCGTCGGTCACGGAAGACGCTGGACCAGCTCGCCGACCGGCGTGAGCGCGCCGGTGTAGAACGGAATCTCCTCACGGACGTGGCGACGCGCACCGGAGGCGCGCAGGTCGCGCATCAGGTCCACGATGCGGTGCAGCTCGTCGGCCTCGAAGGCCAGCATCCACTCGTAGTCCCCGAGCGCGAAGCTCGCGACCGTGTTGGCCCGCACGTCGGGGTAGGGGCGCGCCTGCATGCCGTGCTCCTTGAGCATCTCGCGGCGCTCCTCGTCAGGCAGGAGGTACCACTCGTAGGAGCGGACGAAGGGGTACACGCAGACGTGCCGCTTGGGCTCCTCGTCATCGAGGAAGGCCGGCACGTGGGACTTGTTGAACTCGGCCGGGCGGTGCAGCGCCAGCTGCGACCAGACCGGGTCGAGGCGGCGACCGAACGACGTGCGGCGGAAGCGGTGGTAGGCCTGCTGGAGCGCCTCGGAGTCCTCGGCGTGCCACCAGACCATGAGGTCGGCGTCGGCGCGGAGGCCGGCGACGTCGTAGACGCCGCGGACGACGACACCACCCTCGTCGAGCTCGGCGAACAGGTCCTGGACCTCGGCACCCTCGGCCTCACGGTCGGCCGATCCCGGGCCGTCACCGAGGACGTCGGCCAGTCGGAAGACCGACCACATCGTGTAGCGGATCGAGTCGTTGATCTCGCGGAGTCGCGCGGCGTTGGTCTTCTGCTCGCTCATGGCTCCATTGTGCCGTCGGCCGCGAACAGCTCGGCGGCGGCCCGGTGCGCGGAGGCGATGACGGCCGGGATGCCGACGCCGTCGTAGGCAGCGCCGCAGACCGCGAGGCCCGGGACCCGGGCGACGTCGGCCCGGATCCGCGCGACTCGGTCGAGGTGGCCGACGGCATATTGCGGGAGGCCGCCGCCCCAGCGCTGGACATGGGTGTCGACCGGGACGTCACGCAGGCCGGTCGCGGCCTCGAGGTCGACGAGCGAGAGCGCCACCAGCTCCTCGTCGCTGGCCTGGAGCGCGACCTCCTCGCGGTGGCGACCGAGCGAGGTGCGCAGGTGCACCAGGCCCTCGGCGGCGCCTGCCTCACGCACCCAGCCCCACTTGGCGAAGGAGAACGTCGAGGCCTTGATCCGACGGCCGTCGACGGGCGGGACCAGGAAGCCGGACGACCCGGTGTCGACCGCCGCGACGTCGGCGGCGGAGAAGGCGAAGGACACCACCGCCATCGACGCCGACTCGATGCCGGCCAGCTCCGCCGACGCCGCGGGCGCCAGGTCCGCGAGCAGCCGAGCCGTGGGCGCTGCCGGCGTGGCCAGCACGACGGCGTCGGCCGCGATGATCTCGGGGGCTGTCGTGGGTCCGGTGAGCACGGCGAACCCGTCCTCGGTCCGCGAGAGACCCCGCACGGTCACGCCGAGCCGCACGTCGAGACCGACGGCCAGTGCATCCGGCAGCAGGCCCATCCCGCCGGGGATGCCCGCGAAGACAGGGGTGTCGTAGGTCATCGGGATCGCCGCGCCCTGCTCCAGCAACGAGCCGCGCTCGGCGAAGCCCACCAGCTGGGGCACCGAGGCGCGCGCGGAGAGCTCGCGGGCGTGACCGGCGTAGACGCCACCCAGCAGCGGCTCGACGAGCCGGTCGACGACCTCGTCGCCGAAGCGGCGAGCGACCAGCTCCCCCACCGAGACGTCTCCCTCGATGACCTCGGGCGGGAGCGCAGGCTCGCGTCGGGCCTGCTCGAGCCCCGCATCGGACAGCACTCCGGAGGAGGCGAGCTGCTCCAGGTCGAGCGGGACGCCCATGAGCGAGCGCGGCAGGGGCCGCAGGGCGCCCCGGGTCCAGATGCGCGAGGAGGCAACCGTCGGGTGCTCCGGCTCGAGCCCCACGCCCCGGGCGAGCGCGACGCCCTCGGGGCGCCGGTTGAGCATCGCCTCGGCGCCGACGTCGACCGTGACGCCGCCGACCTCGTGGCGCAGCAGCTTGCCGCCGACGTGGTCGGCGCCCTCGAGCAACAGCACCTCGTGACCGGCGGCCACCAGGTCGCGCGCAGCGGTCAGCCCGGCGATCCCTCCCCCGACGACGACGACCCGCGTGACCACGACCTCATGGTCTCAGAGGAGGTCTCACCGGGGGCGGTGGGCCAGGACGTCATACGAAGCGAGGAGTCGCCTCCACCAGCCGTATGACGTCCGGCGCCTGGCGCTACCGGCCTCCTGAGCGGAACCCGCCTGCCGCCGGGCTCGTCGTACCGGCATGACCCGCCGCCTCCTCGCCTCCGCCGCCGCGCTCGCCGTCCTCACCGTCGGCGTCGCCGGCTGCTCCGCGGGCTCCGACTCGACCTCGTCCTCGGACGTCGCGGGCTCGGCTCCGGAACCGGCGATCGAGGCACCCGCGATGCCGGCCGAGGACGGCGCCGCCCTGCGCAGCGACGGATCCTCCCTGTCCTTGACCGACGCGGCCGGAGGCGCCGGAGCATCGGCGGACACCGTCGCGGCCGACTCCACCGCGCGCTCCCTGATCTCCACGGGCAACGTGCAGCTGCGCTCGGAGGACGTCGGGGAGGCTCGCTTCGAGGTGCAGAAGGTCGTCGACGAGCTGCGCGGCGAGATCTCCCAGGAGGAGACCGCGACCGACGACGAGGGCGAGGTGAAGCGCTCGCGGCTGGTCCTGCGGATCCCCTCGACCCGCTTCGCCGACGCCATGACGGCGCTCGAGGAGACCGCCACCCTGATCACGTCGAGCTCCGCGGTCGACGACGTCACGACCAAGGTGATCGACACCCAGGTCCGGCTGCGGGTGCAGCGCGCGAGCATCCGTCGCATCGAGCTGCTGCTCGACCGGGCCCAGAGCATCCGCGACATCGTCAACATCGAGGGCCAGCTCTCCCGCCGTCAGGCGGCGCTCGGCTCGCTGGAGCGGACCGCCGCCTACCTCGCCGACCAGACGTCCATGGCCACGATCACCGTGTCCCTCGAACGCACCAAGGACGAGCCGGCCAAGAAGAAGCCCGAGCCGGAGGAGACCGGGTTCCTCGCTGGTCTCGACGCCGGGTGGTCCGCCTTCACCGGGGCCGCGGTCGGGCTCGCCACCGCTGCGGGCGCCGTCCTGCCCTTCGCCGTGGTGCTGGCCCTGCTGGGCGCCGTGACGTGGCCGCTGCGGCGCCGGATCAGAGCGGGTAGGACTGCACGTACTCCGTCAGCCGCTTGAGCTGGTCGGGGTCGGTCGACGGGATGACCCCGTGGCCGAGGTTGAAGATGTGCCCGCGGGCAGCCCGACCGGCCTCGATGACCTCGGCGGCCCGCGCGAGCATCAGCTCGGGCGGGGCGAAGACCAGGGTCGGGTCGAGGTTGCCCTGGACGCTGCGGTCCCCCACGAGCGGGATCGCCGACGCGAGCGGCGTGCGCCAGTCGACGCCGACCACGTCGGCCCCGGCCTCGCCCATCAGCCCGAGCAGGTTGCTGGTGCCGACCCCGAAGTGGATGCGCGGGACACCGAGCCCGCCGGCCTGGGCGAGCACGCGGGTCGAGTGGGGCATGACGAGCGCCTGGTAGTCGGCCGGGGTCAGGGCGCCGGCCCACGAGTCGAAGAGCTGCACGGCCGAGGCGCCGGCGGCGACCTGGACCTCGAGGTAGGCCGCGGCGATCTGCGCGATCTTGCGCATCAGCGCGTCCCAGACCTCGGGAGCGCCGAACATCATCGCCTTGGTCTTGGCATGTTCCTTGGACGGCCCGCCCTCGACGAGGTAGGACGCCACGGTGAAAGGCGCCCCCGCGAAGCCGATGAGCGGGGTCGCGCCGAGCTCGGCGACGAGGTGGTGCACCGCCTGGGTGATGAACGGGACGTGCTCGGGCGTCAGGTCGGGGATCGCCGCGACGTCCTCGAGCGTGCGCACCGGCGAGGCCACGACCGGACCCACGCCGGCGACGATGTCGAGGTCGACGCCGACCGCCTTGAGCGGCAGGACGATGTCGGAGAAGAAGATCGCGGCGTCGACGCCGTAGCGGCGCACGGGCTGGAGCGTGATCTCCGTGACCAGGTCGGGGTCCATGCACGACTCGAGCATGCCGACGCCCTCGCGGATCTTGAGGTACTCCGGCAGCGAGCGCCCCGCCTGGCGCATGAACCAGACCGGCGTGTGCGGCACCGGCTCGCCGCGCGCGGCCTTCAGGAGGGCACTGTCGGCGAGTCCGGGGTGGCGAGGGGGCGACGGCATGGGACAAGCCTCCCAGGTCACCCCCGGCGTGTTCGCAGATGGGTTCGAGTCCCGCGGACCTACTGTGATCCCATGGTCGTCCGTCAAGAGTCGCGCACCGGGTCCGGTGGGCAGACGAGCCCCCCGGAGTTCCGGGCGGCCGTGGCGACGATGCGGGCAGCGACGCTGCGCCCCGAGATCTTCTGCGAGGAGATGCCCGCCCCCCAGCGCATCGCCCCGCACGCCGCCGCCCTGTCGGCCGACGTCACGGTCGACGGCGTCGACGTCGGCACCGGGCGGATCATCCTGCTCCACGACCCGGCCGGCAACGATGCCTGGGACGGCACCTTCCGCTGCGTCGCCTATGCCCGCGCCGAGATCGAGCTCGACATGATCACCGACCCGCTGCTCGCCGACGTGGGCTGGTCCTGGCTGACCGAGGCACTCAGCGCCCACGGCGCCGCCTACACGGCGGCCTCCGGCACCGTCACCCGCGTCGCGACCGAGAGCTTCGGCGGGATGGCCGACGAGGCCGGCACCGCCCAGCTGGAGATCCGCGCCTCCTGGACGCCCATCAGCGACGAGGCCTCGCCGCTCGACGTGGGACCGCACGTCGAGGCGTGGGGCGAGCTGCTCTGCACCGCCGTGGGCCTGCCGCCCGTGCCCGCCGGCGTGACGGTCATGCCCGGCCGTCGGGGCCAGCGGGGCGCGGGCCACTGATGACCGACGAGTCCCAGCCGCCCGCACCGAGTCCCGACGAGACCCCGGGTGACGAGCAGGCTCTCGCCGAGCCCGAGGTGCGCGCCGAGCTGCTCACCCTGCGCGACGGGCTCTCCGCCGTCATCGAGACCGAGGACGCGCTCCAGGCCTACTGCGACGCCCTCGCCGCGGGCACCGGCCCCGTGGCGATCGACGCCGAGCGCGCCTCCGGCTACCGCTACTCCAACAGGGCCTACCTCATCCAGCTGCGCCGCGAGGGTGCCGGCACGTCGCTGATCGACCCGATCGCCTTCGAGTCGCTGGCGCCGCTCCAGGCGGCCCTCGAGGGCACCGAGTGGATCCTGCACGCCGCCACCCAGGACCTGCCGTGCCTCAACGAGATCGGCCTCTACCCCACCGCGCTCTTCGACACCGAGCTCGCCGGTCGGCTGCTGGGCTACCCCCGCGTCGGTCTCGCGACGCTCGTCGAGACGCTGCTGGACCGTCGCATGAAGAAGGAGCACTCCGCCGTCGACTGGTCGACGCGACCGCTCCCCCAGGCGTGGCTCGAATACGCAGCACTCGACGTCGAGGTGCTCGTGGAGCTCCGCGACCTGCTCGCCGCCGAGCTGGTCGAGACCGGCAAGGACGACTGGGCCCGTCAGGAGTTCGACTACCTGCGCACCTTCGAGCTGCCGGCCCGCGTCGACGCGTGGCGTCGTACGTCGGGACTCCACCGGGTGCGCGGGCGCAAGGCGCTGGGAGCCGTCCGGGCGCTGTGGGAGCTGCGCGACTCGCTCGCCGAGCAGCGCGACGTGACCCCGGGGCGGATCCTGCCCGACTCGGCCATCGTGGCGGCCGCGCAGGCGATGCCGCTGGACCGCGACGCCCTGCTGTCCACCAAGGGCTTCCACGGCCGCGGCGCCGAGCGCTACTCCAGCCGCTGGGTCGCCGCGCTCCGCGAGGTCGACGAGATGGGCGAGGACGAGCTCCCCACGCGGGCGCCCCGCGGAGACGGCCCCCCGCTGCCCCGGGCCTGGGCCGAGAAGGACCCGGTCGCCGCCCGTCGCCTGACGCTCGCGCGCGAGGCGATGACCGCGCTCGCCGAGGACCGCAACCTGCCCGTGGAGAACGTCCTCACCCCCGACTACCTGCGCCGCACGCTCTGGTCGCCGCCCAGGACCCGTCAGGGCGACGAGCTGATCGACGCCGTCGTCTCCCAGCTCGCGGGCTATGGCGCGCGCGGGTGGCAGATTGCGCTGGCCGCGCCCGTGATCGTGACCGCCATCCTCCAGGCGGACGCCGACACGACCGCCGACACGACCGCCGAGATGGACGCCGCAGCGCCCGGGGCCCTGGACGACGCCGACGACCTCAGCGCGGATCCTCCAGCGCCGTCCTGAGCCGCTCGGCCAGCACCGCCACGGCCGCGCGCAGCTCGGGGCCGCCCTCGACGCGGTAGGGGAACGGCACCCGCGCCAGCCACTCCTGGGCATACATCTCCGGGTTGCTGGTCGTGCCCACGAGCACGCAGCCGTCGCCCAGCGACTCGAGCCGTCCCATCGTGGGGTGGACCCACGGTGCCACCCGGGCCATCGGGGCGTCGAGGACCACCCGGGTCTCGTGCTCCCAGCCGGTGGCCAGGGCCTCCTCGAGCGCTGCCACGGGGTCGAGCCCGGCCGGCGGCTCGAAGCGTTGCACGGTCTCGCGGACAGCGCTGATCCGGTCGACGCGGTAGGTGCGGCTGGCGTCTGCGTGGTGGGAGAAGCACAGGAGGTACCACCGCCCCAGGCGCACGACCACCGCCCACGGGTCCACCTCGGCGTCCCAGGTCCGGCCGGAGCCGCTGCGGTAGGACACGACGACCCGGTGGCGCGACGCGACCGCGGCGACCAGCGCGCTCGTGAGTGCCGGGTCCGGTCGCGTGGACTGCTGGCGGGGCACGGCGGCCGCGTGCTCGCGCAGCACCGCCGCCTGGCGTCCCACGCTGTCGGGCAGCGCCCGGACCACCTTGCCGAGTGCGGAGCCCACCAGGTCCTCGGAGTCGGTCGCGGCGGGTTGGCCGTCCAGCACCGCCATCACCAGCCCCAGCGCCTCCTCCTGGGTGAACATGACCGCCGGCAGCCGGGCACCGCGGCCGAGCCGGTAACCGCCGTAGGGACCGCGGGTGGACTCCACCGGGATCCCGGCCTCACGCAGGATCGCGACGTAGCGGCGCGCCGCCCGCTCGGTGACCCCGAGCCGCTCCGCCAGGTCACCGGCGCTCACGCCGGGGCGATCCTGCAGGACCTCCAGTGCGCGCAGCGCCCGGGCCGTGGGACTCACCTCGGAGGACATTGCTCGACAATAGGCCACGAACAGGACGCAGATCGTCCGGAACCCTCACTAGCGTGGCACGCACACCGACCAAGGAGAACTCACATGGACATCGTGCTCGTCGCCGGACTCTGGCTCGACGGATCCGCCTGGGACCTCGTCGTCCCGGAGCTCGAGGCACTCGGACACCGCGCCGTCCCGATCACCCTGCCCGGACAGGGCGACGGAGCGACCGAGGCCGCGCTCGACGACCAGGTCGCAGCCGTGGTCGCCGCGGTCGACGCGGCGACCGGACCCGCGCTGGTGGTGGGGCACTCCGCCGCCTGCACGCTCGCGTGGCAGGCCGCCGACGCACGGCCCGACGCGGTCGCCAAGGTCGCACTGATCGGTGGCTTCCCCTCCACGGAGGGCGAGGCGTACGCCGCGTTCTTCCCCGCCCAGGACGGCGTCATGGCGTTCCCGGGCTGGGGGCCCTTCGAGGGGCCGGACTCCGACGACCTCGACCAGGCCACCAAGGACCGCGTCGCCGCAGCGGCCATCCCCGTGCCCGAGGGCGTCACGACGGGGGTGGTGCACTACACCTCCGAGCGTCGCTACGACGTGCCGCTGGTGCTGGTGTGCCCGGAGTTCACCCCCGCGCAGGCCCGCGAGTGGATCGCCGGCGGCGACACCCCCGAGCTGGCCAGCGCACGTCACCTCGAGCTCGTCGACCTCGACTCGGGTCACTGGCCGATGTTCAGCCGGCCGAAGGCACTGGCCGCCCTGCTGGACGAGGCTGCGAGCGACTGACCTGCCACGGCGGCAGCGGCTAGTCCGCGTCCTCGGAGGCGCTCTCGCTGGGGCTGGCGAGCTCCGGGTCCAGCACCGTGCGCGACTGCTCGTCGACCTGGGTCGTGAGGGCCTCGAGGTCGGGCACGGTCACGCTCAGCAGCAGCCGCAGGCTGCCGGAGACGGCGGCCTCGAGGGCGGTGTAGTCGTCGAGCAGCGGCGGCACGACCATGTCGTCGATGCTGGTGCGGAAGACATCGGCGTGCTCGGGCTGGAGGGCGGGCTGCAGGAAGTCCTCGGACACCGCGACCGGCAGGCTCGCGGGGGCGAGGTAGCCGGCGCGGGCCACCCGGGCGACGGGCTCGGCGGACACCGCGTGCACGAGGAAGTCGGCCGCCCTGGCGACGCTCGGCGCGTCGCTGGAGACGCAGAGCCCGGTGATGTCGCCGATGGTCGCTGCCCGGTCGAGCGTGGGCATCGGCATCACGTCGAAGCTCAGGCCGTCCACCTCGCGCAGCTCGGGGGTCAGCGAGCGGAAACCGGCGATCATGCCGAGCTTGCCGCGCTCGAACCACTCCATCGGCGAGGCCTCGGCGAGCTGCTCGTTGCTCAGCGTCACCGATGCGTCGCGCAGCAGCTCGAGGGTGCGGCTCAGGGCGTCGCGGGAGTCGTCCTCGGAGAGCGCGAGCGACGTGGGCTCGTTGTCGTCGTCGAAGAGGTCGCCACCACCGGAGTAGACGAAGGGCGCCAGGCCGTGCAACGTCGGCTCGATGTAGACGCCGGCGCTGCCGCGGCGCGGACGCGTGGCGAACTCCGCCGCGGCGGTGAACTGCTCGAAGGTCCAGCTGTCGCGGGTCTCGTCCTCGGGGGTCTCCGGGTCGTCCTCGGGCGCCGGGAGCTCCCGGGCCAGCATCCGGTCGAAGTCGATCAGCTCGGTGTTGTAGTAGATGACCATCGGCGAGATGCCGTAGGGCATGCACTGGAGCTCGTTGTCGGCGGAGAACGCGAGGAGCGCGTCGCGGGCGTAGTCGTCGGTGTAGTTGACCCCGCGCTCGTCGAGCAGCTCGAGCAACGGCTGGTTGAGCCCCTCCTCCTGCACCATCGCCAGGTCGCCACGCGAGACGAGGTAGAGGTCGGGGACCTCCCCGTCCTGCATCGAGGCGACGAACGCGTCGTGCGTGGGCCACGTCAACAGCTCGATCTGGCTGGTCTCGCTGTCGGTGTTGTAGTCATCGACCATCGCCTGGTAGGCCGCGACCTCTGCGGCGGCGCCCCAGACCCCGAAGGTCAGGTCGGTCGGCTTGGCCGGCGGCGACGTCTGGGTCGGCGGGGCGGGCGAAGGCTCCTGCTGGTCGGCGTCGCAGCCGGCCACGGCCAGGCTCAGCGCCAGGACGCCGGCGAGCAAGACGGCAGCCGCACGCGGTCGTCGTACGTCGCGGAGTCCTCGCCTCAAGCCGTGTCCCTGCCTCATCCGTGTGTGGTGCCGTCTGGTCGCGCGGGCGCCACATTACCTGTGGGTCGCCAGGGTCAGGGCTTCGCGTGGAATCGCCGGGATGCGGCGAGCACCGCGTCGAACGTCGCGCGGTCCAGGGCCGCACCCTCACGTCGTACGGCGCCGTGCTCCAGCACGATCAGGCGGTCGAGCCGGACCTCGCTCGGGCGGCCCTGTCGGTCCCAGCCGCCGGTGCCCACATCCATCCAGTGCCGCCCGTGGCGGGACTCGTCGGCGGCGTCGCGGTCGTGGTCCTTGCTGGTCAGCATCAGGCCCAGCCACCGCTCGTGACCGCCGGCCCGTCGTCGGCCGATGACCAGCACCGGGCGGTCCTTGCCCTGGCGCGGGTCGTCCTCGTAGGGCACCCACGCCCACACGACCTCGCCCGGGTCGGCCTTGCCGTCGCGTTTCGGGGCGTAGCCGATCTCGTCGGGCAGGCGACCGGCGCGGCGTCGACGCAGGCGGCTCAGCAGCTGGCGGGGAGACCTCATGGCCCGAGACTAGGCCGCAACATCGCGCCGACTCGACAGTGGTGAGCGCGCCGGACCGGGAGCACCTCTCGGCGCATGGCCGCTCGTAGCGGCTTATTGTGGGACCCGGGGCTACCGCAGCCCGGCGCACTCAGGGATGAGTCTAGAGGGTCACGCCAGCCCGCGGGCGAGCTCGACGTGACCCGCGGCCTCGAGCTGCTCGGCCAGCGCGAGCATCCGCGTGACGTCCGTCTCGCCGCCCAGGATCGCGCGGCCGGTGGCCACGACGCGCGCGAAGGCGGCGGCCCGGAACAGCACGTCGGCGAAGTCACCGTCGGCGATGCCGCGCAGGACCTGGTCGACCATGGCGCGCAGCTCGGCAGGGCCCGGCGGGTCGGCCACGCCGGCCACGACGCGGGCGACCTGGGCCCGGGCGCGACCGGCCTCGAACTCACGGGCGACCCCGACCGCGTCGGCATAGACCCAGGAGCGCAGGAGGTAGAGCCGCCACAGGCAGCCGGCCAGCGAGTCGGCCGGCGAGTGCGACCAGACCTCCGCGATCGACTCGATGCCCTCGGTGTCGGCCAGGTGCATCAGCCGCTCCGCGACCGCGTCGTCGTCGCTCTCGCGCGCGCCGCGCACCAGCAGCGCCGCGGCGCGGTCGCCGGCCTCGGTCACCAGCGCCGGGTCGGCGCCCCCGACGAACTCGTCGAAGAAGCCGCTGCTGCGCTGCATCGGCCGGTGGTGGGGCCGGGGCTGGTCGGTCACGCGTTCAGGCTACGGCGGATGCGTTGGTCGCTCACCGGGTAGGCCGTGCCGAGCTGCTGCGCCCAGAGCGAGACGCGGTACTCCTCGAGCATCCACCGCACCTGGCGCAGCGCCGCGCCCGGCGGTCGGTCCTCGGGCAGCGCGGCCACGCGGTGCAGGTAGGCCTCCTGGAGCTCGGCCACCCGGTCCATCAGCTGGCGGTCCTTGTTGATCGCCCCGCCGCCGCCGTCGAGCCGGTCGCGACGCGCCTGCACGGCGGTGAGGTAGCGGTGCAGCTGGCGCAGCTGGGTCACCCCGGCGTCACCGACGAACCCGCGCGTGACCAGCCGCTCGACCTGCCCCTTCATGTCGGCCAGCGCCGGCAGCATCGCCATGTCGGCGCGCCCGCTGAGCCTCTTCTCGGTCGCCCGCCAGGTGTCGAGCACCCGGATGACCTCGCTCACGAGCCCCGGAAGCTCCGCGGCCTGGGCGCGGCCCGCCTCGCCCAGCAGCACGTCGTACGACGCCTGGTCGCGCGTGGGTGGCCGGGCGTCGACGCAGGCCTGCAGGACCGCGTGGCGGCAGTCCTCGAGGAGCTCGGAGACGTGGGGGTAGGGCGAGCCGGCGAGGCCGAGCTTCTCGAGGTTGCTGAGCCCGTCGAGGACCGGCTTGTCGGCGCGCGGGAGGTTGAGCGCGAGCAGGCGGGTGACGCCGAGGCGGTGCCGCGCGTCGCGCTCGTCCTCGGAGCCGAAGACCTTGAGCCCGACGCTGCCGCCCTCGTCGACGAGCCCGGGGAAGCCCTGCACGTCGTGGCCGGCGCGCACCTGGCGGAAGGACTCCTCGATGGTGTGGAAGACCCAGGTGGTCTCGCCGGTGCGGGACAGGCCGCTGTCGGAGGCCACCTCGGCCATCGCCTTGGCGAACTGCGGGCGCAGCGGCGCCTTGAGCGCCTCGAGGTCCTTGCCGCGGGCCTGCTCGCTGCCGTCGTCGCCGACGACGCGGTAGGTCGGGCGCAGGTGCTCGGCGACCTTGTCCCAGTCCCAGGCCTCGCGAGGCACGACCACCCCGGTGGTGGAGCGCAGGTGCCGCTCGAGCGCTTCGAGCAGGGGCTCCTCCCCCGCGGGCACGGCGGCGAGGAAGGCGCGCGCGGTGTTGGGTGCCGGCACGAAGCTGACCCGGAGGTTCTTGGGCAGGCTGCGGACCAGCTCGGTGACGAGCTCCTCGCGCAGGCCCGGCACGTTCCACGAGAAGTCGTCGGCGACGACGCGGTTGAGGGTCGCGACCGGCACGTCGATGGTCAGGCCGTCGTCGGCCGAGCCGGGCTCGAAGTGGTAGCTGATCGGGAAGGTGAGCCCCTCGCCGACCGACCCGTCGCCGGCGGTCCAGGTCGAGGGGTAGTCGTCCTCGCGGATCTCCCCGGCCGTGTCGTGGCGAAGCATCGAGGGGTCGAAGGTGAGCAGCTCGGGGTCGACCTGGCGCGCGTCCTTCCACCACCGGTCGAAGTGCGCGCCGCTGACGACCTCGGCACCGACGCGGGCGTCGTAGAAGTCGAAGAGGGTGTGCTCGTCGACGACGATGTCGCGGCGCCGAGCACGGTGCTCGAGCTCCTCGGCCTCCTCGAGCAGCGCCCGGTTGCGCGCGAAGAACCTCTGCCGCGTCGACCACTCGCCGTAGACGAGGGCGTGGCGGATGAACAGCTCGCGGCTGAGCTCGCGGTCCACCTTGCCGAAGCTGATCAGCCGGTCGGCGACCAGCGGGACGCCGTACAGGGTCGCGCGCTCGTGGGCCATGACGGCCGCCCGCTTCTTGGACCAGTGCGGCTCGGAGTAGGTGCGCTTGACCAGGTCGCCGCCGAGCCGCTCGGCCCACTCGGGCTTGATCGCGGCGTTCTGCCGGGCCCACAGGCGCGAGGTCTCGACGAGCTCGCCGGCCATCACGAACGCGGGTGGCTGCCGGGCCAGGCCGCTGCCGGGGAAGATCGCGAACCTGGCGCCGCGGGCGCCGAGGTACTCCCGCATCGGCCGACGGCCCTTGGCCGGCCGGCCGCCTCCGCTGGGCGCGACCTCCTCGAGCAGGCCGATCTGGCTCAGCAGCCCGGCCAGCAGCGCCTGGTGGATGCCGTCGGCGTCCGGAGTGTCGGCCGGGACCCCGATGTCGATCTTCATCTCGCGGCAGACCTGGCGCAGCTGCGACTCGAAGTCCTGCCACTCCCGGACGCGGAGGTAGTTGAGGAACTCCTTCTTGCACATGCGGCGGAAGGCACTGCTGCCCATCTCGCCCTGCTGCTCCTTGACGTAGCGCCACAGGTTGAGCCAGGTGAGGAAGTCGGAGCCCTCGGCCTTGAAGCGGGCGTGCTGCTGGTCGGCCTGCGCGCGCATCTCTGCGGGGCGCTCGCGCGGGTCCTGCAGCGAGAGGGCGGCGGAGATCACGATGACCTCGCGCACGCAGCCGAGTCGCTCGGCCTCGAGGATCATCCGGCCCAGGCGGGGGTCGATGGGCAGGCGGGCGAGGCGCCGCCCGAGCTTGGTGAGGCGTACGCCGCCGCGGGTCTCGGCCGCGCCCGTGGTGCCCAGCGCGCCGAGCTCCTCCAGCAGCTGCACGCCGGCGGTGACGTTGCGTCGGTCGGGCGGCTCGACGAACGGGAAGCGACCGACCTCGCCGAGACCGAGCGAGGCCATCTGGAGGATGACGGAGGCCAGGTTGGTGCGCAGGATCTCGGGGTCGGTGAACTCCGGGCGGCCCTCGAAGTCCTCCTCGGAGTAGAGCCGGATCGCGATGCCGGCCTCGACGCGGCCGCAGCGACCCGAGCGCTGGTTGGCCGAGGCCTGGCTGATCGCCTCGATCGGCAGCCGCTGCACCTTGGTGCGCGCGGAGTAGCGCGAGATGCGCGCGACACCCGAGTCGACGACGTACCTGATGCCGGGCACGGTCAGCGACGTCTCGGCGACATTGGTGGCCAGCACGACACGACGGCCGGTGTGGGGCGCGAAGACGCGGTGCTGCTCGGCGGCCGAGAGCCGGGAGTAGAGCGGCACCACCTCGAGCGGGTTCCTCAGGTTGAGACCCTGGAGCACCTCCGCGGTGTCGCGGATCTCCCGCTCACCGGGCAGGAAGACCAGGATGTCGCCGGGACCCTCGGCGCTGAGCTCCTTGACGGCCTCGACGATGGCCTCGGTCTGGTCACGGGTGACGACCTCCCCCTCCTCATCCTCCTCCGGCACCTCCATGAGCGGCCGGTAGCGGACCTCCACGGGGTAGGTGCGGCCGGAGACCTCGATGATCGGCGCGGGCGTGCCGTCGGGCGCGGCGAAGTGCTCGGCGAAGCGCTCGGGGTCGATGGTCGCCGAGGTGATGATCAGCTTGAGGTCGGGGCGCTGCGGGAGCAGGCGGCGCAGGTAGCCCAGGAGGAAGTCGATGTTGAGGCTGCGCTCGTGGGCCTCGTCGATGATGATCGTGTCGTACTTCGTGAGCTGGCGGTCACGCTGCAGCTCGGCCAGCAGGATGCCGTCGGTCATCAGCTTGACCCGGCTCGCGCGCGAGGTCTTGTCGGTGAACCGCACCTGGTAGCCCACCAGGTCGCCGAGCTCGGTGCCGAGCTCGGAGGCGATCCGCTCGGCCACGCTGCGGGCCGCGATGCGGCGGGGCTGGGTGTGGCCGATCAGCTTGCCCTCACGACCGGCCAGGCCGCGGCCGAGCTCGAGACAGATCTTGGGCAGCTGGGTGGTCTTGCCCGACCCGGTCTCCCCGGCCACGATCACGACCTGGTGGTCGCGGATCGCCGCGGCGATGTCCTCGCGGCGCATGCTGACGGGCAGCTCCGGGGGATACGTGATCTGGAGCTGGTCGGTCATGGCCTGACCCATTCTGCCCTGCCCCTTGCCTAGAACACGTTCTCGTTGCGACGATCGCGCGGTGACCAGCTCCGAGGGACGACCGACCGACCAGTACGACGTGGTCGTGGTCGGCTCCGGCGGCGGCGCGATGACAGGCGCGTTCCTGGCCGCGAGGGCCGGCCTGCGCACCGTCGTCGTCGAGAAGACCGCGCTGATCGGCGGCACGTCGGCCTACTCCGGCGGCGCCTGCTGGCTGCCGGGGAGCCAGGTGCAGCAGCGCGCGGGCCTGCCGGACTCGACGGCGGGGGCACGGTCCTACCTCGCGACCATCCTGGAGTCACCCGACACCTCGAAGGTCGAGGCGTTCCTCGCCCACTCCCCCGAGCTCGTCGCCGAGCTGGAGTCCGACGAGGACATCGACTTCGAGTGGCTGCCGTTCGCGGAGTACTACGACGCACCCGGCCGCGTGCCGATGGGGCGGTCGATCCAGCCCCTCAAGGTGCGGCGGGACGAGCTGCCCGCGGAGGTCGCCGAGCTGGTGCGACCGCCGGTCGAGCTCGACCGGGCCGGGGAGGGCGGCCGACGCACGCTGACCGGAGGCCAGGCGCTCATCGCCCGCCTCGCCACGGCGTACGTCCGTGAGGGCGGTGAGATCCGCACCGGCCTACCGGTGACCGGCTACGTGGTCGAGGACTCGCGCGTGGTGGGTGTCGCGGCGATGACACCCGAGGGGCCGGTGACGCTGCGGGCGTCGCGCGGGGTGCTGGTGGCGGCGGGCGGCTTCGAGGGCAACGCGGCGCTGCGCGCCGAGCACGGCGTGCCGGGCGAGGTCGCGTGGACGATGGCGCCGCGCGGGACCAACACCGGTGAACCCCTGGAGGCGGCGATCGCGCTCGGTGCGGCCGCCGACTTCAGCGCGGTCGGCTGGTTCTGCCCCGGCCTCGAGCACCCCGACGGCAGCGGGTCCTTCACCCTCGGCTTCCGCAGCGGCTTCTTCGTCGACGCCGCCGGACAGCGCTTCGGCAACGAGTGCTTGCCCTACGACCGCTTCGGACGCGTGATGGCCGCGCACGCCGGTGCGGTGCCGTCGTGGTTCGTCTTCGACTCGCGCGAGGGTGGACGGCTGCCCGCGATCGCCATGCCCGAGGGCGATCCCGCCGACCACCTGGCTGCGGGCACGTGGGTGTGCTCGGAGACGCTCGCATCGTTGGCGGAGGAGATCGGTGTGTCGGCTGACGCGCTGGTCGCGACGGCCGAGCGCTTCAACGGCTTCTGCGAGAGCGGCAAGGACGAGGACTTCGGTCGGGGCGAGGACGAGTACGACACGTTCTTCGCCGGCGGCACCGGACCCAACGCGGCGCTGACCGGCGTCGACCAGCCGCCCTACTTCGCCGCCCGCTTCGTGCTCTCCGACCTCGGCACCAAGGGCGGCCTCGTCACCGACACCGCTGCGCGCGTGCTGCGCCCCGACGGGTCGGTCATCGCCGGGCTCTACGCGTCCGGCAACTCCTCGGCCTCCGTCTTCGGCCCGGTCTATCCCGGGCCCGGCGCGCCCCTCGGCTCGGCCATGGTGTTCGCGTCGTTGGCCGTGCGGGACATGCTGGGCTGAGGGGGCGGGTCCGCTGTCCGGAGCCGAAGCCCCGAGTCGTGTGCCGCGGGCAGCGGCAGAGCGCCAAGCGCGAACAACAACCTGCCGATGGGACCGGAGCGAGTGCGTGGCACTTCACGATCGACCTTCGGCATGCTGCGCAGGTAGGCGATGGCCGCGCCCAGATCGCGATCGCTGATCGCGCAATAGGCATCGGCCGACATCATG
>NZ_JANNML010000075.1:0-13410 GCF_031397825.1 Nocardioides sp.
GACCGTCACCCGGTCGGCCCACATGCTGTTGGCCAGGTCGGTGACGTAGGTGTGCTTGAGGTCGTCGAAGAGCTGTGGCGTCGAGTAGATCGGCCCGATCGAGGGGAACATCAGGTAGATCGCGGCACCGAGCGCCCAGTCGAACGCGATGGCGGTGACGTACCAGGAGCCGGCGTGGGTGTTGCGGGTGAAGACCAGCGCGATCGCGATCGTGGCCGGGACGAGCACGATCCAGATGATGTAGACCAGCGAGAGGAACGTCGCGGCCCATTGCGTGCCGAGCAGGTCGTGCAGGACCGTGGAGGGGTTGTTGCCCAGCCAGAGGATCCGGTCGAGCTTGGCCATGCCCTCGTCGTAGACGTGCTCGTTGACGAAGGGCACGAAGCTCTTGATGTTGCGGAAGGTCGCGTAGGTGAGGTACCACGCGAGCACGCCCCCCACCGCGAAGCGCCAGTGCGAGGCCGGCCACCGCTCCCGGGTGACCTCGAGCCACGTCGCGCCGACGGTGCGGGGAGCGCGTCGAGCCCGCCACAGCACCCGCGGGACGATGTCGGCGAGGATGGCCACCACGATGATGAGCGGCATCCGGATGTAGCTCGGGATGATGCCGTCAGGGTCGCGCACGGGCAGGTCGTAGACGACCGCGATGAACGCCGTGGCCGCGGCCATGGCGAGGCCGGCGACCCAGGCGTAGCCGAAGTCGTCCCTGAGGGATGATGTCCACCGTCTGACCTGCACGGGGGACAGCCTAGGACTCCTCCTTGCCGAGCGCATGATCCCGCACGGTGTGTGATCCCCGACATGCGTGCCGCGCGGGGAGTGGGTGCACCCCTGCCGCATCCGTAGACTGACCGATCGTGTCCACCCCTGCGTCCTCCTCCGCACTGCCCGACCTCGTCGTCGTCGGCTCCGGCTTCTTCGGTCTGACCATCGCCGAGCGCTGCGCCGACGAGCTGGGGCTCAAGGTCCTGGTCCTCGAGCGGCGCCACCACCTGGGCGGCAACGCCTACTCCGAGATCGACCCGGAGACGGGCATCGAGGTGCACGTCTACGGCACGCACCTCTTCCACACCTCCAACAAGCGGGTCTGGGAGTACGTCAACCGGTTCACCACGTTCACCGGCTACCAGCACCGGGTGTTCGGCAAGTACCAGGGCCAGGTCTACTCGCTGCCGATGAACCTCGCGCTGATCAACCAGTTCTTCGGCAAGAGCCACACCCCTGACGAGGCCCGTGCGCTCATCGCCGAGCAGTCGAGTGAGATCGCCACCGAGGACGCCACCAACCTGGAGGAGAAGGCGGTCAGCCTGATCGGCCGTCCGCTCTACGAGGCGTTCATCAAGGGCTACACCGCCAAGCAGTGGCAGACCGACCCCACGGAGCTGAGCGCCGACATCATCACGCGCCTCCCGGTGCGCTACAACTTCGACAACCGCTACTTCAACGACGACTTCGAGGGCCTGCCGACCGACGGCTACACCGCCTGGCTGACGCGCATGGCCGAGCACCCCAACATCGAGATCCGTCTCGACACCGACTTCCTCGACGCGACCAACGGTGTCGCCGAGCAGTTCAAGGGCAAGGTCCCGATCGTCTACACCGGCCCCGTCGACGAGTACTTCGACAACTGCGAGGGTCGCCTGTCGTGGCGCACGGTCGACCTCGAGGCCGAGACGCTCGACATCGACGACTTCCAGGGCACCGGCGTCGTCAACGCCAACGACCAGGACGTCCCGTGGACCCGGATCCTGGAGTTCAAGCACCTGCACCCCGAGCGCACCTACCTGCCGGGCAAGACGATCGTCGTGCACGAGTACTCCCGCTTCGCCGAAGCTGACGACGAGCCCTACTACCCGGTCAACACCGCCGAGGACCGCGCGAAGCTCCTGAAGTACCGCGACCTGGCCAAGAAGGAGCCGATGGTCCTCTTCGGAGGTCGCCTCGGCACCTACAAGTACCTCGACATGCACATGGCCATCGGTTCGGCGCTGTCCATGTTCGACAACAAGCTGAAGCCGCACTTCGCTGACGGCGCGGCACTGACCAGCGGAGGCGTTGACGCATGACCCAGAGACTGCTCCAACGACAGATCTTCCCGCTCGACCGGGACTTCGACGTCCTGGCGCTCTACGTCGACCCCGAGGAGGCCCGCCTCGACGCCGACAAGTACGAGATCGGCGGCAACCGGGCGGCCAAGGACCTCAACAACGCCGCCATCCGGCAGTCGACCTCGACGGGGCGCAGCATCCACCCCGACCAGATCGAGTCGCGCACCGCGTTCCGGGTGAAGTCGGGGGAGCGGCTCTCCTTCGGCACCTACTTCAACGCCTTCCCTGCCAGCTACTGGCGCCGGTGGACCATCGTCACCGAGGTGACCCTCACGGTGAAGGTGACCGGCGCCGGCGCCAGCATCGTCGTCTACAAGTCGATGGCCAACGGTCGCTCCCAGCGCGTCGACTCCGCGACCGTCGGCTCCGAGGGGGCCGGCACGTTCGCCTTCGACCTCTCGCTGAAGCCGTTCGTCGACGGTGGTTGGTACTGGTACAACGTCGTCGCCGGCGACGAGGACGTCGTCGTCGAGTCGGCCGAGTGGACCGCCGACGTGCCCGAGGACCGGGCCCAGCACGGCACGGTCGACATCGCGATCACCACGATGAACCGCCCCGACTTCTGCGCCAAGCTGCTCCAGCAGATCGGCGAGGACGAGCAGCTCCGGCCCTACCTCGACACCGTCCTGGTGATGGAGCAGGGCACCGACAAGGTGGTCGACTCCCCGGAGTTCGCCAAGGCCGAGGGGTCCCTGGGCAGCACCTTGCGGATGATCGAGCAGGGCAACCTCGGCGGCTCCGGCGGCTACGCCCGTGGCCAGCTGGAGTCCCTGCGCAAGGGCACGGCGACCTACGCGATGATGATGGACGACGACGTCGTCTGCGAGCCCGAGGGCATCATCCGGGCCGTCACGTTCGGTGACCTGGCCCGCCGCCCCACGCTCGTGGGCGGTCACATGTTCAGCCTCTACAGCCGCTCGCGGCTGCACTCCTTCGGCGAGATCATCCAGCCGTGGCGCTTCTGGTGGCAGTCGCCGCTCGACACGTTCTCCGACTGGGACCTCTCCGCGCGCAACCTGCGCTCCAGCCGGTGGATGCACAAGCGCGTCGACGTCGACTTCAACGGCTGGTTCATGTGCCTGATCCCGCGCGCGGTGATCGAGGAGATCGGACTCTCGCTGCCGCTCTTCATCAAGTGGGACGACTCCGAGTACGGCCTGCGCGCCAAGGCCGCCGGCTTCCCGACGGTCACCTTCCCCGGCGCGGCCGTGTGGCACGTCCCGTGGACCGACAAGAACGACGCGCTGGACTGGCAGGCCTACTTCCATCACCGCAACCGGTTCGTGGCCGCCCTGCTGCACTCGCCCTACCCCAAGGGTGGGCGGATGATCCGCGAGAGCCTCAACCACCAGATCGCGCACCTGGTCTCCATGCAGTACTCCACCGCCGAGCTGCGACTCCAGGCCATGGAGGACGTGCTCGCCGGCCCGCACGGGCTGCACAAGATGCTGCCGGGTCGGCTCGCGGAGGTGAACGCCTTTCGCAAGCAGTTCAGCGACGCGCAGCTGCAGGTCGACCACGACGCGTTCCCCGCCATCCGCCGCAAGAAGCCGCCGCGCAAGGGCCGCGCGGGGGTCGAGGTCCCGGGTCGCGTGTCCCAGCTGATCACGGCCGGGCTGGCGCCGCTGCGCCAGCTCAAGCCGCCGCGTGACCTGTCGCGGGTGCACCCCGAGGCGGAGGTGCCGGCCATGGACGCCAAGTGGTACCGCCTGGCCGGGCTGGACTCCGCGATCGTCTCCATGAACGACGGCACGTCGGCGGCGCTCTACCAGCGCGACCACGTCAAGTTCCGCGACCTGATGAAGCGCACGGTCGAGATCCACGAGCGCTACCGCCGCGAGTGGCCCGCGCTGGCCCAGCTCTACCGCGACGAGCTCGGCTCCGTGACGGCCCCTGAGGCCTGGGAGGAGACCTTCAAGCCGTGGACCCAGGCCGGCGACCAGGGTGGCGATGACTGACACCGGGCACGTCCCCGTCTCCGAGCAGCCCCTGGTCGCACCGTCCGCCTCCAACGGCCTGCTCGGTGTCTTCAGCCGCCGCTACCTCCTGCGGCTGCTGGTGCGCCGCGAGATCAGCGCGCGCTACCAGGGCTCGTTCCTGGGGCTGCTCTGGTCCTACATCAACCCGTTGACCCAGTTCTTCATCTACTGGTTCATCATGGGCAAGCTCATCGGCATGGCCGGTCGCGCCCCGAACTACGCGATCCACGTGTTCGCGGGCCTGATCGTCGTGCACTTCTTCGTGGAGACCTTCAACGCCGGCACGCGCTCGATCGTGCGCAACAAGGCGCTGGTGAAGAAGATGGCGCTGCCGCGCGAGATGTTCCCCGTGGCGTCGATGCTGGTCTCGCTCTTCCACGTCGGGCCGCAGCTCGTGATCCTCCTGGTGGCCTGCCTCGTCACGGGGTGGTCGCCCGACCTGGTGGGCATGACCGCAGCCCTGCTGGCGCTGGGGATCGTGATGGTGCTCGGCACCGCCCTCGCGCTGCTCTTCAGCACGGCCAACGTGTTCTTCCGCGACTTCTCCAGTGCGGTGACGATCCTGACCAACTTCGTGCGCTTCGGCGTCCCGATGATCTACCCCTACACGCTGGTCGCCGAGCGCTTCGAGGGTCACACCGAGCTCTACCTCGCCAACCCGATCGCCGACGCCGTGCTGCTGATGCAGCGCGCCTTCTGGACCGGCACGACCGACGACCCGGCGGCCATCGCGCTGGTGCACATGCCCGACCACCTCCTCACCCGTGGCGTGATCGCGCTCGGTGGCTCCCTGGTCGTGCTGGTGGTCGCGCAGCTGGTCTTCACCCGTCTCGAGAACAAGATCCCGGAGCGCCTCTGATGGCGGACTACCCGAAGGACACCTCGATCGTCGTCGACGACGTGACCAAGGCCTTCACCCTGCGCTACCACCGCACGTTCAAGCAGGTCTCGGTCGCGATGGTGAAGGGCCGCGACCTCAGCGACACCTTCAACGCCCTCGACCACGTCAGCTTCACGGTCAAGCAGGGCGAGTCGATCGGGCTGATGGGCCTCAACGGCTCCGGCAAGAGCACCCTGCTCAAGCTCGTCAACGGGATCATGAAGCCCGACTCCGGCACCGTGCTCACCCGGGGACGCATCGCCGGCCTGATCGCCACGGGCGCCGGCTTCCACCCCCAGCTCACCGGCCGCGAGAACGTCTACCTCAACGCTGCCGTCCTGGGCATGAGCGAGCGCGAGACCGCTCGCAAGTTCGACGAGATCATCGACTTCGCCGAGATCGGTCGTCACCTCGACGCCCCTGTCGGCAACTACTCCTCCGGCCAGTTCGCGCGGCTCGGCTTCGCGGTGGCCGTCCACGTCGAGTCCGACATCTTCTTGGCCGACGAGGTGCTCGCCGTCGGCGACCGCCCGTTCAAGAAGAAGTGCATGGAGAAGATGCAGGAGATCCGCGACAGCGGCCGCACGCTCTTCTACGTCAGCCACGCGGCGGCGTCGGTGCGCAAGATGTGCGACCGCGTGATCGTGCTCGAGAACGGCAGGGTCGGCTTCGACGGCGCGGTCAACGCCGGGATCAAGTACCTCAAGTACGAGGACGAGAACCCCGACAACGATCCCGACGACATGGGCGACCTCGACGAGGAGCTCGGCGCCGACATCTGACACGCCTGGCCAGACACGCCTGGCCAGACACGCCTGGAATGGCAGGTTGTGACCTGAGTGGCCTGTGTGACTCACAATGGTGGTCATGCCTCCCGAGTCGACCCCGCGCCGCCCCCTGCTCAAAGCGATGGCCGGTGGTGTCGTCGCGGTCGGTGCCGTGGGTGCTGCCGTCCGGCTCACCAACGGCTCCGACGAGGGCCCCGGTGGTGCCGGGGGACTCCTCGAGCTCTCCGGCCAGGGCGCGGGCGGGGTCGGTGCGCTCGACCTCCGCCTCGGCGACGACCTGCTGCCGCAGGTCGGCGGGGGACGCTTCCGCTCGGCCCAGCTGCCGACCACGACGCACTCCATGGTCGCCTTCACCTGGACCGGGCCCGCCGAGCCCCGGATCCAGATCAAGTCGCGCCGCGGCGGGGCCTGGGGCCCCTGGCAGACCGCCGGGATCCTCCACGACCTGCCGGACCTCGGCTCCGGGGAGGGCACCGACGTCGTCGGGACCGACCTGCTGTGGATCGGGGACTCCGACGGCATCCAGATCCACGTGGCCGGTGGGCGCCCTCGGGACCTCACCCTGGTCCTGCTGCACCCCGCCCGGGAGAGCGGTGACGGGCTGCTCGGCAGCGAGACCAACGGTCGTACGACGAGCCCCCAGGCCCGCGCGACACCCACGGTCCCGCGTCCCACCATCGTGTCGCGCCGCAGCTGGGGTGCCGATGAGTCGATGCGCGACGGGGCCCCGCGCTACAACGAGACGATCAAGCAGGTCCACGTCCACCACACGGTCAGCACCAACACCTACGCCAAGGAGGACGTGGCGGGGCTGATCCGGGGGATGTACCGCTACCACACGCAGAACCTCGGCTGGTCCGACCTCGGCTACAACTTCCTCGTCGACCGCTTCGGGCGGACCTGGGAGGGACGCGCCGGCGGCGCGGCGAAGGCCGTGCGCGGTGCGCACACCCTCGGCTTCAACGACACCTCCACCGGGGTCTCGGTCATCGGCAACTTCGAGCTCGTCGAGCCGGGCAGGCCGATCGTCGACGCGATCGCGGCGATCGCGGCGTGGAAGCTGGACCTCTACGGCCGCAAGGCCGACGGCTTCGTGCGGGTCACCTCCGAGGGGAGTGACAAGTACAGCGCCTCGCGCGTGGTCAAGCTGCCCGCGATCGACGGTCACCGCGACACCAACGACACCGCCTGCCCGGGGCAGAACCTCTACGACGTGCTGCCGACGATCCGCCGACGCACCCAGGCCGTGATCGACCGCTACCGCAACGCCGCGGAGCCGATCGCCGTCACCCGCCCGGCAAGCCTGTCGGGCACCCCCGCCCTCGGGGAGCGGCTCGTGCTCTCGCCCGGTGCCTACACGCCGGCCGACGCCACCCGCACCTTCGGCTGGGCCCGCAACGACGTCGTGATCCAGGGCGCGACCGGGGCCTCCTACACCTGTGTCGCCGCCGACGTCGGCGCCGTCATCTCCGGCGGCCTCGAGCTCAGCTCGCCGGGCCGCGAGCCCGTCACCCAGGTCCTGCGCGCGTCCGGCCCCGTCACCGGCCCGTCGGACGTCACCGTCCGCACCCGCGGTGGCCGCAAGGGCTACGCCACGATCTACGTGCAGGTGAGCCCGCCGTCCGGCTCGACCGCCAAGGCCACCGGCAAGGTCCGGGTCCAGGTCAACAACCGCACCAAGACGGTGTCGCTGGTCGACGGCGCCGCCGTCGCCCGCTTCGGACGCGGGCGCGGCTTCAAGCCGGGCCGCTACAACGTGACCGTGATCTATCCCGGTAACGGCATCGTGCGCGGCTCGCGGGTCGAGACCACGATCACCATCCCCCCGCGCTGACCCTCGGCTGGTCCTGTCGGCCTGCACCCCGAGCGATCCTCGGGGATGTCGACGCGTCCGCACGTGACGCGAGAAACTTGACAAATCTCGGATGTGTCGGCGTGTCGACTGGAAATTACACGATTGTAGTTACTCAGATTCCCTTCCCCGGGCCCTGTAACGCGTGTGAAAGTTGCGCCTTGTGTGACTCTTCCCCGCGCACAGGAGTAGCCCGAGATGCCCACGATCAAGGCACGTTTCGTCACCGCCTGTCAGCAGCTGCTGGCGCTCGGGCTGGTGCTGGCTGCCCTGACCCCTGCGGCCAACCTGGTCTCCCTCGACGTCGTCCAGCGTGAGCAGGGCGCCGACCAGCCCGTGAGCGTGTTGGCGGCCTACGCCCGCAGCACGACGAGAACGTCGGTCGTGCCGGTCGGTGTCGTCGACCCCCTCGTGCGGGAGGTCGCCCTGACCGCGCCCTCCACGCAGAGCGGACGCCGCGCCGCCGGCTCCCTCCAGGCGCGGGTGGTGGCGGGGCGCGACGGCGGCAGCGAGCTCGTGAGCACCCCGCAGCCCGTGACCGGCTACGGCGCTGTCGGCGTCACCTGGGAGCACGGCGTCGACGTCCCCGAGAGCGACATCGCCGTGCAGGTCCGCACGGAGACCGCCGGTGCGTGGACCGCCTGGATGCCCGTCCAGTACGACGCCGACCACGGACCCGACCCGCAGAGCGACGAGGCACGTCACGCCCGCCCGGGCACCGACGCGCTCCTCGTCGGCGACGTCGACGGCGTGCAGGTGCGCGTGAGCACGCCGGACGGTCCGGCGCCGGCCGATCTGCGACTGGCGGTCATCGACCCGGGCCAGGCCGAGGACACCGCCGTGGAGCGGCCCGCGATCGACACCCGCGAGCTCGACTCAGCGGCGAGCGAGACGGCCACCCCGGCGGCGTACGACACCATGACGGTCGTGGGCGAGGGCGCCCAGGACACGATCGACCTGCGCGCGGCGGCGTTCACGCCCAAGCCGGTCATCTACTCGCGCGCCCAGTGGGGCGCCGACGAGCGGATGCGCGACGAGGGACCGCCCAGCTACTTCGAGGTGCACGCCGGCTTCGTGCACCACACGGTCAACGCCAACGACTACTCGCAGGCCGAGGTGCCGGGTCTGCTGCGCAGCATCTACGCCTACCACACCAAGTCCCGCGGCTGGAGCGACATCGGTTACAACTACCTCGTCGACCGGTTCGGTCGCATCTGGGAGGGGCGCGCCGGTGGTGTCGACCGCCCGGTGGTGGGTGCCCACACGCTCGGCTACAACGACTACTCCTTCGCCATGTCGGCGATCGGCAACTTCGACACCGCCCAGGCGCCGGCCGTCATGGTCCAGGCCTACGGCGCGCTCTTCGCGTGGAAGCTCTCGCTGCACGGGGTGGACGCCTCCTCGCCCCGCCAGGTGGTGGGCCGTTCGAGCTTCCAGGCCATCAGCGGTCACCGCGACGCCGACTCGACCGCCTGCCCGGGGCGCCACCTCTATGCCAAGATCGGTCGGATCCGGGAGCTGGCCGCCGCAGCCCAGCGTGGGTGGTCCGGTCGCGAGCTGGAGTCGGACCTCGCATCCACGCCCCACCCCGACCTGATCGTGCGCAGCGCGAGCGACAAGATGGGCTACGTCCTGCCGACCGGCGGCCTCACGTCCTTCGAGGCGGCCAGGAACGTCGCGACCGGGGTGGGGGACGTCGACACCGTCGTCGCGTCACCCGACCTGACCGGCGACGGCTCGGGCGACCTGCTCGTCCGCAGCACCGACGGCGAGGCCGGCGTCATGCCCGGCACCGGCTCGGGCGGCTTCGGCGCCGTCGTCCAGCAGAGCACGGCCTTCGCCGGGCACGACCTCGTCACCGCCGTCGGCGACCTCGACCTGGACGGTGACAACGACCTGGTCGCCCGCGACACCGCCACGGGCCGGCTCGACGCCTACCTCGGCACCGGCACGGGCGGCTTCGTGCGGCAGCCGCTGCGCACGGGCTGGGCCGACTACGACCTTCTCGTCGGCGCTTCCGACGTCGACGGCGACGGGGAGGTCGACCTGATCGCCCGCGAGGCCGGCACCGGCAGGACCTGGCTGCACCGCGGCAGCAACGGGATCGGGTTCAGCGCTCGCACGGCCCTGGCGCCGACCTGGAAGCAGTTCGACACCGTCACCGGCCTCGGCGACTTCACCTCCGACCGCGTGCCCGACCTCTTCGTACGACGAGCCGACAACCAGCTCGGCTACGTGCTGCCCGGTCGTGGCGGCGGCGTCTACGGCCACCCGCTCGGGCCGATCGTGCGCACCAAGGGCGTCAGTGACATCACCGGCGCCTCGCTGAGCGGCACCCCCGCCGCTGACCTGGTGGCCCGCCGCGGCACCTCGCTGGTGCTGCTGCAGAACACCGGCGCCTTCGACCTCGGTCAGCCGATCCCCACCGGGGTGGACCTCGCCAGCGCCGACCTCGTGCTCAACGCCGGTGACTGGGACCGCGACGGCAAGGGCGACATGATCACCCGCAACAAGGCCAACGGCGGCCTCTTCCTGCGCCTGGGCGACGGTGAGGGCGGTTTCGGCAAGGTCCGCGCCCTCGCGTCCGGCTTCGGGTCGGTCGGACTCCTCGCGGCCGTCGGCGACATGACCGGTGACGGCTGGCCTGACCTGATGGGTCAGCCCGCCGGCGGCGACATGCGGATCTACCCCGGCAGCGGCACCGCCGGCCTCGGGGCCAGCTACGTCGCCTACCGCCGCATCGACGCCAGCCAGCAGATCCCGGTCGGCCGCCACGACACCGACGGCGCTCCCGACCTGCTGTTCCGCACCGGCACCGGCCTGCGCCTCTACCCCGGCAACGGACCCGGCGGCCTGACGACCGGCCCGCAGCTGGGGCTCGACCTGGCGCCGTACGACTGGGTGGTCGGCATCAGCGACATCGGCCTCGTCGGCCACGGCGACCTGCTGGTCCGCGACAAGCGCTTCGGCTTCCTCTACGTCGTGCCGATGACCCCCAGCGGCTTCGGCCCCCGCCGCTTCCTGGCTGAGGGCATGAAGGACTACGACCTGGCCGGCTGACCCAGACCCGGCGGCGCGGACCCCGGGCACCCAGGACTCCTGGTCACCACGCAGGGAAGCGAGCGGTCGCGCGCTCGGCGGCGTATGTCGCCTCGAGCCGCTCCCGTTCGGCGTGCACGACCAGGACCACCGAGCCGCTCCTCGCGAGCGGCTCGGCGAAGGTGGCGATCCCCGGTGGGGAAGCCGGGTTCGCCACCGAGAGGCGGCGGCCGCCGACCGTGACGAGAGTCCCGTCGGCGGCCGCTTCCCACAGCTCGGCCTGGGTGAGGGTGACGCCCCCGAGACGCGTCGCGTCGTCGGCGGGTTGCGAGGGGTCCCACGGGATGAACGAGTCGGGCTGCGACCAGACCTCGATGCCGACATCGTGGACCCCTGCCGGCACGTCCTCGGCGAAGCGCACCCCCATCGGGCGCAGCGAGCACGCGAGGACCACGAGGTCGTCGGCCCGCCCGGCCCAGTGCGCCAGGCTTTCGGGGCCGCACACGACCGCGTCAGGGTCCTCGTCGTCGACCACGACCAGGCCCGCGGTCCACGCCGCACCGAGGAAGACCGGCCCGAGCCAGTGCGCCGGCAGGTCGACGCGCAGGGTGTCGCCGCGCTCGAGGTCGAGCTCCTCGACCAGCAGCGAGGCGGCCTTGGCGACCCAGTTGGCGTAGGTCGTCACCGACAGCTCGGTGCGCTCGCCGGTCGCGTCGTCGTAGAACGTCACGAGCGGGCGGCCGGGCTCAGTGCGGAGCTGGGCGGCGAGGACTGCTGCGAAGGTCGTCACAGGGCGAGTGTTCCGCAGGCCCGCACGCCTCACCTCACTAGGCTCCGACCATGACGCACATCGAGCACTTCTGGGCCGTGATCCCGGCCGGTGGCGCGGGCACCCGCCTGTGGCCTCTGTCGCGGTCCACCTCGCCGAAGTTCCTGCGCGACCTCACCGGCGGTGGGCGCTCCATGCTCCAGGAGACCTACGACCGGCTCGCGCCCCTGGCCGAGGACCGGTTCCTCGTGGTGACGGGGCGCGCGCACCGCGACGCGGTCGCCGAGCAGCTCGACACCCTCGGTGAGGACGCGATCCTGGCCGAGCCGTCGGCCCGCGACTCCATGGCCGCCATCGGCCTGGCCGCGGCCCTCCTCGAGGTCGCCGACCCCGACGCGGTGATGGGCTCCTTCGCGGCCGACCACGTCATCGCCGACGTCGACGCCTTCGGCGACTGCGTGCGTACGGCGGTCGAGGTCGCCCGCGACGGGTGGCTGGTGACGCTCGGCATCGAGCCCACCTTCCCGTCCTCCGCCTTCGGCTACATCCACCTCGGCGACCCCCTCCCGGACCACCCGGGCGCCAGCTCGGTGCGCGAGTTCGTGGAGAAGCCGTCGGTGAGCGTGGCCGAGGACTACCTCGCCACCGGGCGGTTCCGCTGGAACGCCGGGATGTTCGTGGTCCGCCCGACCGTGCTGCTCGACCTCCTCGCCCTGTCCGACCCGGCCTTCGCGGCCGCACTGCGCGAGATCGCGGCCGACCGGTCGCTGCTCGAGGAGCGCTGGCAGACCCTCCCGAAGATCGCCCTCGACCACGCGGTCGCGGAGCCGGCCGCGGCCGCCGGCAGGGTCGTCACGGTGCCGGCGTCGTTCGGCTGGGACGACATCGGCGACTTCGACTCGCTGACCACGCTGCTCGAGGACGACAGCCGCTCCGGCGCGACCGTGCTCGGCGACCCGACCCTGGTGCGGATGCTCGACGCCAGCGGCCTCGTCGTCCCCCAGGGCGGCAAGGTGATCGCGGTCGTGGGTCTCGATGACGTGGTCGTCGTGGACACCCCCGACGCGCTGCTGATCACCACGCGGGCCCGGGCCCAGGACGTCAAGCAGGTCGTGGGGGAGCTGAAGCAGAGTCGCCCGGAGCTGACCTGAGGCGGGTGGCTCAGCGCCCCAGCGCCTCGCGTACGTCCGGCCGCGCCATCATGCGCACGCACCAGGCGAAGTGCCCGTCGGAGACGTCGGCCCCGAAGCAGCACGCGGTCGTCAGGGCGTAGGCGGCGCGGTAGATCGAGCAGCGGCGGTGGTCGCCCGAGAAGGCGGACCCGAAGGCTCGGTCCAGCTCTCGCTCGACCTCCCGGGAGCGAGGGCCGTACATGTCGAAGATGCTCGCGGTGATCGCGACGTCGAACTGAGGATCTCCCGCGGTCGTCATGAAGCCGAAGTCGAGGACGGCGGACGCACGTGCTCCTCGGGTCATCACGTTCGCAGCGATCAGGTCGCCGTGGACCAGGGTGGGAGTGGCGAGGTCCATCCCGTGCAGGGCCTCGACCGTGCGGGCCACCAGGTCGTCGACATCGGGGACGGCCGCACGAAGGGGGCCGGCGAACCGCTCTGCCCGGCGCACGACGAGAGCAGCGAGCTCGGTCTCGAACGGCGCGTCCGGTTCGAAGGACGGCTCGCCCGGAAGCAGGGGGAGGGTGCGGAAGGCCGAGCCTCCGGGGATTGCTGCCAGCGCCGCCAAGGCCTCGATCATGGAGTCGATGTGCCGGCTGGTCAGCCGGGGCGAGGTGCCGTCGGCTCGCCACACCGCCTCGCCCGACAGTCGCTGCTCGATCGTGACGGGGATCCCGTCGACCTCGCGGAGGTCGAGCATGTGCGGCATCTCGACGACCGAGGTGGCCGGGCGGCGCCGGCGTACGGCGTCGTAGAACTCACGGAGCACGACGAGGTCGGCCATGCCGCGACCCGACCACACCTTGGCCACGGTGCCGTCGCC
>NZ_JANNML010000088.1:0-30328 GCF_031397825.1 Nocardioides sp.
CTCGTAGACCTGGACCAGGTCGCGGGCCAGCTTGCTGTCGACCTGTGCCGAGGGGTCCGAGAGGACGGTGACCACCTTGTGCTTCAGGTTCTGCATCCCGGCGTCCTGGAGCGCGTCGAGCATCCACAGGCCGCTGTAGCCGGTGTCCTCGCGCACCGTGCTGGTGATCACGAGCAGGTCCGCCGCCTCCGCAGCCGCCAGCCAGTTCTCGGCGCGCATGTTGTTGCCCGAGTCGATGATGATCAGCCGGTAGAAGCGCTCCAGCAGCTGGTGCACCTCCTTGAAGTCGTCGGCGTGGATCATGCCGGTGACGTCGGGCCGCTCGTCGGAGGCGAGCACGTCGAAGTGCGCATCGCCCTGGGAGCGGACGAACGCCCCGAGGTCGCCGATCCGCGACTGGTAGACGTCCTTGAACCGGCCGAGGTCCTCGAGCAGCTCTCGGGTGGTGTTGCGGTGGGAGCTGCGGGTGCCCCGGATGCCGAGCGTGCCGCGGGTCTCGTTGTTGTCCCACGCGACGACGCCACCGCCGCGCACGGTCCCGAAGGTGTAGCCGGCGGCCAGCACGCCGGTCGTCTTGGCCGCGCCGCCCTTGGGGTTGATGAAGACGATCGTGCGCGGGCCGTCGAAGTCGCGCTGGATCGCGGAGCGGTGGCCCTCGTACTCCAGCTCCTTGGGACCCATCTTGGGCTGCACGAGCCCGCCGCTCCAGCGACGCACCTTGCCGCGCCAACCCCACGACGCGGGGCCGTTCTCCTTCTCGCTGTCACGTCGGTCGAGGAAGTCGGTGGCCGTCATGAACCGGCGCACCTCCCCCTCGCCGTCACCCGCAGGTGCCGCTGCAGGCATAGGTGCAGGTGCAGGAGCCGGAGCCGGAGCAGGTACAACGGGAGCCGGCGGCGCCGCCTCGGGTGCCGCCGGCGTCGGGGCCGGCGTCGCGACCGGGACCGGCGGGGTCGGGACCGGCGCAGCGCTGGGAGGGGCGAACGGAGGAGCGGCCGGAGGTGGGCCGGTCGGCCTGGTGCCCGCGCCCGGAGCCGGCGGCGGCGCGAAGGGAGCCGGGCTCGGCGGCGCCTGCGTCACCGGCGGGGCCGGGTGCTCGGGCGAGGCCGCGGGCTGACCGGGCAGCGGATCGGTGAGCGGGTCGCTCAACGGGTCCGGTCGCCGCGGCGGGGCCGGCGTTGCCGGCGTGGCCAGCCGCTCGCCGTAGGCGTGAAGCTCCTCGGGGGTGTAGAGCCGGTCGCTGGTGTCGGACACCTCGCGCTCGTCACTGGCGTACGCGGGGTCGTGGGGGTGCTGAGTCATGACATTCCTTGTCGTCCGAGCCCGGGGCAACGGGTGCGGCGTCGGGCATGCGCCTGCGCGAAGTCTGTCCAGGCGCGGACGACTCAAACCCCAGCCCAGGAAGGCCGGTCAGGACCAGCCTCAGGACTCCAGACCGGCGAGTGCGACCTCGATCGTGCGGTGGAAGGTCGGGTAGGCGAAGTGCATGGTGCGCAGCGTGGAGATCGGGATCTCGGCGTGGACGGCCGCGGCGAGCAACCCGAGCACCTCTCCCCCCGCTGGCGACACCGAGGAGGCACCCACCAGGACCCCGCGCTCGGCGTCGGCGACCAGCTTGATGATGCCCTCGTTGCCGACCTGGTGGATCCAGCCGCGGCTCGACTCGGGGATGTCGGCCACGCTCACCACGACCTGCAGACCGGCGTCGCGTGCCTGCTTCTCCGACATCCCGACCGATCCGACCTCGGGGTCGGTGAAGGTCACCCGGCTGACCGCGCGGTAGTCGGCCCAGGGCCCGTCCTCGCCGAGGATGTCGCGCACGGCGACCGCGCCCTGATACATCGACACGTGGGTGAAGGCACCCTTGCCGGTCGCGTCCCCCACCGCCCAGAGTCGCTCGCCTGCGCGCATCCGCTCGTCGGTCTCGATGACCTTGAGGTCGTCGGCCAGACCCACGGTCTCCAGCCCGATGCCGGTCAGCAACGTCCGGCGACCGGCCGCGACGAGCAGCTGGTCGGCGCTGACGACCTCGTCGCCCAGGTCGACGTGGAAGCGCCCGTCGTGGCTGACGTCGCCGATCTTCACGCCGGTGCGGATCGTGACGCCCTCGCCCTCGAGCACCCCGTGGATGACCTCACTGCTCTCGGGCTCCTCGGGGCCGAGGATCCGGTCGGCGACCTCGAGGAGCGTGACCTGGACGCCGTAGCGCGCGAAGGCCTGCGTGAGCTCGCAGCCGATCGGGCCACCGCCGATGACCACCAGGCTGTCCGGCAGCTCGGTGACCTTCACGACCTCACGGTTCGTCCAGTACGGCGTGTCGGCCAGGCCGTCGATGGGCAACGTGGCCGGCATCGTGCCGGCGTTGAGGATCACCCCGCGGCGCGCGACCAGCTCGTGCGTCGCTCCGTCGGCACCATCGACCAGGACCCGGCCGGGGCCGTCGAGGCGACCACGGCCGCGGACGATCTCGACGCCCGCCTCGACGAGCCGCTCCGCGTGGGAGTCGTCGTTCCAGTGGTTGGTGGCCTGCTTGTCGATACGCCGCGCGACCAGGCTCCAGTCCGGGATCACCTCGGTCGGTCCACCCAGGAGCGGCGCGCGTCGCGCCTCCGCCAGCGTGTCCGCGGCGCGGATCATGATCTTGGAGGGGATGCACCCGTAGAACGGGCACTCCCCACCCACCAGGCCCTGCTCCACCCCGACGACCCGCAGGCCGGCCTCGGCCAGCTTCTGTGCGGCGTACTCGCCGCCCGGTCCCAGCCCGATCACGACGACGTCAACGTCCTTGGCGCTCATGGGCTCAGCCTCGCACGCCGGCCAAGGGCCGGACAGGGCCGCGATCAGTCAGGGGAGTGCTGCTTGGCGCGGGCGAAGGCGAAGAGCCCGTAGGCGACGATGCCGAGCGCGACCAGGGTCAGGAGGACCGGCCCGAAAGGCTGTTGGAGGATCTCGTGGAGCGCCTGGTCGAGGCCACCGGACTTCTGGGCCTCGTGCGTGGCGGCGGCGTAGACGAACAGCGCCCCGATGACGCCGATGGAGGCGCCCTTCGCGGCGTATCCGGCCTTGCCGAGCCACTTGAAGGCAGACCCCGTGTTGCCGCTGGTGTCCTTGCCGTCGATCTTCTCCATGAACGACTCGGTCCACGCGATCCACACCAGGCGCCCGCCGTAGGCGATGATCCCCAGCCCCACGGCGCCGACGAGCAGCTGACCACCGGGCAGGTCCATCGCCTTGGCCGTCATCGTGTCGGACCCGCCGCCGCCGGAGGAGCCGGAGCCGAGGGCGACCTTGAGGGCGCTGATGCCGACCGCGACGTAGAGGACGGCCTTGAAACCGGCGACGACGCCGGCCTTGAGACGGTCGGAGGAGTCCTCGTGTCGGCGGCCGAGGAAGCCGTCCTCGAGGCGCCACAGCGCGAGCAGGAACATCCCGATCGCGACCACCCACACCGAGAAGCCGCCCATCGGCGTGGTGGACAGCTCCTGGATCGCCCCGCTGCTGGAGGCGGACCCGGAGCTGTCGCCGAAGGCGAGCTGGAGGGCCAACCACCCGACGAGGAGGTGGACGACGCCGTAGGCGATCAGTCCGATGCGTCCGGCGGTGTCCACCGCGTCCTGGCTGTCGACCGAGTTCATCGGTCGATCATGTCATCAACTCAGGCAGGCGCGGTCTTGGAGCGCTGGATCGCTCCGAGGATGCCGTTGACGAAGGGCGGGGAGTCATCGGTGGAGAGGTCGCGCACCAGCGCCATCGCCTCGGACACGGCGACGGTGTCGGGCACGTCGTCGGCGTGCAGCAGCTCCCAGACGCCGATGCGCAGCACGTTGCGGTCGACGGCGGGCATCCGGTCGAGGGTCCACCCCTCGGCGAAGGACGCGAGCAGCCCGTCGATCTCGACCTGGTGCTCCACCACGCCCCGCACCAGCGTCACGGTGTAGGCGTTGTTGGGCGCCTCACCGTCGGTGATCAGCCGGTCGAGGGCGTCGTTGGGCGACTCCCCCCGCATCTCGGAGGCGTAGAGGACGTCGAGCGCGCGCTTGCGGGCCTTGGAGCGAGCACCCATCAGGACTTGACGCGGCCCAGGTAGGAGGAGTCGCGGGTGTCGACCTTGACCTTCTCACCCTGGTTGATGAAGAGCGGGACCTGGATCTCGTGGCCCGTCTCCAGCGTCGCGGGCTTGGTGCGGCCGGTGGCGCTGTCACCGGCGAGGCCGGGCTCGGTGAAGGTGATGACCAGCTCGACGGAGGCAGGGAGCTCGACGAAGAGCACCCGCCCCTCGTTGGTCGCGACGATCGCGTCCTGGTTCTCGAGGAGGAAGTTGGCGCCGTCACCGAGAACCTCGGGGCTGACCTCGGTCTGCTCGTAGGAGCCGGTGTCCATGAAGACGAACGACGTGCCGTCGTTGTAGAGGTACTGCATGGTGCGTCGGTCGACCGTGGCGGTGTCGACCTTCGTGCCGGCGTTGAAAGTCCTGTCGACGTTCTTGCCGGACTCGACGTTGCGGAGCTTGGTCCGCACGAAGGCCGGTCCCTTGCCGGGCTTGACGTGCTGGAAGTCCACGACAGCCCACAGCTGACCGTCGATGTTGAGAACCATGCCGTTCTTGAGGTCGTTGGTCGATGCCATGCGCGCGATTCAGCCTTCGTGTCTGAGGAGGTCCAGCGTCACCCGGTACGTCGCGGGCAACAGCGCACGAGTCTAGCCGCGCCCGCCTCCCCCGCCGAATGCGCCACCACCCGGCGGCTGGTCAGGCGGCCAGCTCCCAGACGACCTGCACCGTGACCCCGAGATCGGCCCGCCCGGCGCTGACCGGCAGGGGGGCGGAGTCGGCCGAGGAACCGAAGACCGCGGCCGTGTCGTAAGCCAGTTGACGCTCGTCGATGGCGCTGAGCGACGTCGCCTCGACCTCACGCAGCGTCATCACCGCTCCGAGCTCCTGACCGGTCGCCTCGGCGTACTCCTGCGCTTTGAGGGTGGCCTCCTCGACCGCGAGGCGGCGGGCCTTGCCGAGAGCGGCCTCGGGATCACCGATCTTGAGCGCGATGTCGCCGACCCGGGCGGCGTTGCCACCGGCGTCGATCGCGGCGCTGACCGCGCCGCCGGCCGAGCGCAGCTTGCGGACGAGCACCGCTGCCCGCTGGGTCACCCGGTAGCCGGTGAGCACGGGAGGTGAGTAGCGCGGGTAGTCGTAGACGGGGTACATCTCCAGCCCGGTGGTCTGCACGTCCTTGCGTTCCACCCCCTCCGCCTCGAGGGCCGCCAGCACCCGCGTCATCGTGCGGCTCGCGGCATCGAGCGCCTCGTCGAGCTCTGGCCGCTTCATCCGGACGGACAGGTCGAAGGTGACCTGGTCGGGCACGGCGGTCGCCTCTCCCGCACCGGACATGGTCAGGGTGCGTGGACCGGCGTCGGTGCCCTCGGCCGTCGGGGTCGGGGTGACTGCCTGGGCGGTCGGTGTGCCACCGGACCCGCCGAGCAGGTAGGCGACGACGAGGGCCAGCACCGCGAGTGCTGCCACCAGGAGCCCGGTCGTGCTCAGGGCGATGGTCTTGTCAGCGGTCGTGTCCACGGGATCCTCCGAGCGTCGGTTGCGCGCTTGGACGCCGGGGCGCGGGGCAGGGTTCCGACCAGGTGGTCCAGACCTCCGGTCCGGACCGTGGTGGCAGTCCTAGTCTCCGACTAGATGACCACCCTCCGCAGGCGTCGCTGACCTGGATCGCTCCGCTGCCCTAGAAGATTCGAGCCCCCCAACCACCCACGTCGGTCGAGCCCCGTGCTCGGCCGGCGTGGTGTGGCGTCCAGACGTCAGGCGAGGTCGCGGACCTTGCCGAGGAGCTGGAGCAGCGACGCCGCTCCGACGGCGAAGGCGACGGCGCGCCCACCCCAGAGCAGGGAGTCGACCCGTCGTCTGCGCGCCGCGCCTCCGACCGGCCACCGCGCGAGCAGGCGGTGCTCCACGACGAGGGTGAGCACGACGCCGTAGAGGGCGGGGATGACCACGAAGAACCCGACGGTGAGCCAGAGCGGCTGCAGGAGGGTGAAGTCGAGACCGTCGACGTGGACGAGCTGGTTGCCGACCGGCACCCCGGAGCCGAGTCCGACACAGACCGTGCGGAACCACTCCGGCCCGAGGAGAAGTCCTCGCACTGCCACGTAGACGACGCCACCGACGACACCGAGGACGGCTCCGAAGGCCAGCAGGTTGAGGGAACCGGACACCGTGAAACGGCCCATGACGAAGCCGTCGTCGCTGAGACGTCCGGTTGCCTCCGGGCTGAGGCGGGCCAGCACGAGCATCGCCAGACGTCCGACGACCCCGCCGACCAACGCTCCCACGACGGCACCCACGAGCGGGACGGCTGCGAGGCGCAGGACGAGGGACCTTCCGGAGGTCATGCTGGAGTCTGGCAGAACCTCTCGAGCGCGAGGCGGTAACCCTCGATCCCGTGCCCGGCGATCACCTCGACCGCGTGGGGGGTGACGACGGAGGTGTGGCGGAAGACCTCGGGGCGCTGGGCGGGGTCGGAGATGTGCACCTCGACCAGGGGCGCGGTCAGCTGCGCGCACGCGTCGAAGATCGCCCAGGAGTAGTGGGTCCACGCGGCGGCGTTGAGGACGACCGGGGTGTGGTCGTCAGCAGCAGCGTTGAGCCAGTCGAGGAGCTCGCCCTCGTGGTTGGTCTGCCGGACCTCGACCGCCAGGCCCAGCTCGGCGCCCCAGGTGACGCAGAGGTGGGCGAGCTCGGCATGGGTGGTCGTGCCGTAGACCTCCGGCTGACGGCGGCCGAGCCGGCCGAGGTTGGGGCCGTTGAGGACCAGGACCTTGCGGGCAGTGGTCACCGGGGGCCGCCGGTGATGACGTCGTAGGCCGCGCGGAGGTCGTGGTCGGAGGGACCGGCCAGGATGCTCGGCCGGGCCAGGTCGTCGAGGACGACGAAGCGCAGCTGGGAGCCGCGGGCCTTCTTGTCGACCCGCATGGCGGCGTGGAGCTCGTCGAAGTCGGCGCCGGTGTAGGTCGTGGGCAGGCCCACCCGCGCGAAGGCGGTGTGGTGCCGCGCGACGACCTCGGGGTCGAGGCGTCCGACCCGCCCGGCCAGCTCGGCGACGAACACGCAGCCGATCGCGACGGCCTCGCCGTGGCGGATGGCGTAGTCCTCGGCCCGCTCGATCGCGTGCGCCAGCGTGTGGCCGTAGTTGAGGGCCTCGCGTCCGGGGTGACCGTCGGCTCCCCCGGTCTCCCTGAGGTCGTCGACCACGACGTCGATCTTGACCTGGATCGCGCGCTCGACGAGCTCGCGCAGCACCGCCGAGCCCGGGGTGAGGGCGTCCGGGTCGGTCGTCTCGACCAGTCGCAGGATCTCGGGGTCGGCGATGAAGCCGCACTTGACGACCTCGCCCAGCCCGGCCACCAGCTCGTCGCGCGGCAGCGTCTCGAGCAGCGCCAGGTCGCACAGCACGCCAGCCGGCTCGTGGAAGGCACCGACGAGGTTCTTGCCGGCGCCGGTGTTGATGCCGGTCTTGCCGCCGACGGCGGCATCGACCATCGCGAGCAGCGTCGTGGGCACGTGGACGACCCGCACGCCACGCAGCCAGCTGGCCGCGACGAAGCCCCCGAGGTCCGTGGTGGCGCCGCCCCCGAAGGTGACGACGGCGTCGGAGCGCGTGAAGCCGGCGGCCCCCAGGGCCTCCCAGCAGTCGTTGGCCACCGCGGCGGTCTTGGTGGCCTCGCCGTCGGGCAGCCCGAGGGCGAGCACGTCGTAGTCGGCCCGCAGCGCGTCGACCACCGGCTGCGCGATCTCGCCGAGCGGGCCGGCGTAGAGGAAGGCGATCCGCTGCACCGAGCTGCCGAGCATCCCCGCGAGACGGTCGGTGACGCCCGCGCCGACCACGACGTCGTACGGCGAGGCGCCGCCGACGTGGAGCACGCTGGGGGCGATCACGGCTGGGCCACCTGCTCGAGGGCCTGGCGCACCTCGTCGGCGATCTCCGCCGGGGTGCGTCCGTCGGTGTCGACGGTGATGTCGGCGAGCGACTCGTAGACCGGGGCCCGCTCGTCGAGCACGGCCTTGATGCGGGCGCGGACGTTGCCGAGCAGCAGCGGGCGGCCGGTGCCGAGGCCGACCCGCTTGACCGCCTCGGCGAGACCGACGCGGAGGAACACCACGCGATGACCGACCAGCAGCGCCTGGGTGTCAGGGTCGAGGACGGCTCCCCCACCGAGCGACAGCACCCCGTCGTGGCTGGCGAGGGCGTCGGCGACCGCGGCCTTCTCCAGGACGCGGAAGTGCTCCTCCCCGGAGTCGACGAAGATGTCGGAGATCGAGCGACCCTCGATGCGCTCCACGTCGTTGTCGGTGTCGCGCGCGAGGACGCCGAGCGACTCGGCGAGGAGAGCGCCGACGGTGGACTTGCCGGCACCCATGGGGCCGACGATCACGGCGAGCGTCATCGGTACCTCAGGTTGGCGAGGTAGCTCTCGGCGTTGCGCTTGGTCTCCTGCACGGAGTCGCCGCCGAACTTCTCGACGACGGCATCGGCCAGGACGAGCGCGACCATCGCCTCGGCGACGATCCCGGCGGCCGGCACGGCACACACGTCGGAGCGCTGGTGGTGCGCCACGGCGGCCTCGCCGGTGCTGACGTCGACGGTGCGCAGCGCGCGCGGGACGGTGGCGATCGGCTTCATCGCGGCCCGCACCCGCAGCACCTCACCGGTGGTCATCCCGCCCTCGGTGCCGCCGGAGCGGCCCGACGTGCGGCGGATGCCGTCCTCGGTCGGGACGATCTCGTCGTGGGCCAGCGAGCCGGGCGTCGCGGCGAGCGCGAAGCCGTCGCCGACCTCGACGCCCTTGATGGCCTGGATGCCCATGAGGGCACCGGCCAGGCGCGAGTCGAGCCGGCGGTCCCAGTGGACGTGGGACCCGAGGCCCGGCGGGAGTCCGTGGACGACGACCTCGACGACACCGCCGAGGGTGTCGCCGTCCTTGTGGGCCTGGTCGATCGCGGCCACCATCGCGGCGGAGGTCTCGGGGTCGAGACACCGGACCTCGTCGTCGTCGAGGCGCTGGACGTCGTCGGCCTCGGGCCACAGCCCGTCGGGGGCACGCACGCCACCGAGCTCGATGACGTGGGAGACGATGCGGGCGCCCACGGCCTGCTCGAGGAAGTTGCTGGCCACGCGACCCAGCGCCACCCGGGCGGCGGTCTCGCGGGCCGAGGCGCGTTCGTGGTTCGGGCGGGTGTCGGCGAAGTCGTACTTCTGCATGCCCGCCAGGTCGGCGTGGCCCGGACGCGGCCGGGTCAGGGGGGCGTTGCGCGCGAGGGCCGCGAGCTCGTCGACGTCGACCGGGTCGGCCGCCATGACGCGCTCCCACTTGGGCCACTCGGTGTTGCCCACCTGCAGCGCGACCGGGCCGCCCTGGGTGAGCCCGTGCCGGACGCCACCGGTGATGGTGACCTCGTCCCGCTCGAACTTCATCCGGGCGCCGCGGCCGTAGCCGAGACGTCGACGGGCCAGGGAGTCGCCGATGTCCTCGGTGGTCACCCGCACGTGAGCGGGCAGCCCTTCGAGGATCGCGACCAGGGACGGGCCGTGGGACTCGCCCGCAGTGAGCCAACGCAACATGGGGTCAGTCTTTCATTGACCCCCACGGACGCCACGCCGGTCATCCCCCGACGAGACTGCCGCCGAAGACCGCGTCCAGCACCGGGGCTCCCACGACGATCCCCATGAGCGCCCCGACCAGCATGAACGGGCCGAACGGGAAGGCCCGGCGTTCCACGATCCGCAGCAGCGACAGCAGGCCTCCGCCGACCCCGCCGAGCAGGAAGCCGGCGTAGAGGCCCACGAGCAGCTCGCCCCAGCCGAGGTGGCCCAGCGCGATGCCGAGCACGCCCGCGAGCCGCACGTCGCCGTAGCCCAGCCCGCGCGGGTGGATGAACCACAGCACGAAGAACGACCCGCCGTAGACCACCCAGCCCCACCCGGCCCGGACCAGGTCGTCGACGTCACCGCTCAGGGCCGCGGCGACGACGACCAGCGCCACCACCAGGACGTACGACGGCGCGACGATGCGCGTGGGCAGCAGCATCGTGCGCCAGTCGATGACCGCCAGCGCGACGCCGACGGGCACCAGCGGGAGGAGGACGAGCAGCGACCACGTCGGCCCGACCGCGGCGCCGACGAGGGCCCCGGCGAGCGCCGACGCGACCGAGGCCTTCCACGCGAGGCCGGGGAGCGCGGCGATCGCCGCGTAGGTCTCCTTGGGAGGGGTGTCGGGATCGGGCACCGGCTCCGGCACCCGGTCGATCAGGCGCGGGACGAACAGCGCGGCGAGGCCACACAGCACGAGGCCGAGCAGCAGCCCGGCCGGGTCCTCGCTCACGCGGGGCGCCGCTCGGCCAGCACGGCCTCACCGGCGGCCCGCATCACGGCGAGCGGTGCCGCCAGGCCGGTGAAGATCTCGAACTGCACGGCGGCCTGGTGCACCAGCAGGTCGAGCCCACCGACCAGCACCCGACCGTCAGCATGCACGCTGGCCGCCAGCGGCGTGGGCCACGGGTCGTAGAGCACCTCGAAGACCACCGGGACCTCCGCGCACCGGGCGACCAGCGCGTCGGTCTGGGCAGCGGCCGGGACCGTGCTGACCAGCACGTCGCCGGTGGGCACGTCGTCCAACGAGCCCACGTGGACGGTCGGCGCGGACGGGTGCCGCGCGATCGCGTCCACGGTCTCGCGGGCCCGCTCGGGCGCGCGCGCGAGCAGGGTGACCGTGGTGGCCCCGAGGTCGCAGAGCGCCAGCCCCGTTGACGCTGCCGTGGCACCCGCGCCGAGGATGCTCGCCGAGCGGACGGGCCCGTCGTACCTCTCACGGACGGCGGCGGCCGCACCGGGGAGGTCGGTGTTGTCGGCCCGGACCTGCCCGTCCACCAGCAGCAGGGTGTTGGCGGCGCCGACCAGCGCGGCGCGCGCTGAGACCTCGTCGGCCAGCGGCATCGCCTCGCGCTTCAGCGGCATCGTCAGCGAGAGTCCTCGCCACGTGCCGTCGGTGGTCGCGAGGAGGTCACCCAGGCCGCCCGAGGCGACCCGGACCGCGTCGTAGGTCCAGTCGAGCCCGACCGCTGCATAGCCGGCGCGGTGCAGCACTGGTGAGAGCGAGTGCGCGATCGGATCGCCCAGGACCGCGCACCTCATCAGCAGCGGTCGGACTGGGTGGCGCAGTAGTCGCGCAGCTCGTCCTTGAAGGACAGGAACTCGTCATAGCTCTCGGTGAACTTGGTCTCCCCCGTCTCGAGGTTGACCGTCACGTAGAAGAGCCAGTTGCCGTCGGCGGGGTTGCTGGCCGCCTGGATGGCGGCGTCCCCGGGGGCCTCGATCGGACCAGGAGGCAGGCCCGCGTTGGCGTAGGTGTTGTAGGGCGAGTCGACCTCGAGGTCGTCGAGCGTCGGGATGGCCACGAGCTCGCGACCCAGGGCGTAGTTGACGGTCGCGTCGATCTGGAGGCGGCCGATCGTGGGTCCGGTGACGTCGTCGAGCCGGTTGTAGATGACGCGGGAGATCTTGGGCATGTCGTCGCCACGGCCCTCCGCCTCGACCAGGCTGGCGACGGTCATCAGCTCGTGCGGCGACAGGTCGAGGGCCGCCGCTGCGTCCTCGAGACCGGCGTCGTCGGCCGCCTGCTTCCAGCGGTCGACCATGGCGGTCAGCATCGAGGTCGGCGTCTCGTTGGGTCCGAAGCCGTAGGTCGAGGGGAAGAGGTAGCCCTCGGCGTTGCCGTCGGCATAGGACGGGAGGCCCAGCGGTCCCGGGTCGTCGAGGACCTTCTGGAAGTCGCGGCGCTTGAAGTCGGTCTTGTCGACGAGGATGTCGAGGATGTCGACCACCCGCAGCCCCTCGGGGAACGTGATCGCGTTGGAGATGATGTTGGCGGGGTCGACCAGCACCCGGAGCGCGTCCTCGGCCGACATCTCCTTCTTCAGGGCATAGAAGCCGACCTGGATCCCACCCGCCCGCGGCTCGCCGTTGGCGGCGGCCACGAAGGCGTCGACCGAGGCGACGACGCCCTGGTCCTTGAGGTTGCGACCGATGTCGGTGGAGGTGTCTCCCGGCTCGACCTCGAAGTTGACCTTGCCGCGCCCGGGGCCGGCGAAGTCCTCGGCCTCGCTGAACTGGTCCCTGATGACCTCGACGCCCTTGGTCACCCCGACATAGAGCAGGCCGCCGAGGACGGCGAGCACGATCAGGACCGGTAGGCAGCCCCGGCCGCGACGCTTGCGACGGCGTGAGCCGCCAGCCACCGTCCCGGGGATGACGCTGCCCTCGTGGGCCTCGTCGTGCGGGTCTGCGTGGTCGTCCAGCACCGGCTCCGGCGTTGGGTCACTCATGGGTCTCCTCCACGATCTCACCCGGCGCCATCCCGGTGGCGCGTTCGGTATCCAGTGCGTGCTGCAGGATCAGTACGGCGGCAGCCTGGTCGACGACGGCTCTGCGCTTGACGCCCTTCTTGCCACGGTCGCGCAGCATAGCCTCCGCCGACACAGTGGTCAGTCGCTCGTCGACCAGCCGCACGGGCACGGGCGCGACCCGGCGCGCCAGGGCACCCGCGAAGAGGCGGACCTTCTCGGCCGCGGGACCCTCCCGCCCCGACAGCGACCGGGGCAGCCCGACGACCACCTCGACGGCCTCCTCCTCGGCCAGGATGGCCTGCAGGCGACGCAGGTCTCCCTTGCCCCGTCGCACGGTCTCGACGGGGGTGGCGAGGTAGCCCGTGGGGTCGCTGCGAGCCACCCCGATCCGGGCATCCCCCGGGTCGATGCCGAGCCGTACGCCGTGGCGCATCAGGCGCGGGCCACCTCGGCCAGGACCTGGGCGAGGGCCTCGTCGATGCGGGAGGCGTCGGTGCCTCCACCCTGCGCGACGTCGTCCTTGCCACCGCCCTTGCCGCCCAGGAGCGCGCCGACGGCGCGGACCAGGTCGTTGGCCGAGAGCCCTCGCGAGCGCGCCTCGTCGTTGAGCGCGGCCACGACGGCGACCTTGCCCTCGACGCCACCGATGATCACCACGACGCCGGGCTCGGAGGGGCTCATCCGGCTGCGGACGTCGAGCGCGAGCGTGCGCACGTCACCGCCGCTGGCGCCGTCGGCGCGCTGGGCGACGACGTGGACGTCGCCGACCCGGGTGGCGGACGAGGCGAGCTGACCGGCACCCGCGAGCAGCTGGGCGACCCGGCCCTTCTCGATCTCCTTCTCGGCCTGGCGCAGGCGCTCGACGAGGTCGCCGACCCGGCCGACGAGGTCGTCGGGCTGGGTCTTCAGCAAGCCGGTCAGCTGACCCACGACGTCACGCTCGCGGGCGAGGTAGGCGAAGCCCTCGACGCCCGTGAAGGCCTCGATGCGACGGTTGCCGGAGCCGACCGAGGCCTCGCCGGTGACGACGATCGTGCCGATCTGCGAGGAGTGCGACACGTGCGTGCCACCGCACAGCTCGCGCGACCAGGGGCCGCCGATCTCGACGACCCGCACCTTGGAGTTGTCGTAGGTCTCACCGAAGAGCGCGATCGCGCCCCACTCCTTGGCCTGCTCGAGCGTCATGTAGTCCGCACCGACGGCCAGGTCGGCCCGCAGCGCGTTGTTGGAGACCTGCTCGATGTCGCGGACCTGCTCGGGGCTCAGGCCGGTCGTCCAGCCGAAGTCGAGGCGCAGGTAGCCCGGGCGGTTGTAGGAGCCGGACTGCAGCGCGCGGGGTCCCAGCACCTCGCGCAGCGCGGCGTGCACGACGTGGGTGCCGGAGTGGGCCTGGCGGGCGCCGATGCGCCACTCCGGGTCCACCCGGGCGTGCAGCAACGCCTTCGCGCCACCGGCGCCGAGCTCGCCGTCGACGACCCGCACCTGGTGGACCACCAGACCCTTGATGGGTCGCTGGACGTCGAGCACCTCGAGCTGACCACCGTCGAAGTCGATCACGCCGGCATCGGCGACCTGGCCACCGGACTCGGCGTAGAACGGGGTGCGGTCGAGCACCAGCTCGCCGATCTCGCCCGGCGCCAGGGTGGCCACGGCGATGCCCTCCCGCAGCAGGGCGAGCGGTCGGGACTCGGTCTGGAGGGTCTCGTAGGCCAGCCACTCGGTCGGGCCGAAGTCGTCGAGGATCCCGCGGTAGACACCGGTGTCGCTGTGGGAGCCCTTCTTGGCGCGCGCGTCGGCCTTGGCGCGCTCGCGCTGCTCGACCATGAGCGCGCGGAAGCCGGCCTCGTCCACCGTCAGCCCGGCCTCGGAGGCCATCTCGAGGGTCAGGTCGATCGGGAAGCCGAAGGTGTCGTGGAGAGCGAAGGCGCGGTCCCCGGGGAGGACCGTGGACCCGCCGGAGCGCACCTCACCGGCGGCCTGGTCGAAGATCTGGGTGCCGGCCTGGAGCGTCTTGCGGAAGGCGTCCTCCTCGGCGAAGGCGACCTGGGAGATGCGCGGCCAGTCGGAGACGAGGTTGTCGTAGGTCTCCCCCATCCGGTCGCGGGAGACCGGCATCAGCTCCGGGAGCACCCGGTCCTCGCACCCGAGCAGGCGCATGGAGCGGACCGCCCGACGCAGCAGGCGACGCAGGACGTAGCCGCGGCCGTCGTTGCCCGGGGTCACCCCGTCACCGATCAGCATCATCGAGGACCGGACGTGGTCGGCGACCACGCGGAACCGCACGTCGTCCTGCGCGTCGTCGCCGTAGCGCTTGCCGGTGAGCTCCTCGGCCTTGGCGATCACCGGGTAGACGACGTCGATCTCGTACATGTTCTGCTTGCCCTGGAGCAGCAGGGCCACCCGGTCCAGGCCCATGCCGGTGTCGATGTTCTTCTTCGGCAGCGAGCCGGAGATGTCGAAGTCCTCCTTGGAGCGCACCGCGGAGAGCTCGTCCTGCATGAAGACGAGGTTCCAGATCTCCAGGAGCCGGTCCTCGAGCTCGAACGGCATGTCCGGCCCGAGCGTGGCCACGTCGAAGTCAGGGCCCCACTCGGGGCCGCGGTCGTAGAGGATCTCCGAGCACGGACCACCCGGGCCCGGGACGCCCATCGACCAGTAGTTCTCCTTGTTGCCGAGCTGGACGATGCGCTCGCGCGGCAGACCAGTGGCCTTCATCCAGTAGCCGATGGCCTCGTCGTCGCCGACCAGGACCGAGGGGTAGAGCCGGGACTCGTCGAGCCCGTAGCCACCATCCTCGACGGGCTTGGTGAGCAGCTCCCAGGCCAGCTCGATCGCGCCCTCCTTGAAGTAGTCGCCGAAGGAGAAGTTGCCGCACATCTCGAAGAACGTGCCGTGGCGCGTGGTCTTGCCGACATCCTCGATGTCGGGTGTCCGCACGCACTTCTGGATGCTGGTCGCCCGGGTGTAGGGCGGCGTCTCCTGGCCCAGGAAGAAGGGCTTGAACGGCACCATGCCGGCCGGCACGAAGAGCAGGTTGGGGTCGTCGGCGAGCAGCGACGCCGACGGCACCACGGTGTGTCCGGCGGCCTCGAAGTGGGCCACGAACCGTCGGCGGATCTCCGCGGTGTCCATCAGCTGGTGCCTTCCTTGTCTTCGGTGAGTACGTCGTCGGTGTCGGCGCTCGTGAGCGCTCGTGCCCCATGAGGCCCGAGCCCGGTGCGCTGCCGCAAGTCGGTTTCGGCATCGGCCTTGCCCTGGGCCACCTCGTCGCGGAACAACCGGGCGCCCACGACGGCGGCACCGACACGGTCACGGAGGCCGTCGACGCTGAGGGCTTCGGCGGCGCGGCGACCTCGGACCATGGCATAGACCCCGGCCCCGGCCCCGGCGACGAACCAGAGGCCGCGGCTCATGCGGCGGAGCCCTCGTCCAGAGTGCCGGCGCGCTGCCGTGCCTCCCAGTCGCGGCGAGCGCCGCGCAGGTCGGAGCGCCGCTGCTTGCGGGCCCGCTTGACCTCGCGCCTCATCTCGAAGCGGATCCGGTTGCGGGTCTCGGGAGCCAGCGCCCGCCGCAGTCCGGCTGCCAACGAGGCCGCCTGCACGACGCTCTCGCGCAGCACGAGGTCGGCGAAGAGCGGCCCGTCGATGCGGGTCGCAGGGAGCCGGTCGGACACGACGTCGTCGGCGCCGATGCGGGTGATCACGTAGTCGCGGTCCTCGACCGAGGCCGTCGTGGCGACAGGAGCGGCGATCCGGCGCTCGAGGGCGTCGAGCCGCTCACGCAGGGCGGTGGCCTCGGCACGCGCGGCGGCCCGGTCGGCCGCGGCACGCCGTCGGCCACGCACCACCGTCACCAGGAGGGCGACGGTGAGGGTGAGCAGCGCGAGCAGCGCGACCACCACGGTCCACGCCTGCACGGTCCACTCCTCGTTCACAGTGCCCGACCCTATCGTGGCGCTAAGAGCCGCGGATCAGCCGTCGGATGCGCTCCCAACGCTCCTTGACCTGGGCTTCGGCACCGAGGCTCGTGGGCCGGTAGTAGTCGCGGTCCAGCACCACGTCGGGGGCGTACTGCTGCTCGGCGACGCCGTAGGGCTCGTCGTGGCTGTACTTGTACGTCGCACCGTGCCCGAGCTTCGTGGCTCCCGAGTAGTGCGCGTCGCGCAGGTGCGAGGGGACGGGCCCGATCGTGCCGGCGCGGACGTCGGCGGTGGCGGCGGACAGCGCCAGGGTCACGGCGTTGGACTTGGGCGCCACGGCGAGCGCGATCGTGGCGTGGGCGAGGTTGAAGCTCGCCTCAGGCATCCCGATCAGCTGCACGGCCTGCGCAGCCGCGACCGCCGTGGTGAGCGCGGTCGGGTCGGCCAGGCCGATGTCCTCGCTGGCCAGGATCACCAGGCGCCGGGCGATGAAGCGTGGGTCCTCGCCGGCCTCCATCATCCGGGCGAGGTAGTGCATGGCGGCGTCGGCGTCGGAGCCCCGGATCGACTTGATGAAGGCGCTGGTCACGTCGTAGTGCTGGTCGCCCTGGCGGTCGTAGCGGACCGCGGCCTGGTCCACGGCGGTCTCGGCGACCGACAGGTCGACGACGTCGCTCCCCCGCGCCACGGCGGCACCTGTCGCGGCCTCCAGGTAGGTCAGGGACCGGCGAGCATCGCCCCCGGCGAGGCGGACCAGGTGGTCGAGCGCCTCGGGCTCGACGGTGAAGCGGCCGCCCAGGCCCCGCTCGTCGGTGAGTGCGTCGTCGAGCACCCGTCGCACGTCGTCGTCGGTGAGCGACTCCAGGCGCAGGAGCAGGCTGCGGGAGAGCAACGGGGAGATGACCGAGAAGAACGGGTTCTCGGTCGTCGCGGCGACCAGGGTCACCCAGCGGTTCTCGACCCCGGGCAGCAGGGCGTCCTGCTGGGCCTTGCTGAAGCGGTGCACCTCGTCGACGAAGAGCACCGTCTCGCGCCCGGCGTTGACCAGCTCGGAGCGTGCACCGTCGATCGCGGCGCGGACCTCCTTGACCCCGGCGGACACGGCCGAGACCTCGACGAAGCGCCGGTCGGTCTGCTGGCTCAGGATCGCGGCGATCGTCGTCTTGCCGGTGCCGGGCGGACCCCACAGCAGCAGGGACATCGACTGGTCGCCCTCGATCAGCTGACGCAGCGGCGACCCCGGCGCCCGCAGCTGAGCCTGGCCGACGAGCTCCTCGAGCGTGCGCGGGCGCATCCGCACCGCGAGCGGTGCGGAGGAGTGCGTGTTGCCCGCCAGGGAGCCGGCGCCCGCGCGGGACGTCGGCTTCCCCGGTGTGTCGACCGGTGTGTCGAACAGGCCGTCAGGCTCGTCCAAACGTCTTCGCATCCAAGTCGTACCAGGTGTCGTCGTAGCCCGGCTTGTTGGCGATCTGCGAGCTCGGCGTGGCACCGGGGTCGGGGCTGCCGGTGTCGTCGGTGCCGATGAGGCGCGCGGTGATGGGCTTGTCCGGGTGCTGGTTGATCGGCCCCGGGAAGTGGCAGGCGACCTTGTGACGCTTGCCGATCTGCAGGAGCGGCGGCTCGTGCTTGGCGCAGATCTCCTGGGCGATGGGGCAGCGGGTGCGGAAGCGGCAGCCCGACGGGGGGTTGATGGGGCTGGGGACGTCGCCCTCGAGCCGGATCCGCTCACGCCGGCCGCCGATGGCGGCCTGCTTGACGTCCGGGACCGCGGAGAGCAGAGCCTGCGTGTAGGGGTGGTGGGCGTTGGCGTAGATGCTGTCCCGGTCACCGATCTCGACGATCTTGCCGAGGTACATCACCGCCACCTCGGGGCAGAAGTGACGCACGACGGCGAGGTCGTGGGCGATGAAGAGGAACGCGACGTCGAACTCCTTCTGGATGTCCTGGAGCAGGTTGATGACCTGCGCCTGGATGGACACGTCCAGGGCGGAGACGGGCTCGTCGGCCACGAGGAGCTTGGGGTTGAGCGTCAGGGCACGGGCGATGCCGATGCGTTGGCGCTGGCCACCGGAGAACTCGTTGGGATAGCGGTTGTAGTGCTCGGGGTTGAGCCCGACGATCTCGAGGAGCTCCTGCACCCGCGGCAGGATCTTGTCCTTGGACACGACCTTGTGGACCTCGAGGGGCGCACCGATGATCGAGCCGACCGTGTGGCGCGGGTTGAGCGAGGTGTAGGGGTCCTGGAAGATCATCTGGACCTCGCGCCGCAGGGGCTTGAGCTCCTTGTTCTTCATCTTCGCCATGTCGCGGTCCTCGAAGAGGATGCGACCACCGGTGGGCTCGTAGAGCCGGGTGATCAGACGACCGGTCGTCGACTTGCCGCACCCGGACTCCCCGACCAGGCCCAAGGAGCCGCCGCGCGGGACCTGGAACGAGACACCGTCCACGGCCTGCACGTCGCCGACCTTGCGGCGGATCAGCCCACCGGCCTTGACCGGGAAGTACATCTTGAGGTTGTCGACCTCCAGCACGGAGCCGCGGGAGAGATCGAGCTGCGCAGCCGTGTGGGCCTGCGCGGCGAGCTCGTCGAAGCTGGCGACCAGGGGCTTGAGCTGAGGCTCGGCCTCGCCCGGGTGCCCCTCGGGGGTGAGGTCGTCGGTCGTGGTGTCCTGCTCGGCCATCAGTTGTCCTCCACCAGCTCGGGCGCGATCTCGACGAGGACTTCCCTACGGAAGATCTCGGCGGGATCGGCCAGGTGGCATCGCTTGAGGTGGTGGGGGCCGCGCCCCCCGGGCAGCAGCTCGGGCAGCGTCGTCGCACACAGGGCGCCGGGCACCTTGTCGACGTGGGCGCACCGCGGGTGGAACGAGCAGCCGCTCGGCGGCGACAGCAGGCTCGGCGGGTTGCCCGGGATCGGGATCAGGCGCGCGTCGGTGTCGGCCGTGACATCGGGGATGCTGGAGAGCAGACCCCACGTGTAGGGCATCTCCGGCGCGATCAGGATCTCCTTGCAGGGGCCGTACTCGACCGCGCGGCCGGCGTACATCACCAGGACGTCGTCGGCCATCTCGGCGATGACGCCGAGGTCGTGGGTGATGATGATGACCGCTGAGTTGAACTCGCGCTGGAGGTCCTGGAGCAGGTCGAGGATCTGCGCCTGCACCGTCACGTCGAGGGCCGTCGTGGGCTCGTCGGCGATCAGCAGCGACGGGTCGTTGATCAGGCCCATCGCGATCATGGCGCGTTGGCGCATGCCGCCGGAGAACTGGTGTGGGAAGTCGTCCACCCGCTTGTCGGGCTGCGGGATGCCGACCCGGTCGAGCATCTCGATCGACTTGCGACGGGCATCGCGCTTGGACGCCGAGGAGTGGTGGACCTGGTAGGCCTCACCGAGCTGGGCGCCGACCCGGTAGAAGGGGTGCAGAGCGGCGAGCGCGTCCTGGAAGATCATCGAGACCGAGTTGCCGCGCAGCTTGCGCATGCCGGGCTCGTTGAGCCCGACGACCTCCTGGCCACCGATCTTGATCGATCCGGTGATCGTGGAGCGTTGCGGGTCGTGCAGGCCGAGGACGGCCATCGACGACACGGACTTGCCCGAGCCGGACTCGCCCACGATGCCGAGGGTCTGGCCCAGGCCGACACGGTAGCTGAGGTCCTTGACGGCACGCACGGGCCCGTCGGGGGTGGGGAACTCGACGTTGAGGTCCTCGACGACGAGGAACGCGTCGGGATCGCCGTCGCCGATGCTCGACGACGGCATGCTGTGGGTGGTCACGAAAGCCTCACTCGCGGGTCGAGCACGCTGTAGATGACGTCGACGATCAGGTTGCTGATGACGATGATGATGGCGCCGAAGAGGGCCGTGGCGGAGACGACCGGGAGGTCGAAGCTCTGGACGGCTTGGAGCCCCCAGCGTCCGATGCCCTGGATCTCGAAGATCCGCTCGGTGAAGATCGTCCCGGCGAGCAGCACGCCGAGGTCGATGCCGAAGACGGTCACGACGGGCACGAGCGCGCTGCGCAGGCCGTGGCGGTAGACGACGGTGCTCGGCGCCAGGCCCTTGGCCTTGGCGGTGCGGATGTAGTCCTCGCTCAGCGTCTCGACCATGGCACCACGGGTGTAGCGCGTGTATTGGGTGCAGCCGAAGATGCCCAGGCACAACCACGGGAGGAGCAGTCCGGCGAACCACTTGGCGGGGTTGTCGGTGATGGGCGTGTAGCCGCTGTCACCGAGGATCGGCACCTGCCAGATGAGGGTGAAGTAGAGCCATGCCAGGAGGGCGAAGAGGTAGTAGGGCACCGAGCTGATGACGAGGAACGAGCTCACGAGGAGCTTGTCACCGAGCGTGCCGCGTCTTCGCGCGGCGGCGACGCCGATGGGGACGCCGAGCAGGAGGTAGAGGACAGCACCGCCGGCCGCCACCGAGATGGTGGCCGGGATCCGGTCGATGAGCTCCTCCCAGACCAGGTTGAAGGTCCGGTGGGAGTAGCCCAGGCAGGGGGCGTCGCAGTCGATCTGGGTCTTGCCGATCTCCATCTGGCGCCCGGTGAAGATCCCCTTGGCGTAGGCGCCGTACTCGGAGACGATCCCGTTGTTGTAGCCCATCTGCTCCTCGAAGTTCTCGAGGCGATCAGGCGTGCACCGGTTGCCCGTCTGCTGGTTGCAGATCGGTCGGGCCGGGTCCTCGGGACCGAACCAGAACAGGGCGAAGACAGCCATCGACACCAAGATGACGACGACCACGCCGGAGATCAGGCGCTTGATGATGTAGGCGAACATCGCTGCGAACCTCTCACGTGGAAGCACTCCACGGGGCTGGAGACGAGCGGACCAGATGGGGGCCGGGCCGAGGCCCGACCCCCATCCTGTGTCCGTTGCGAACGGATCTAGCTCAGGAACCTACGTCACTGGATGACGAAGAGGTCCTTGTAGTAGATCGCGCTCATGGCGGCGTCACCCGTGAAGCCACCGATCTTGCTGCCCGCGCCGAACAGGTCGTTGCGGTAGGCGGTCGGGATCATCGGGAAGTACTTGGTGCCGATGAGCTCGTCCAGGTCGCCCCAGGCCGGAGCCTGGTCCTCGAGAGGCAGGGTGGCGATCTCCTTGATGCGGTCGTCCACCTCGGTCTCCGAGAAGTACGACGTGTTGTAGGGCTGACCGCTCTGGACCAGCGGCGGGATCATCGTGGACGCGGACGGCCAGTCCGAGCACCAGTTGACCGAGCGCAGGTTGAGCTTGGCGTTGATCGGGCTCTCGGCGTCGTCCCAGAGGGCGTAGGCGTCCTCCTGGTAGGGGATCATCTCGACGGTGAAGCCGGCGTTCTCGTAGCCCTTCTTCTCCTGCTCGGCCGCGGCCTTGGCCTCGGCGTCGGAGTCGTCATAGATGAAGGTCAGCTTGTAGCCCTCTTCACCGGCCTCCGCGAGGAGGGCCTTGGCCTTCTCGGGGTCGTAGGTGAACTGCTCACCGTCCGGGAAGTACTCCTTGCGGCCCGACATGCCCGGAGGCATGATCGTGCTGGCGGGGATCCGGGTCACACCGGGGATGTTGCCGCCCGCGAGGACGATGTTCTCGAAGTCGTAGCCCCAGGCGATCGCCTTGCGGATGTTGACGTCGGTGATCTTGGTGTAGTCAGGCGTGCGGTAGCTGACGCACTGACCGGTCTGCTGGATGAAGTTGTCGCCCAGGGCGTCGCGCAGCGCGGCGACGTTGGTCGCACCGAGGCCGTTGGAGACGGTGGTCTGCGCGTCGGCAGAGTCGCTCAGCAGCAGCTGGTCGGTCTTCTCCTGGTCCTGGTCGAACTTGAAGACCCACTCGTCGGCGTACTGGTGACGGGCCGGGTCGGACGCAGCGTCCCACTCGGGGTTCTTCTCAAGGGTCAGCGACTCGTTGACGCGGAACTCCTTGATCTTGTAGGGGCCGCTGGAGAGAGGCATGCGACCGTAGGCCGGGAACTCGGAGTTCTCGAGCGGGATCGGGCCGATCGCCATGAAGGTGGACCAGAAGTCCATGTCCGGGAAGGGACCCTGCATCTTGAACGTGATGTCCTGGCCGTCGACCGTGATGCCGGGGCAGTCACCGTCCTGCGGACCGGTGTAGCCCTCGCCGCAGTCGAAGTTCGACACGGAGTAGACCTGGCCGGGGCCCGAGGTGAAGGTCTCGGAGTCGAAGGTGCGCTCGACGCCGTACTTGACCTCCTCGGCGGTGATCGGGTTGCCGTTCTCCCAGTTGACGTCCTTGATGGTGAACGTCCACTCGGTGAAGTCCTCGTTGGGACGACCGAGGTCGGTGGCGAGGTCGGGCACGAGCTCCATCGCGCCGGTCTCCTGGTCACGACGGAACTGGACCAGCGACCGGTGCGTGAGCGCCTGCTGGATCGAGTTGCCGAGGACGGACCAGCCGTTGGCGGGGTCGAGGTCCTCCGGACCGGGGTCGCCGGGGATGGCGACGGTGATGGTGCCACCGGTGGTGGCGCCCTCGACCTCGGGGGCGGGCCCCTCAGCGTCGGCGACCTTCCCGAACTCTGACTCCGGGTTGATGAACTCGCTGGGGTTGTTGCCCCCTGCGTTTCCGCCTCCGCCGTCTCCACCACAGGCCGCAAGCGTGACCATGGCGAAGCCTGCGACAACGGCAAGCGACTTGGTGCGCTTCATGGTTGTCCAGCCTTTCTCTTCTTCATCCGTGCCACAGGCCCCAGCCCGCGACAACATCTGGGGGAGAAACCGACGCCTAGCGTCGGGTCTTGGGATCGACGGCGTCGCGGATCGCGTCGCCGAGGAGGTTGAGGGCGAGCACCAGCACGACGATGCCGAGCAGGGGCTCCCAGAGGTAGAGCGGGTAGAGCTCGAAGTAGGCGCTGGCCAGCAGGATCGTCTGGCCCCACGACTCGCCCTGGGTGATGCCGACCCCGAGGAAGGCGAGGCCGGCCTCGGCGGCGATGAACGCCGGCAGCATGAGCGACACCGCGACCACGATCGGCGCCACCAGGTTGGGCAGCAGCTCCTTGACCATGATCCGCGAGGTCGGCATGCCGATCACCCGCGCGGAGAGGATGAACTCGCGCTCGCGCAGGGAGAGGACCTCGCCGCGCACGAGGCGCGCGATGCCCATCCAGCCGAAGGCAGCGAGGATGCCGATCAGCGACACGACCTGCATGGTCTGGTAGCGATCAGGCGTCAGCGCGAAGCGCTCGTTGAGGATCGGCGCGATCACCAGAGCCATCAGCAGGAACGGCAGCGTCAGGAACAGGTCGGTGATGAACGAGATGACCTTGTCGACGGCGCCGCCCACGAACCCGGCGACCAGGCCGAGCACGACCCCCACGATGGAGGCCACGACGGTGGCCGACGTCGCGATGAGCATCGACGTGCGCGCGCCGTAGAGCCAGCTGGCCAGGTTGTCCTTGGCCGTCTTGGGCGCGATGCCGAACGGGTGCTCGGGGTCGAAGCCGTTGTGGGGCGGGCCCTTCAGCGGCATGCCGTCGTTGATGAAGTCGAGCTGCTGCGACGGGTTGCCCGGCTGGGTCGTCACGTTGAACAGCGAGGCGAGCTGGCCGGCGAAGATCGCGATCAGCACGAAGAAGAGGACGATCGTGAGGCAGGCCATGGCGACCTTGTCGCGCCGCAGGCGGCCAGCAGCGATCGCCAGAGGCGACTTGCCCGACACCGGGGTCTTGGCGACTGCGTCGTCAGGATCCGCTTCGTCACTCAAGTGTCCGAGAGTCTCGGACCCCATCGTGGGTGTCGACATGCTCACCTCGTCCAGGCAGTGTCTGCTGCCACTCGTTCGGCGGACCGGAAGATCGTCCCGGGTGCGCCCTGTGCGCCGTCCCGGACTCTATGTGACACAGCGCGCACTACGGGTCTCCCCCGCGTAACGATCTGGTCTCAGCCCGTTTGTCCAATGGTTTCTCTTGCGCCTCAAGAACTGGTCGCAGATTCCTTCTCTGCAACGGCATCCACACCGGCTTCCTTGCGCTGTGCCGCAGTGATCGGCGCGGGTGCGGCGGTGAGCGGGTCGAAGCCGCCACCGGACTTCGGGAAGGCGATGACGTCGCGGATCGAGTCGGTGCCGGCCAGCATCGCGCAGATGCGGTCCATGCCCACGGCGATGCCGCCGTGCGGGGGTGCGCCGAACTTGAAGGCGTCGAGCAGGAAGCCGAACTTCTCCTGGGACTCGGCCTCGCTGAGACCCATCACCGCGAAGACCCGCCTCTGCACGTCCTCGCGGTGGATCCGGATCGAGCCACCGCCGAGCTCGTTGCCGTTGCAGACGATGTCGTAGGCGTAGGCCAGGGCGCTGCCCGGGTCGGTGTCGAAGGTGTCGGCGAACTCCGGCTTGGGGCCGGTGAACGCGTGGTGCACCGCCGTCCAGGCACCGGCACCGACCGCGACGTCGCCGCTCTCGACGGCATCCGAGCTGGGCTCGAACATCGGGGCGTCGACGACCCAGGTGAACGCGAAGGCGCTCTCGTCGATCAGCTCGCCTCGGCGACCGATCTCCAGGCGCGCGGCGCCCAGGAGGGCACGGCTCGACGTGGCGGCGCCGGCCGCGAAGAAGATGCAGTCGCCGGGCGCGGCGCCGACGTGGGCGGCGAGGCCGGCCTTCTCCTCGTCGGTGATGTTCTTGGACACGGGTCCGGTCAGCTCTCCGTCCTCCTGGACCAGCACGTAGGCCAGGCCCTTGGCGCCGCGCTGCTTGGCCCACTCCTGCCACGCGTCGAGCTTCTTGCGCGGCTGGCTGGCACCGCCGGGCATGACGACGGCCCCGACGTACGGCGCCTGGAAGACGCGGAAGGGCGTCTCCTTGAAGTAGTCGGTGCACTCGACCAGCTCGAGGCCCATGCGCAGGTCGGGCTTGTCGGAGCCGAAGCGACGCATGGCCTCGGCGTAGGTCATGCGCGGGAGCGGACGCGGGATCTCGACGTCGATGAGCTTCCACATGGCGGCCAGCACGTCCTCCATGAGCTCGATGACGTCCTCCTGGTCCACGAAGCTCATCTCGATGTCGAGCTGGGTGAACTCCGGCTGCCGGTCGGCGCGGAAGTCCTCGTCGCGGTAGCAGCGCGCGATCTGGAAGTAGCGCTCCATGCCCGCGACCATCAGCAGCTGCTTGAAGAGCTGGGGGCTCTGGGGCAGGGCGTACCAGCTGCCCGGCTGGAGGCGGGCGGGCACCAGGAAGTCCCGGGCGCCCTCGGGGGTCGAACGGGTCAGCGTCGGAGTCTCGACCTCGACGAAGTCGTGGGCGTCGAGCACGTCGCGCGCGGCCTTGTTGATCTTGGAGCGCAGACGCAGGGCCGCGTTGGGGCCGCTGCGACGCAGGTCGAGGTAGCGGTGCTTGAGGCGCGCCTCCTCCCCCACGTCCCCCCCATGGTGGCCAGCGTCGTCGATCGGGAACGGCAGCGGGGCGGAAGCGCTGAGGACCTCGAGGTCCTTGGCGATGACCTCGATCTCGCCGGAGGGCAGGCTCGGGTTGGCGTTGCCCTCGGGACGGGCGCCGACCTGGCCGGTCACCTTGATGCAGAACTCGCTGCGCAGCGCGTGGGCCACGGCCTCGTCGCGCACGACGACCTGGACGACCCCGCTGGCCTCGCGCAGGTCGAGGAAGGCCACGCCGCCGTGATCGCGGCGCTTGGCCACCCAGCCGGCGAGGGTGACGGTCTGGCCGACGTGCTCGGCGCGGAGGGCGCCGGCGTCATGGGTGCGGATCACTGCTGCTCCTTCAAGAGGACCTGCGGTCGCAGGTCGTCGGTGGGTGGGGTCCAGGCGGCCGGGTCGGCGCTCACCTGCTCCCCCGATCGGATGTCCTTGACCTCGTGGGTCACGGTGCCGTCGTCGGTCGTCGTGGTGAACCAGACGAAGGGGATGCCACGCCGCTCGGCGTAGCGGATCTGCTTGCCGAACTTGGCCGCGTCGGGCGCGACCTCGCAGGCGATGTCACGACGGCGCAGGCTGTCGGCGACCGCGCCGCTCGTGGGCCGGCCGTCCTCGTCCACGACCGCCACGAGCACCGCACTGGGCACCGAGCGCGACGCGGTCAGGCCGGTGCGGGCCAGCAGCGGGACGACGACCCGGCTGACGCCGAGGGAGATGCCGACGCCGGGGTACGTCGTGCGGCCGTCGCTGGCGAGCGCGTCGTAGCGACCTCCGGAGCAGATGGACCCCATCGACTCGTAGCCGTCGAGGCGGGTCTCGAAGACGGTGCCGGTGTAGTAGTCCAGGCCGCGCGCGATCGAGAGGTCGGCGGTGACCCGCACCCGGTCGGAGACCAGGTCGGTGCAGCCACGCACGAGCTCGGCCAGCTCGGCCAGGCCCTCGTCGAGGAGCTCGTGCTCGACCCCGAGCGCGCGCACCTGTCCGACGAAGCCGTCGTCGTCGGAGCGGATCGTGGCGAGCTCGAGCACCTTGTCGGCGTCGGCGCCGGAGATGCCCGCGTCGGACAGCAGCAGCTCACGCACCTTCTCGACGGGCAGCTTGTCGAGCTTGTCGACCAGGCGCATGACCTCGTCGGTGTCGTCGGCGCCCAGGCCGAGGCCGGCGTAGAAGCCCTGGATGAGCTTGCGGTTGTTGACCTGCAGGCGGAAGGCGGGCAGGAAGTCCAGGCGCGTGAGGGCGTCGACCATGACGCGGGTGACCTCGATGTCGTGGTGGAAGGCGAGCGAGTCGCGCCCCACGATGTCGATGTCGGCCTGGGTGAACTCGCGGAACCGGCCCTCCTGGGGACGCTCACCGCGCCAGGCCTTCTGCACCTGGTAGCGACGGAACGGGAAGGCCAGCCTGCCGGCGTTCTCCAGGACGTAGCGGGCGAAGGGCACGGTCAGGTCGAAGTGCAGCCCCAGCCCGGCGTGCCCCTCGGCCGACTCCTCGTGGAGACGACGCAGGAGGTAGACCTCCTTGGAGGTGTCGCCCTTGCGCAGCAGCTGGTCCAGCGGCTCGACGGCACGGGTCTCGATGCCGGCGAAGCCGTGCAGCTCGAAGACGTGGCGCAGGGTGTCGATGACCTGCTGCTCGACGAAACGCTGCTCCGGGAGCAGCTCGGGGAAACCGCTGAGCGGCCCACGCGGGGGTGTCTTGGCCATCTCAGAGGTCCTGGAGGTAGGGGTTGGTGACGCGCTCGCGACCGATGGAGGTCTGCTCGCCGTGGCCGGGCAGGACCACGATGTCGTCGGCGAGCGGGAGGACCTTCTGCGCGAGGCTGCGCAGCATCGTCGGGTGGTCGCCCCCGGGGAGGTCGGTGCGGCCGATGGACCCGGCGAAGAGCAGGTCACCGGAGAACATCACCTCCGAGATGTCGGCCTGGTCGTAGGGCGTGCGGAAGGTGACCGACCCCTCGGTGTGCCCTGGGGTGTGGTCGACGACGAAGCCGAGCCCGGCGAGCTCGAGGACCTGGGTGTCGCTCAGCTCCCGCACGTCGTCGGGCTCGGCCCAGGTGTAGTCGCCCCCCAGGAGCATCGCGGTGCTCTCGCGGGACATGCCGGCCATCGGGTCGCTGAGCAGGTGGCGGTCGCTGGGGTGGATCCACGCCGTGGCCTCGTAGGTGCCGGCGACGGGCGCGACGCACCACATGTGGTCGACGTGGCCGTGGGTCACCAGGACCGCGACGGGCTTGAGACGGTGCTCGCGCACGACCTCGGCGACACCGGCCGCGGCGTCCTTGCCGGGGTCGATGACGACGCACTCGCTGCCCGGGCCGGTGGCGGCGACGTAGCAGTTGGTGCCCCAAGGACCTGCGGGAAAGCCGGCGATCAACACTCGGTAACACTATCGAGACCGACACGGGGTCGCCTCGGCGGTCTCTGGCACTAGGGTGGGCCACTGCTATGCAGGCGACCGAGTGAGGGACTGGCAGTGACGAGCACCGAATGGGGTCGCGTCGGCGACGACGGCACCGTCTACGTGAAGACCGCCGAGGGCGAACGCTCCGTGGGCCAGTACCCCGTGGGGACCCCCGACGAAGCCCTGAAGTTCTACACCGACCGCTTCCTGGCGCTCGAGACCGAGGTCTCGCTGCTCGACCAGCGCGTGCGCTCGGGCGTGCTCGGTCCCGACGAGGCGGCCGAGTCGATCAAGATGGTGCGCGCCCAGGTGGTCGAGGCGAACGCGGTCGGCGACCTGGCCGGTCTGACCGGTCGACTGGACTCGCTCGGACCGGTCATCGCCCAGCAGCGTGCGGTCAAGCGGGCCGAGAAGGCGAAGAAGTCCGCCGAGGCGAAGGAGCAGAAGGAGAAGCTCGTCGCCGCGGCCGAGAAGATCGCCGAGGGCAACGACTGGCGTCACGGCGCCAACAAGCTGCGTGAGCTCCTCGACGAGTGGAAGGCGCTGCCGCGCATCGACCGCCCGTCCGACGACTCGCTGTGGAAGCGCTTCTCCGGCGCCCGCACCGCCTACACCCGGCGCCGCAAGTCCCACTTCGCCGAGCAGGACCAGAAGCGCGACTCCGCGCGGGTCGTCAAGGAGCGCCTCGCCACCGAGGCCGAGTCGCTCTCCACGTCGACCGAGTGGGGCATCACCGCCGGCCGCTACCGCGACCTCATGCGCGACTGGAAGGCCGCCGGCCCGGCACCCAAGGACGTCGACGACCAGCTGTGGGCCCGCTTCCGTGGCGCGCAGGACGCGTTCTTCGGGGCCCGTGACGCGGCCAACGCCGCACTCGACCAGGAGTTCGCCGCCAACGCGGAGGTCAAGGACGCCCTGATCCTGGAGGCCGAGGGGCTGCTCCCCGTGACCGACGTCGAGGCCGCGAAGCGGGCCTTCCGCGACCTCGCCGACAAGTGGGACGCCGCGGGCAAGGTCCCGCGCGACCGCATGAAGGACCTCGAGGGCCGCATGCGCACCGTCGAGCAGGCGATCCGGGGGCTCGAGGAAGAGCAGTGGCGCAAGTCCGACCCCGAGAAGTCCGCCCGGGCCGGCGACATGGTCGCCAAGCTCCAGGCCGCGATCAACGGGGTCGAGGCCGACCTCGAGAAGGCCCGCGCCGGTGGGAACGAGAAGAAGGTGAGGGAGCTCGAGGAGAACCTCGCCTCCCGTCAGGCGTTCCTCGAGATGGCCAAGCGCGCCGCCGACGAGTTCTCCGGATGAGCAGCGAAAGCTGCTCGACCAGCGGCGACGTACGCGCTACTGCGTGATCCGGTAGGCGTCGAAGACGCCCGGGACACCGCGGACGGCCTTCAGCACCGTGTCGAGGTGCTTGGCCTCGGCCATCTGGAAGGTGAAGCGGCTCTTGGCGACCCGGTCGCGGGTCGTGGAGAGGTTGGCGCTGAGGATGTTCACGTGGGCGTCCGAGAGCACCATCGTGATGTCGGAGAGCAGGCGGGCGCGGTCGATGGCCTCGACCTGGATGTTGACCAGGAACGTCGACTGACCCGTCGGGGCCCACTCGACCTCGAGCACCTTCTCGGGCTGACGGAGCAGGGACGTGGCGTTGGTGCAGTCACGCCGGTGCACCGAGACTCCCCCGCCCTTGGTGACGAAGCCGAGGATGTCGTCGGGCGGGACCGGGGTGCAGCACTTGGCCAGCTTGAGCCACACGTCGGGTGAGCCCTTGACGATGACCCCGGAGTCGCCGCCGCTGGACACCTTGGAGCGACCACGCCGGCCGGTGATGGTGACCGCTTCCGCGAGGTCCTCCTGCGCGCCCTCGTCGCCGCCGTGCAGCTCGATGACCCGTCGTACGACGGCCTGGGCGCTGAGGTTGCCCTCGCCGACCGCCGCGTAGAGCGCGGACACGTCGGCGATCTTGAAGTGGGCGGCCGCCTGCATGAGCGACTCGTGGGACAGCAGCCGCTTGAGGGGCAGGCCCTCCTTGCGCATGAGCTTGGCGATCTGGTCCTTGCCCTGCTCGATGGCCTCCTCGCGGCGCTCCTTGGTGAACCAGTGGCGGATCTTGGAGCGGGCGCGGGGCGAGCGGACGAAGGTCAGCCAGTCCTGGGAGGGAGCGGCGTTGGCGGCCTTGGAGGTGAAGACCTCGATGACGTCGCCGTTCTCGAGGGTCGACTCGAGCGGCACCAGGCG
>NZ_JANNML010000102.1:0-28633 GCF_031397825.1 Nocardioides sp.
CGGTGACGGACGACGTCGCTGGAGGTGAGCCGGTTGAAGGAGATGTCCTCGACCTCGTCGAGGATGCCCTCGATCACGCGCAGCCCCGACTTGGTGCCGCTGGGCAGGTCCACCTGGGTCACGTCACCGGTCACCACGATCTTGGAGCCGAAGCCCAGCCGGGTGAGGAACATCTTCATCTGCTCGGGCGAGGTGTTCTGCGCCTCGTCGAGGATGATGAAGGAGTCGTTGAGCGACCGACCGCGCATGTAGGCCAGCGGCGCGACCTCGATGGTGCCCGAGGCGAGGAGCTTGGGGATTGTCTCGGGATCGATCATGTCGTGGAGCGCGTCGTAGAGCGGGCGCAGGTAGGGGTCGATCTTCTCGCTGAGCGTGCCGGGCAGGAAGCCGAGCCGCTCCCCCGCCTCCACGGCCGGGCGGGTCAGGATGATCCGGTTGACGTTCTTGGACGTCAGCGCCTGCACGGCCTTGGCCATCGCGAGGTAGGTCTTGCCCGTGCCGGCCGGCCCGATGCCGAAGGTGATCGTGTGCTTGTCGATCGCGTCGACGTAGCGCTTCTGGTTGAGCGTCTTGGGGCGGATCGAGCGGCCGCGGTTGCTGAGGATGTTGAGGCTCAGCACGTCGGCGGGGCGCTCGGTGGTCTCGGCCCGCAGCATCGTGTGCACCCGCTCGACGGTCTCGGACGTGATGCCCTGACCGGTGCGGATGATCGTCACGAGCTCGTCGAGGAGACGCTCGGCGAGGGCGACCTCGCCGGGCTCACCGCGCATCGAGATCCGGTTGCCGCGCACGTGGATCTCGGCGTCGAAGGCGCCCTCGATGATGCCGAGGTGCTCGTCGCCGGGCCCGAGCAGGCTGACCATGTTGATGCTGTTGGGCACCACGACGGTGTGCTTGGTCGTGTGCTTCTCCCGCGGCGGGGTGCGGTCGGTGGTGCTGTCAGTCATGGGTGCCCTGGCGGGCGGCCTTTCGGTCGGCGATGATGCGCGGTCTCCATGCTACGGGAGCGCCGCACAGGCGCCCAGCGGGTTTGGATCGCCCCGGGAGTCGCACCCCAGGCCGTACGGTAGGGACCATGCAGGAGCGGGACGAGTACGACGAGGACTGGGAACCCGCCGACGGGGACGTCGACGACGCGCCGCCCTACTGGTTCAACGGCCAGCACCTGCCCCCGCACGCGCGGGCCATGGGGCTCACGCACCACGTGCCGGACGGGGCGCTGCTCGACTTCGCCGGCTCCCTGGACAGCAGCAAGCGCGGTCACAAGATCACCGCGTGGGCGATGCTGGTCGTCTTCGGACTGCCGGTGGTCTTCGCGATCATGCGGCTCGTGTCCGCGATCGTCCCCGGCTGAGGCCTGCTGCTGGGCCCTGCTGCTGAGCCCTGCTGCTGGGGGCCTACTGCTCGTCGTCGAAGGCGACCGAGAGCATGCCGAGGCACATCTCGTCGGTGGTGCCCTCGCCCCAGACGACGTACTTGTCCTCACGCTGGGTCTCGAAGGCCGGCAGCTTGTCGCGCAGCCACTGGGCGTGCTCGCAGGTGACCTTGATCGTGTCGAACGGGTCGAGGTGGACCGGCTCGATGGGCTGCGAGCCCTGGTCGTCGAAGTTCCACGGCTTGATGTCCAGCACGGTGCGCGCGTCGGGGGTGCCGGGGTTGGTCTCGATCGTGATCCGGCGCCCGAGCAGGTGCATGTGTCCCGCGACCCCGTAGACGGTCATGGCGCGACCCAGCGTGCGCACGCAGGTGCTCGTGTCGGACGGCTTCGGCTCGGTGCCGCAGAGCAGGTGGAGGACGTTGGCGGTGGCACCGCCCGACGGTCCGATGCGGGCCTGCTCGTCGGCGATCGCCGCGTCGCGGTCGCAGAGCGGGCCGCCGTCGCGTCCGGGCCGGCACGGCATCTCGACCGGTGCGGGCATCAGGAAGGTGTGCAGCCGGGTGATCCCCGGCTTCTTCGCCATGATGCGCAGCTGGGTCGAGCTCATGTCGGGGCTGGCTCCCGCGAGCAAGTTGTAGTGGACCTGCATGACGATCCGCGAGCCCTTCGGCAGGTCGGTGCCGAAGCCCTTGCGGGTCATCGTCTCCTCGCCGCCGGGAGCCCAGGCGCCGAGCCAGTTGGCGTCGTCGATGTTGCCGAAGTCACCGGCCAGGCCCGTGCCACCGAAGCAGGTCCAGCCCTGCTCGTCGCTCTGCGCGTCCATGTCCTCGGCCTCGGCCACCTGGTCGGGAGAGACACGGAAGAGGATGACGTGGTGGACCACGTCGGGGTTGCCGGGCACCACGTTGGTGCCGGTGAGGTAGCTGTCGCGCGCGAGCTGCGGGTCGAGCAGGAAGCAGCGGTAGTCGTCGGTCCCGACCCCCGTCGGTGACGACGGGGTGTAGGTCGTCGGCATCGTCATCGTCACGCGGTCCTCACCACCGCGCAGCGGCGCCAGCGGACCGGGGTCGGGGGCGTCGTGGTGGGCGTCCTCGGTCGCGACGGCCGAGGGGGTCGCGGTCGGCTCCCCGGCCACGGCCGTGGTGGGCGCCTCGGGAGCCGCGGACACGTCGCCGTCATCGGTGCCCGAGCAGGCACTCAGGACGAGCGCGAGGGCGGCGGCCGCGAGCCACGTCGTACGACGGCTCCTGGGGCGGCTCACCCGGGAGGCCAGGTCATCGAGCGCCCGGCCAGGACGTGGAGGTGGGTGTGGAAGACGGTCTGGCCGACCCCGGCGCCGGTGTTGAACACCAGGCGGTAGTCGTCGTGCCCCTCGGCCGTGGCGACGGCGGCCGCCGTGCTCACCACCTCCGCCGAGGCCACCGGGTCGCCCGCAGCGAGCTCAGCGGCGTTGGCGTAGTGGTCCTTGGGCACGACCAGCACGTGGGTCGGCGCCTGGGCGTTGATGTCACGGAACGCGACGGTGCGCTCGGTGCTGTGCACGATCTCGGCGGGGATCTCCCCGGCCACGATCCTGCAGAAAAGACAGTCCTCCACGAAACCTGCTCTCCCTCCCAGAAGTCAGTGCCTCATCCTCCCATGGAATCCTCGACTTGCCGAGGTAAACCTCGAGGCCGGCCCAGGCGTGCAACTAGCGTGATGACTCATGCAAGCACTCGCGAACAGACGGTGAGCGAGAGTCCCTCGTGGAGCGCCGACGAGGCGCTCGACGAGCTCTACGCCGCCCACTGGCGCCAGCTCGTGCGCCTCTCGGTCCTGCTGGTGCGGGACACGGGCACGGCTGAGGAGGTCGTGCAGGACGCGTTCGTGGCGATGCACGGGCGCTGGTCACGGCTGCGGGAGCCCGACAAGGCGCTGGCCTACCTGCGCCAGTCGGTGGTCAACGGCTCCCGGTCGGTGCTGCGGCACCGCGGGGTCGTCACCCGGCACGCCGCCTCCCACCTGTCCCCCGGCTCCCGGGCGGGCGGGGACGAGACGGCCGATGCGGTCGCCCGACGCGACGCAGTGCTGGAGGCACTGCGCACCCTGCCGGAGCGGCAGCGCGAGGTGCTCACGCTGCGTTACTACCTCGACCTCCCCGAGGCGGAGATCGCCACGACCCTCGGCATCAGCCGCGGTGCCGTCAAGAGCCACGCCTCCCGCGGGTCCGCGACGCTGCGTGACCTGCTCGCCGACCACCTGACCGGAGACCTCTGATGACCGACGACCCCCGCGACGAGCAGCTCGCCCGGCTCATCGCCGACGCCGCCGACGACGTCCAGCCCACCGACCACCTGACCGAGATCAGGCTCCGCACGGCGTCGGCGCGTCGGCGCACCCGCTGGTACGCCGCCGGTGGCGCCTCGCTCCTCGCCGCAGCCGCCGTCGCGGCAGTGGCCCTGCTCGGCAACCCGGCGTCGCCGACCGCCGACGATCCCGGCCCTGCCCAGGACCCGACCCCGACCGTGACGGACCCGGCGCCGACCCCCTCCGGCTCCGCGAGTCCGACGACTCCGCCGACCGGCGCCGGCACCGTGACGTCGTACACGATCTTCTACGCAGGCGACACCCCTCGCGGACCGCGCCTCTACAGCGAGGTGCGAGACGTGCCCGGCGGCCGCGACCTGCTCACCGCGCTGCGCCAGCTCGAGACGCCGTCGCTGGATCCCGACTACCGCGCGCTGTGGCCGGCGGGCAGCTTCGCGTCCGCCGGCTTCGACGGCGTGGGCGCCGACGGCCAGCTCAGCGTGGTCCTCGCCGACGCGTCCCTGCGCGACCGACCGGCGGGGATGAGCGCGGCGGACGCGCAGCTCGCCGTCGAGTCGGTCATCTGGACGCTTCAAGCGGCCGCCTCCGCGGGCGAACCGCTGAAGGCGCCCGTGCAGTTCTACCTCGACCGCAACCCGATCGACCAGGTCTTCGGGGTGCCGACGTCGGAGGCGCTCGCCGCCGGTTCGTCCGACGACGTACAGGCCCAGATGAACATCGCCTTCCCGGCCGAGGGCGCGGTCGTCTCGGGCTCGTTCATCGCCCTGGGACGCAACAACGGCTTCGAGGCCACGATGACCTGGAGCCTCACCGACGCCGCCGGGACCGTCGTGCTGGATGGCTTCGCCACGGCCGAGGGCTCGGGCGAGGGCGGGCTCTTCCCCTGGCGGACGGAGCCGATCGACGTCTCGGGGCTGAGGCCCGGGACCTACACGTTCACGGCCGCCAACGACGATCCCTCCGGAGGCGCCGAGGGGTCGGGGCCCGACACCGACACGCGCTCGATCATCGTCGAATAGCCGACCTCCGCAGACAGGATGGAACCCATGAACGCCTTCCCCACCCGCACCACCACCCGCTCCCTCTCGTTGGCCGTCGCCGCCCTGGTCGCCACTGCGACGCTGGCCGGCTGCTCCACCGACACCGACCCGGTCGCGGACGACCCCGCGCCCACCGGCGGGACGAGTGCTCCCCCGGCCTCGTCGTCGCCGACGCCGGAGCCCTCGGAGTCCGCGACGACGGAGCCGTCCGCGCCCGCGGAGACGGTGGTCGCGCCGGTCTACTTCGTCGGTGACACCCCGATGGGACCCCGGCTCTACCGCGAGTTCCGCGCCGTCGGGGCCGACAACCCGCTCGCCGAGGCCGCAGCCCTGATGGCGGCCGGTGACGCGCTCGACCCCGACTACGGCACGCTCTTCACCGGCGGGTTCGCCTCCGTGACCTACGACGAGCCCGGAGCCCGCTTCGTCGTCGAGCTCGCCGACGACTCCCTGACCGCGGCACCCTCCGGACTCAGCAAGGCCGACGCCCGTGTCGCCGTCCAGGCCCTCGTCTACACCCTCCAGGGCGTCCAGCAGGACCGCGCGCCCGTCGTCGTGACCCTCGACGGCTCCCCCACGACGCTGCTCGGCGTCGACACCTCCGCCGGCGTCAAGAACGCGCCCCAGCTCGACGTGCTCAGCCTGGTCAACGTGACCTCGCCCGAGGAGGGCGCGACCGTGAGCGGCTCCTTCACCGCCAACGGCGTGGCCAGCTCCTTCGAGGCGACCGTGCCGTGGGAGGTCCGCCAGGGCGACACCGTGGTGCTCGAGGGCTTCGCCACCGCCGAGGGCTTCATGGACCAGCTCTACCCGTGGGAGACCGTTGTCGACGTGTCCGGCCTGGCACCCGGCGACTACACGTTCGTCGCGATGACCGACGACCCGTCCGGCGGCGAGGGCCCTGGTCCGTTCGTCGACACCAAGACGATCACGGTCGGCTGACCGGCTGGCTGGGCTGGCTGGGCGTCCGGCCAAGCCCGGACCCGCTACCCACCCCAGCGAGCCGTGCGCGCCAGCAGCGCGGCACACGCAGCGACGCCGGCGGTGGAGGTGCGGAGCACCTCGGCGCCGAGCCGGACGCTGACCGCGCCGGCGGCGACGAAGGTGGCCACCTCGTCGGGGCTCAGGCCACCCTCGGGGCCGACGACCACCACGACCGTACCGGAGGCAGGGACGGGCAGGCCGGCGAGCGGCGCGCCGGCCTCCTCATGGAGCACGACGGCGAGATCGGCCCCGGCGACGAGCTCGGCGACCTCAGCCGTCGTGGAGAGCTCCGTGACTGTCGGGTGCCAGGAGCGCCGCGACTGCTTGGCGGCCTCACGGGCCGTGGAGCGCCAGCGGGCCAGCGACTTGGTCGCGCGCTCGCCCTTCCAGACCGCGACGCTGCGGGAGGCCGCCCACGGCACCACCTGGTCGACGCCGATCTCGGTCAGCACCTCGACGGACAGCTCGCCGCGGTCGCCCTTGGGCAGGGCCTGCACCACGACGAACGACGGCGAGGGTCGCGGGAGCTCCTCGACGGAGGAGGCTTCCACCGAGAACACCCGCTTGCCCGTGTCCGTGACGGCACCGGTCACCGACCGGCCCGAGCCGTCGGTCAGGACCACCTGCTCGCCGACGCGCAGGCGTCGTACGGCGACAGCGTGGTGCGCCTCGTCCCCCTCGACGGTGACGAGGTCGCCGACCGACACCCCGGCCAGCGAGTCGACGAGGTGGACCGGCAGGCTCATCCGTGCTGGTTGAACGCGTCGCGGAGTCGACCGAAGACGCCCTTGGTCGAGGTGCTGCGGACCTGGCCGGTCGGGGCCTCCTCGCCACGGATCGCGGCGAGCTCGCGCAGCAGCTCCTCCTGGCGCGGGTCGAGCCGCTGCGGGGTCTCGACCAGGGTCGTGACGATGAGGTCTCCGCGGCCGCCGCGCAGCCCGGGGACCCCCCGGCCGCGCATCACCTGCTGGGTTCCCGACTGGGTGCCGGAGCCGACCTCAAGCTCGAACTCGGTCTCGACACCCGAGTCGGCGCCCTGCTCGACGTCGGCCTCCAGGGTCGGCAGCGTCAAGGTCGTGCCGAGCGCGGCCGCCGTCATCGGCAGCGTGACCGTGCAGTGCAGGTCGTTGCCGTGGCGCGTGAAGGTCGGGTGCTCGCCGACGTGGATCTCGACGTAGAGGTCACCGGCGGGGCCGCCGCCGGGACCGACCTCGCCCTGCTCGCTGAGCTGGACGCGCGTGCCGGTGTCGACGCCGGCGGGGATCTTGACCGTCAACGTGCGACGAGAGCGGACGCGGCCGTCACCGGCGCAGTCGCGGCAGGGCTCGGGGATGATCGAGCCGAAGCCGCGACACGCGGCGCAGGGACGCAGGGTGCGGATCTCGCCGAGGAACGAGCGCTGCACGTGGGCGACCTCGCCGGCACCGCGACAGGTCTCGCACGGGATCGGGTGGCTGCCGGGGGCGGCGCCCTCGCCGTCGCAGGTCGTGCACAGCACGGCCGTGTCGACCTTGAGCTCCTTGGCGACGCCGAAGGCGGCCTCGGCCAACGAGATCTCGAGGCGGATCAGGGCGTCCTGGCCGCGGCGTACGCGGGAGCGGGGCCCGCGGCCCTGACCACCGCCGCCGGCACCGGGCTGCCCGCCGAAGAAGGCGTCCATGATGTCGGTGAAGGAGAAGCCCGCGCCCTGGCCGAAGCCGGCCTGGCCGCCGCCGAAGGGGTCACCGCCGCGGTCGTAGGCAGCGCGCTTCTGCGGGTCGGAGAGGACCTCGTAGGCGCGCGAGACCTCCTTGAACTTCTCCTGCGTCTCCGGGTCGGGGTTGACGTCGGGGTGCAGCTGCCGCGCGAGGCGCCGGTAGGCCTTCTTGATGGCGTCGCCATCCGCGTCGCGGGCGACACCGAGGAGCTCGTACAGGTCCTGGCTCAACGTGGGTGTCCTTCTCTGGTCTCGATCGGGGAGCTGGGGTGATGACGAGCCGCTCAGGCTTCGTCGAGGATGCGCGAGACGTAGCGCGCGACCGCACGGACGGCGGTCATGGTGCCGGGGTAGTCCATGCGGGTGGGCCCCACGACCCCGAGGGTCGCGAGGGCGTCGTCCTGGGGGCCGTAGCCGGTGGCGACCACGCTGGTCGCCGAGAGCTGCTCGTAGGGGCCCTCCGCGCCGATGCGGACCGTCACCATGCCCCCGGCCGTGGCCTCGCCGAGGAGCTTGAGCAGCACGACGTGCTCCTCCAGCGCCTCGAGCAGGGGGCGTACGGCGGAGTCGAAGCTGTCGCCGTAGCGGGCCAGGTTGGCCGCGCCACCGACCGCGATGCGCTCGTCGGAGCGGTGGTCGCTCATCGCGTCGGCGAGGGCCTCGACGACCGGGGCGGCGTAGACCGCGAGCGGGCTGGTGGGCGGCTGGTCGCCGAGGCCCCGCAGCGCCGTGACGGCGTCGGCGATGACCTGGCCCGTGGCGGTCTGGTTGACCCGCAGCCGCAGGTCGGCCAGGACGTCGTCGTCGAGGTCGGCCTCGAGGTCGACGAGGCGCTGCTCGACCCGGCCGGTGCTCAGGATGAGGACGGCGAGGAGCCGACGAGGGGCCAGCGCGACCAGCTCCACGTGGCGCACCGTGGAACGCGACAGCGTGGGATATTGCACGACAGCCACCTGGCGGGTTAGCTGCGAGAGCACCCGCACCGAGCGCTGCACGACGTCGTCGAGGTCGACGGCCCCGTCGAGGAACGTCGAGACCGCCCGCTTCTCGGCGACGCTCATCGGCTTGACGGTGGTGAGCCGGTCGACGAACAGCCGGTAGCCCTTGTCGGTCGGCACCCGCCCGGCGCTGGTGTGGGGCTGGGTGATGTAGCCCTCGTCCTCGAGCACGGCCATGTCGTTGCGGACCGTGGCCGGCGAGACGCCGAGGCCGTGGCGCTCGACGAGCGCCTTGGAACCGACCGGCTCCTCCGTGGCGACGTAGTCCTCCACGATCGCGCGAAGCACGGCCAGTCGTCGTTCCTCCTGCATGCCGCCTCCTCCGCTGCTCGTCGTCCCTCTGGCACTCCGTGGTGGTGAGTGCCAATGCTACAAGGCGAGTCCGGGGGCGGCCGACTCCTCCACCCCCACCGGAGAGTCGTATAGGTTAGGCTTACCTAACTCACCGATGAAGGAGTGCCGCGATGGCCACGCTCGACCTCACCCACCTCGACCATCCCCTCCGCCTGGCCGCTGCGGCACGCAGCATCCTGGCCTGCCCCTCCTCGGTCCACCTCGTCGTCGACGGCGTCGACGACGTGCTCGCCGGGACCGACGAGCTCGGGATGCAGGACCTCGGCGGCCACCCGACCTTCTCCTGCGTGCCCGAGACCGACCTGGCGCGGGCCGCGGCGCGCGGAGCCCGGGCGCTGCTGACCTTGCACAGCGGGCTCGGGCCGAACGGCTCCCCTGACCGGGACGCGACGCTGACCCTGGCCGGGATGCTGCACACCACCTCGCGCGAGGACTGCGACTGCTGCGGCCAGGTCCGCGACGTCGTCTCGATGCGCCTTACCTTCGCGTTGCTCTCCCGGGCCGGGGCGGGCCGTCGTGAGCAGCAGCGTCGGGTGCCGCTCGACGACTTCCGCTCGCCCGCGCTGGAGCTCAACCGTGGCTACCTCCAACGCTCCGTGGAGCACGCCAACCGCTGCCACCAGGAGGAGCTGCGCCGGGCGGTGGCCACCACCACCGGCACCCGCATCGGCGAGGTCGTCGGGGTCACGCTGGTCGACCTGCGTCACGACCGCGTCGGCGTGCAGTGGGTGGACCTCACCGGGTCGCAGGAGCGCACGCTCATGTTCGCCCGCCCCGCCACCAGCGCCGACGAGCTCGGCGAGCTGCTGCGCCGCGAGCTGCACGCCGGGCACTGCTGACGACGCGCGCCGACAGCCCGCCTACGCTGGCCGGATGGGGTTCCTCGAGGTCGCCGACCGGGTCTGGGTCGCGCGCCACGCGTGGTTCGACGTCAACGTCACGCTGGTGGGCGGCTCCGGAGGCCTGCTGGTCGTCGACACCCACGCCTCGAGCCTCGCGGCCCGCGGCGTGGTGGACGAGATCCGCGCCCTCGGTGTCGGCGAGGTGACCGCGATCGTCAACACCCACGAGCACTTCGACCACACCTTCGGCAACCACGCGCTGCGTGCTGCCTACGGCGCCGTCCCCATCCACGCCCACGAGACCGCCGCCGAGCGGACCGTCGAAGCCGGCGACCGCATCAAGGCGCTGTACGCCGGCGCCACCGACGACGCCGCAGACCCGCACCGCGACGAGGTGCTGGCCACCGAGGTCGTCGCAGCCGACCACACGTTCTCCTCCGCCGTGGCCCTCGACCTCGGCGACCGTCTCGTCGAGCTGGTCCACCCCGGGCGTGGGCACACGGCGGGGGACCTCGTCCTGCGCGTGCCGGACGCGGACGTGCTCCTCGCCGGCGACCTGGTCGAGGAGTCCGAGGCGAGCCGCGGGGTGCCGGGCTTCGGCGACGACTGCTACCCGCTGGAGTGGCCCCTGACACTCGACATCGTGCTGGGGCTCACCACCTCGTCGAGCGTTGTCGTGCCGGGCCACGGCGCCGTCGTCGACCGCGAGTTCGTCGAGGACCAGCGCAACCAGATAGGGATCCTGGCCGAGACCGTGCGCGACCTCGCCTCCCGTGGCGTCCGGGTCGAGGACGCCGTCGCCGCGGGCGAGTGGCCGTTCCCGGTGGAGCGGCTCGGCTCCGCCGTACGACGCATCTACGAGCAGCTGCCCCGCAGCCAGAAGCGACTGCCGCTCATCTGACGTCCTCATCTCGTCGGGTGAGTCGCGGCGTCCGGGCCGCGGGCTAGGTTCGGGGCATGAGCGAATCAGAGAACGAGCCCGAGATCGGCATCGGCGACGACCAGCTGCCCGAGGACCTCCAGCCCGGCGAGGACAACCCGCTGGCCGAGGGTCTCGACGACGACGAGACGGTCGACGACCTGCTGACCGGCGGCAAGACCGCCGAGGAGAGCAGCGACTCGAGCGACGGCGACGAGTCAGACGGGTCACAGCAGGACTGACCCCGGCGCGGCAGACTGGCGCCGTCGGCGGTGCCGCCTAGCGTGGTCGGCGTGAACGACCGTTACGGCAGCGACGTCCTCTCCGGTGACTGGAAGGTCCCCCAGCGCGGGCGCGCCGTCGAGACGCCGTCCGAGATCGGCATGGTCGTCGAGGAGGTCACCACCGACTGGGTCGGTGAGATCGTTGCTATCGATCGCGACCTCGACACGCTCACGCTCGAGGACCGCCGCAGCCGTCGGCGCACGTTCCCCCTCGGCCCCGGCTTCCTGCTCGAGGGCAAGCCCGTGATCCTCACCCGACCCGTGCGTGCCGGAGCCCCGGCCGCCCCCACCCGCACCGCGTCCGGATCGGTCGCCGTGCACGGCGCCAAGGCCCGTGTCGCACGCGCCAGCCGGATCTTCGTCGAGGGCCGCCACGACGCGGAGCTGGTCGAGAAGGTCTGGGGCGACGACCTGCGCCTCGAGGGCGTGGTCGTGGAATACCTCCAGGGCGTCGACGACCTCGTCGAGCACCTTCGCGACTTCGGCCCCGGCCCCGAGCGTCGGGTCGGCGTGCTGGTCGACCACCTGGTGGCCGGCTCCAAGGAGAGCCGCATCGCCCAGCAGGTCGCGGCCTCGCCCGTGGGTCGGCACGTGCTCGTCGTGGGCCACCCCTTCATCGACGTCTGGGCCGCGGTCAAGCCCGACCGCATCGGCGTCGCGGGCTGGCCCGACGTGCCGCGCAGCATCGAGTGGAAGAAGGGCATCTGTCGTGCCTTCGGTTGGCCGCACGCCGACCAGGCCGACATCGCGCGGGCCTGGCAGCACATCCTGTCGCGCGTGCAGTCCTACGACGACCTCGAGCCGGCCCTGCTCGGTCGCGTCGAGGAGCTCATCGACTTCGTCACCACCGGGGACTGACCGCTCCCGCGCTGGTCGAGCCGACGAGCGCCAGCGAGCCGAGAGGCGGCCCGACGGGAGTTCGTCGTACGGCGTGGGTCTCGACGCTGCGTTCGTCGCTGGCCCTCCTGAATGCCCGACCACCGGGGGTCAGGGGGTTCGTCGGTCGAGCCAGACGAGCGCCTGCGAGGAGGCGTCGACACCATCTGGGCCCCCGCACTTCCGCGGTGGTCAAACGTTTGGCCACCGCAGAGGGAGCTCTCGGTGGTCGAGCCCGCCTCTTCTCTGGTCGAGCCCCACCCCTTCAGGCTGCGTCAGCTGCGCAGCATCAGCCCGTTGGCGTCCTTGGAGTCGCTCGCAAGCATGATGATCCCGTCGATGACCGGCCACAGCGCACCGATCCCGCAGGTGAAGATGGTGACCAGCAGCTGCGCGATGCCGATGCCGCTGTCGCCGATGTAGAAGCGGCCGATCCCGAAGGGCACCAGGATCTGCAGCAGCCCGGCGACGACCTTGGACTTGTCGGAGTAGGGAATGCCGGTGACCGGGTGGACGCCGTAGGGCGCACCCGGGCCCGCCGGGGACGCACCGTAGGTCTGGTAGGGCATCTGGCCGTAGGGCTGCTGCCCGTAGGGCGCCTGGCCATAGGCGGGCTGCGGCTGACCGTAGCCCGGCTGGCCGTAGCCCGGCTGGCCGTAGCCCGGCTGCTCGTAGGACGGCTGCTCGTAGGACGGGGGCGGGCTCTGCGGCTCGCCGTAGGGCGGAGGCGGAGGCGGAGGCGGCGGGGTCGCGCCGTAGGGCGAGTCACCGCTGGAGGAATCGTTCGGCTGGTTCGGCTCGTACGGGTTCTCGGGTCCCTGCGTCATGCACGCACCCTAAGCCCTGCGGACTGCGGCGTGGTGGAGCCTGTCAGGGCAGCAGGTCGCGCACGACCGCGTCGGCGAGCAGCCGGCCGCGGCGAGTGAGGACCAGCCGGTCGGACACCGGCTCCAGCAGCCCGTCGTCCACCAGCGTCGGCACGGCGGCCAGGCCGTCGGCGTCGAGCACATCGGTCGGCAACCCCTCGCGCAGCCGCAGCTCGAGCAGCACCCGTTCGACGCGACGGCTCTCGGGGTCGAGCACCTCGCGGGCGTGCGCCGGGCTGAGTCCGCGGGCCAGCCGGTCGGCGTAGGCCGCGGGATGCTTGACGTTCCACCAGCGCACCCCGCCGACGTGGGAGTGGGCGCCGGGGCCGACGCCCCACCAGTCGCCGTCGGTCCAGTAGCCGAGGTTGTGACGGCACCGTGCCGCGTCGTCGAGCGCCCAGTTGGACACCTCGTACCAACCCAGCCCAGCCGCGGTCAGCCGGTCGTCGGCCAGGTCGTACTTGTCGGCGAGGTCGTCCTCGTCGGGCATCGGCAGCTCACCGCGGCGCACGCGGCGGGCCAGGGCGGTGCCGTCCTCGACGATCAGGCTGTACGCCGACACGTGGTCGGGGGCGCACGCGAGCGCCTCGTCGAGGCTCCGGGCCCAGTCGTCGAGGGACTCCCCCGGCGTGCCGTAGATCAGGTCGAGGCTGACCTGCTCGAAGCCGGCCTCGCGGGCCCACCGCACCACGTCCGGCACGCGACGCGGGTCGTGGGTGCGGTCGAGGACCGCCAGGACGTGCGGGACGGCCGATTGCATGCCGAAGGAGATGCGCGTGAAGCCGGCCTCGCGCAGCGCCACGAGGTCGGCGGGGCTGACGCTGTCGGGATTGGCCTCGGTCGTGACCTCGGCCCCGGGGGCGAGGCCGAACTCCTCGGCGACCGCGCCGAGCATGGCGCCGAGGTCGGCCGGGGCGAGCAGGGTAGGCGTGCCCCCGCCGAGGAACACCGTGTCGACGCGGGCCCCGTCGTCGCCGAGGACCTGGCGTGCTCGTCGTACCTCCGCGACCGCGGAGGCGGCGTAGCTGACCCTCGAGGCCCCGGGACCGAGCTCCTCGGCGGTGTAGGTGTTGAAGTCGCAGTAGCCGCAGCGGACCGTGCAGAACGGGACGTGGACGTAGAAGCCGAACGGCCGCTCCCCCAGGCCCGTCAGCGCATCGGGAGGGAGCGCCCCGTCCTCCGGGACCGGGTCACCGGGAGGCAGGGCGGACGGCACGCTCCCATCCTCCCACCCGCCGAGTCGGCGCGATGTTGTCCCCTGGTCACCCCCGCCTGCCCGGGCACGTGCAACATTGCGCCGTCTCCGCGTACGGCGAGCAACATTGCGCCGACTCGCCGTACGGCGTGCAACATTGCGCCGACTCGGCGGGAAATGCCGAACGGGTGCCGGCGGTCTCCCGCCGACACCCGTGCGACCCAGCCAGCCTGTGCGTCCCCTGGGGGGACCCAGAGGCACCGATCAGCTGTAGAACGCCGCGATGCGCTCCTCGTTGTTCTTCTCCACGACGTTGCGCTTGACCTTCATCGAGGGGGTCAGCTCACCGGACTCGATGGTCAGGTCGTGGTCGAGGATCTCCCACTTCTTGATCGTCTCCCAGCGGTTGAGGCGCCCGTTGAGCTCCTCGACGTAACCAGCGACCATCTCGTGGGCCTTGTCGGACTTCACGATGTCGGTGTAGGAGGCACCGGCCATGCCGTTCTCCTCGGCCCAGCCCACCATGGCGTCGGGATCGAGGGTGACCAGGGCGACGACGAAGTTGCGGTCGTTGCCGAAGACCATGAACTGGCTGGCGTAGGGGCAGATCGCCTTGAAGTTGGCCTCGATCGCGGACGGCGCGATGTACTTGCCGCCCGAGGTCTTGAAGAGGTCCTTGATGCGGCCGGTGATCGTGAGGTAGCCCTCGGAGTCGAGGCTGCCCTTGTCACCGGTGCGCAGCCAGCCGTCCTCGGTGAGCGTCTTGGCCGTCTCCTCGGGGAGGTTGTGGTAGCCGTTCATGACGTGGGGGCCGCGCAGCAGGACCTCGTCGCCGTCACCGATCTTGACCTCGGTGCCGGGCAGCGCGCGTCCGACGGTGCCGATCTTGTTGTCGTCAGGGTGGTTGACCGTGGCCCCGGCGGAGTTCTCGGTCATGCCGTAGCCCTCGAGGATCACGATGCCGGCGGCGTTGAACCACTCGGCGATCTCGCGGTTGAGCGCGGCCGAGCCGGAGATGAAGAAGCGCACCCGACCACCGAACCGCTCACGCACCTTGCTGAAGACCAGCTTGTCGAAGAGCGCGTGCTGGAGCTTGAGCGGGAGCGGGACGGACTTGCCGTCACGCTTGCGACGGTCGACCTCGAGGCCGACAGCGAAGGCCTTGTTGAAGATCTTCTCCTTGGCACCACCCTCGGCGGCCTGCATCGTCTGGATCCGGCCGTAGGCCTTCTCGAAGATGCGGGGCGCGGCACCCATGAACGTCGGCTTCACGATCGAGCAGTTCTCGACGATCTTGTCGACGCGACCGTCGATGGCGGCGGCGAAGCCACAGGCCATCTGCGCCGACAGCAGCACCTTGCCGAAGGAGTGCGACATCGGCAGCCAGCGGAACTCCAGGTCGCTCTCGGAGAGGATCCCCTGGACCTGGATGGACATGCCCTCGTAGACCCAGGACTTGTGCGTCAGACGCACGCCCTTGGGGCGCCCGGTCGTGCCGGAGGTGTAGATCAGGGTGGCGAGCTGGTCGGGCGCGATCGCGGCCGCCGTGGTCTCGATGATGTCGGGGTGCGCCGCGAGGTGGGCGTCGCCCAGGGCCGCCAGCTCGTCCATCGAGATGACCCAGTCGCCGTCGGTCGTGCCGTCGAAGGTCACGACCTTCATCAGGTGCGGCAGCTCGGACTTGTGCTCCTTGAGCTTGGCGATCTGCTCGTCGTCCTCCGCGAAGACGATGCGCGACTCCGAGTCACCGAGGATGTACGCCGTGTCGACGGCGTTGGTGGTCGGGTAGACGGTGGTCGTGGCACCACCGGCGCAGACGATGGCGAGGTCGGCGAAGATCCACTCGTAGCGGGTGGCGGAGGCGATGCCGACCCGGTCCTCCGAGGAGATGCCGAGCGAGAGCAGGCCCGCTGCCAGGCTGCGGACCCGGTCGCCGGTCTGCTTCCAGGTGATCGAGGTCCAGTCGTCACCCACGGGGTAGCGGAAGGCTTCGGAGTCGGGCGACGCGGCTACTCGGTCGAGGAACTGCACCGCCATGTTCTGCGTGAGGTTGTCGACGAATGTCGTGTCGTGGTTGACGGGCATGCCACTCCTGGGTCGGGCCGAGACGGATGGTGTGGAAGTAACCTAGATCACTAAGCCTACCGACGGGTAGGCGACTCGACGACACGTCGCGACTCGGTCGACCTGACGGCCCAGCGGACCGTGGGCCCGGTCAGCACCGATGCCCCCAGCAGTATCGCTCCGAGCAGCAGCCAGCCGACCCCGCCCAGCGCCAGTGGGAGCAGTGCGATCACGGTCGGGGCGAGGAACGAGCTGATCGAGAAGGTCATCCCCCAGACCCCCTGGTACTGCCCCATCGCCTCCTCCGGCGGCAGCTCGAAGCCCAGCACGAAGGAAGCGGAGGCCTGGGCGAGCTCACCCACGACGTGCAGCAGCGCACCCGAGATGAGCAGCGTGGCGGCCAGCACCGCGGAAACCCGGCCGCTCAGCCCGAAGACGGCACACGCCGCGAAGAACAGCAGCCCCGCCAGGAAGGTCGCTCGCACGGCCGCGTCGACGGTGACGACCCGCCGCGCGACCGCCACCTGGGCGACCACGACGATGACGGTGTTGATGACCATCAGCACCGCCACCAGCCACCGTGGCGCCTCGGTCTCGTTGACCACCCACAGCGGGATCGCGAGCTCGAGGATCCAGTACTGCATGGTCACGACCGAGCTGACGACCACCACCGCCACGAACGGCAGGTCGCGCAGGGCCGTCAGCATGGCGAGCCCCTGGCCCGCGGGTCTGGGTGGCACGTGCGGCACCCGGGCCAGCAACGCCGCCGCCGCGACGTACGACGCCACGTCGAGGTAGAGCACCACGAGGTAGGCCTCGCGGGTGTCGGCGTGCAGCGCGACCGCGGCGATCCCGGTGCCGATCGTCATCCCGACGTTGGTCACCGAGCGGAGGTAGGCCTTGGTGGTCGCCCGACCTGCGCCCTCGACGAGGCCGGCGATCAGGGCCCCCCGCACCGCGCCGGCGCCGCGGTCGAGCACCGCGATGACGCTCGTGACGACGACGAACTGCCACCACTGCGTCACCAGCAGGAGCAGCCCGGTCAGGGCCGCGATCACCAGCACGAGCGCGACCTGGACCTCGCGGGGGCCGCGCAGGTCCGCCAGGTGCCCGATCGGAACGCCGGCGAAGAGCGCGATCCCGGCGGCGATGCTCAGACCGGTCCCGACCTCGACGACCGAGAACCCGACGATCCGGGTGAAGTAGAGCGCGCTGAGGGTGAAGAAGATGCCGTTGCCCATCGTGTTGACGAGCGTCGCGACCGCCATCCGGCGTACGGCGGGCTCCTCGGGCAGCAGGCGGTCCGCCACCCTCACAGCGACCGGTTGGCGACGTACGCCGAGGCCTTGTCGCGCGCCTCGGCGACGAGGCCGTCGACCTCGAGGAGGCGCGGCAGCAGCGTGGGCTCGCTGTGCAGGGCGCGGAACATCATCGACACGGTCACGCCGTGACCCGGCTCGTGCACGACGCTGATCTCGTCGCCGGCCTCGATCGTGCCGGGCACGAGCACCCGCAGGTAGGGCCCGGGGCGACCTTCCAGCGTGAAGCGCCTGACCCACGCGGTGTTGTCGTAGCCGCCGCGGCCCATCCACATCTTGAAGTCGTTGCACGGGGTGCGGATCGAGGCGACCTCGAGCACGACGTCGGCGCCGATGCGCCAGCGCTCGCCGACCTCGGCCTCGTTGACGTCGATCCCGGACGTGGTGAGGTTCTCGCCGAACTGCCCGTCGCGGATCGGCTCGCCCAGGACCTGGGTCCAGTGGTCGAGGTCCTCACGGGCGAAGGCGTAGACGGCCTGGTCGACGCCGCCGTGGTGCCGGGTGTCGGAGACCTCGTCGCCGGCGATGCCGAGCGGGCCGACCTCGACCGGGCCGACGACGGCGGCCTTGTCGATCGACGTGCGGCCGATCTCGGCCCACGCCGCCTCGCGGGGACGACCGACGTTGACCGAGCGCAGGAGAGCCATGTCGTCCATCCTCTCCCGCCGGTCCCGCCTGGGCGACCGGGTTTCTGCCGCCGCCCGTCACGATCCGGTCACGGACCGAACCAGTCGGGTGCGCCTGGGGTCGGAGGGGACATGAAGCTCTCGGGCACGGCCCTGGCCGCCTTCTCCATGGTCCCCCTGCTGCTGCTCGCGTCGGCGTGCGGCTCGGGGGCACCGGACGACAGCGCGTCCGGTCCGGCCGTCGTGGCTCCCACCCCCTTCCCGGCCTCGGTCGCGGGGCCGGCGCCTGAGGGCTACCACGTGGAGCAGTGCCCGGACCTGCGTGGCGAGGGCGGCTCGGGGCTCACGCTGCGGCTGCTCGTGCCCGACGACTACCGCACCTCCTACCGCACGGGGCGAGGTTGCTCCTTCTCCACCGGCAACGAGCGCGGGCTGTCGGTCACGATGGGCGTCGGCCAGTCCCTGGCGGACTTCCGCGACGAGGAGGTCGCGCCCTTCGAGGGTGACGGCGGCGACGACGGCCTGACCGACGTGTCCTACGACGACGACGTGGCCGTCTTCGGCGACCGACACGGCGAGGCGCTCGCCTTCGCCCCGTTCAACGACGGCCTCCCGCTGGACGTGCGGGTCCTCCAGGCCGACGGCGTGCGCCTGCACTGGGACGTCGCCGCGGGCCGGGGGGAGGCCGAGGCCGACGCCCTGGCCACCGTCGCCTCGTCGGTGGCGGTCGTCGAGGACGACCGTGCGACCTGCACCGATCGTGGGACCACCGCGCGCTACCTGCCCCCGCTGCCCCAGACCGAGACCGTCGAGTCGCGCGGCGGACGCTGCTACCTCTACCTGCGACCGCGGGAGTCGCTCCAGCGCTTCGCCGAGGTCGTGGTGTCGCCGCGCGACTCGCTGGCGGAGCAGGCGGACCGGCTCCGCGGCGCCAAGAACGTCTCTGAGATCGTGCTCGAGCCCGGTGCGGCACAGCTCGACGGTCGGCCCGCCAACCGGCTGACCTGGGTCGTCACCCTGACCAGGCCGCGCTTCGGCAGCGGCCCCGGCACGTGGCGCAACGTCGCTGTCGGCAACGACACCGCGCGGCTGACCTGGGCGGCGACGCCGGAGGAGTGGGTCGAGGACCAGGCGTCGTACGACGCGTTCCTGGCGTCCCTGGACATCGTCACCGCCGTTGGGCGAGGGTGACCGCATGCGATCACGGACACCCGGCATGTGGTGGGGCAACGCGATCGAGGCCCCGGACCCGAGCGCGCTGGCGCACTTCTACTCCCGGCTGCTCGGCTGGCCGGTCGGCCATGAGGAGCCCGGCACCGCGATCGTCGCCGCGGCGCAGGAGGGGCCCTACCTGGTCTTCCAGCAGGTGGACGCCGCCGACTGGGTGCCGCCCGTGTGGCCGCCGGTCGCCGGCGGGCAACGAGCGATGATGCACCTCGACTTCCAGGTCGGCGACCTCGAGGAGGCGGTGGGCGAGGCCCTCGCCCTCGGCGCGACGCTGGCCGAGCACCAACCGCAGGACCACGTGCGGGTCCTGCTCGACCCGGCCGGCCATCCGTTCTGCCTGTGCCGCGACGACGGCGACTGAGGAGTCACTAGTCTCGGGTCACCCACCCCGAGGAGCCGGAGCCGCATGAGACGTCGTCTGTCGATCCTGGGCGCGCTGTGCGTCGCCGCACTCGCGAGCCCGCTGGTCACCGCAGCACCGAGCCCGGCCTCGCCCGCCCCGGTCGCCGCCGCTGCCTCCGCCGCCCCCGATCCCGTGAGCGCGCTGACGATCGGCCGCGATGCCTACCAGTACGGCTTCCCGCTGCTCGAGTCCCTGCGCGTGCGCGCGGAGATGACGAGCGTCCGCTGCCCCGACGAGAGGGGCAACGCGCCGCTCAACTCCTTCTCGAACGCGCGCCGCTTCGCCGACGCCACTGCCCGGACCGTCGTGGCCCCCAACACCGACACGCTCTACTCGATCGCCCACCTCGACCTCGGCGGAGGCCCGGTCGTCCTGCGCCACCCCGACATGGGCCGTCGCTACTACAGCTTCGCGATGCTCGACCCCTACACCAACGTGATCGCGATCCCCGGCGCCCGTGAGGACGGGGGTGGGGCCGGGTCGGTCCAGGTGCGGTGGTCGCGCCGCCCGGGGCCCGCCGGCGGCCCGACGTACGACCGGGTGGTGACCAGCCGCTACCGCTACGTCTGGGTCATCGGCCGCACGCTCGCGTCCGGTCGCGCCGACCAGCGTCGGGCCCACCAGCTGATGACGCGCTACACGCTCACCGACGTCGACGGTCGACGCCGCACCTTCGCCGACGACTGCCGTCCGGGCAGGCCCGAGAGGCACCCCACGCCGACCACCGGTGCCGCGTTCGTACGACGCCTCAACGCCGCCCTCACCCGCATCCCGCCGCCGCAGCGGGACGAGCCCCTGCTCGCTCGCCTGGCGGCCTACGGCATCGGCCCGGGGCTCTCCCCCGACGAGGCGGGGCTGGACCCGGTCACGCAGGAGTCGCTCTTCCGCGCCATCTCGACGGCGGCGAGCCTGCTGCCCCGGGAGGTCCAGGCGCGGGCGCTGCGCGGGGCGCTGACCCATGACGGCTGGTTCGACCCGCCTCCAAGGATCGGGCGCTACGGCACCGACTACGAGCTGCGCGCCCAGATCGCCTCGGCCGGCCTGGGCGCCAACACCCGGATCGAGGCGACCTACCCGGTCGGCGTGACCGACGGGACCGGGGTGCCCTACGTCGGCACCAACGACTACCGGCTCATCCTCGCTGCCGACGACCTCCCGCCGGTGCGCTACTTCTGGTCACTGACGATGTACGACGCCGACGGCTATCTCGTGCCCAACGCCGGCGACCGCTACTCGATCGGCCCGAGCCACCCCGGCCTGCGCGAGCAGCCCGACGGGTCCGTGGTCGTGGTGATGTCCCGGACGCGCCCGAGCGACCCCACCGTCAACTGGCTGCCGTCCCCGCCCGGCCAGTTCCGCCTCAACCTGCGCCTCTACGGTCCACGACCGGCCGCCCTCGACGGCAGGTGGACACCGCCACCGGTCCAGGACCTGGGGCCGCACCTCGGCTGAGTGCACCGTCAGTCCTGGACCGCCTTGGCGATCGCCACGCACGTGGTCAGCCAGGCCGCGTCCGGGTCGCCGTCCTGGATCGCCCACAGTGCGTTGTGCAGCATCCGCACGACCACCCAGTCGCGCGAGCGGTCCTCGTCGAGGCCGGCCGCGTCGATCGTCGTGTGGAAGCGCCGTCGCACCCCCTCGCGGACGTCGCCGGCCAGCTCGTCGAAGCGGTTCCACAGCAGCGGCGCGACCTCGTAGTGCGGGTCGCCACTCATCGGCTTGGGGTCGATCGCCAGCCACGGCGACCGGTCGGCGGCCAGCACGTTGGCGTAGTGGAGGTCCCCGTGGATCACCCGCCCGTGGCTCACCGGGTCGGCAACCAGGTCGCGGCCGAGCGACACCGCCTGCTCGACCAGGCGGCGCGGCAGGGGTGAGCTGCGCGGCAGCGAGCCGAGCGCGGCGCCCCACCGCTCGACGTACGACGTGAGGGTGCGCAGCTGCGGCAGTGCGGGTCGGTGGAGGTCGGCGTAGAGCCCGCCGACGATCTCGCACGCCTCGACGTCCCAGTGCTCGGTCAGGTCGGTGGGGTGCAACCGCTCGAGCAGCATCGCCCGTCGGCGGGGGTCTGCGCGCAGCAGCGTGACCGCGCTGCGCCCGTGCCAGTGCTGCAGGGCCAGCGCCTCGTGCTCGGACTCGTCGTCGGGGAAGGCCACCTTGAGCACTGCCCGATCCCGCTGGTGCAGCACCGGCACCACCACGGACGCGAAGCCGTGCATCGCCGGGCCGTCGGGCACCAGCTCCCACTCCGCCAGGAGCGTGGCGACCACACCCGGCACGGTGTCGACCCACGAGGCCCACGACTCGTCACGCCCGGCGAAGGTTGCCAGGACCGCGGTGAGGTCGGTCGGCACGGTGCTCGGCTACTTCTTGGCCTTGTCGACCGAGCTGCCCGCGCCGTCGTTGGAGAGCGCGGCGATGAACGCCTCCTGGGGGACCTCGACGCGGCCGACCATCTTCATCCGCTTCTTGCCCTCCTTCTGCTTCTCCAGCAGCTTGCGCTTGCGGGTGATGTCGCCGCCGTAGCACTTGGCGAGCACATCCTTGCGGATCGCGCGGATGTTCTCGCGGGCGATGACCCGGGCACCGATGGCGGCCTGGATCGGCACCTCGAACTGCTGGCGCGGGATCAGGTCCTTGAGCTTGCCGGCCAGCATCACGCCGTAGGAGTAGGCGGCGTCCTTGTGCACGATCGCGGAGAACGCGTCGACCGGCTCGCCCTGGAGCAGGATGTCGACCTTGACGAGGTCGGCGGCCTGGTCACCGGAGCGTTCGTAGTCGAGCGAGGCGTAGCCCTTGGTGCGCGACTTGAGCTGGTCGAAGAAGTCGAAGACGATCTCGCCCATCGGCAGCGTGTAGCGCATCTCGACGCGGTCCTCGGAGAGGTAGTCCATCCCCTGCAGGTTGCCGCGCTTGGTCTGGCACAGCTCCATGATCGTGCCGATGTAGTCCGACGGGCTCAGGATCGTGGCGCGTACGACGGGCTCGCGGACCTCGGCGATCTTGCCCTCGGGGTATTCGCTGGGGTTGGTCACCTCGACGACCTTGCCGTCCTCCAGCGTGACCTCGTAGACCACGTTGGGCGCCGTCGAGATGAGGTCGAGGTTGAACTCGCGCTCGAGGCGGTCGCGGGTGATCTCCATGTGGAGCAGGCCGAGGAAGCCGCAGCGGAAGCCGAAGCCCAACGCGCCCGAGGTCTCGGGCTCGTAGGCCAGGGCTGCGTCGTTGAGCTGGAGGCGCTCGAGCGCGTCGCGCAGCGTCGGGTAGTCGTCGCCGTCGATCGGGTAGAGCCCGGAGTAGACCATCGGGTTGGGGTGCTTGTAGCCGCCCAGGGGCTCGTCGGCACCGTTGTGCTGGCTGGTGACCGTGTCGCCGACGCGCGACTGACGCACGTCCTTCACACCGGTGATGAGGTAGCCGACCTCCCCCACGCCGATCTCGCCGGCCTTGACCGGCTCGGGGCTGATCACGCCGACCTCGAGCATCTCGTGCACGGCGCCGGTCGACATCATCTTGATCCGGTCACGGTGCTTGAGCTTGCCGTCGATGACCCGGACGTAGGTGACCACGCCGCGATAGGTGTCGTAGACGGAGTCGAAGATCAGCGCGCGGGGCGGGGCGTCGGCGTTGCCGACGGGCGCCGGGGTCTGCTTGACGATCTCGTTGAGCAGCGCCTCGACGCCGAGCCCGGTCTTGGCCGAGGTCTGGAGCACGTCGGAGGGGTCGCACCCGATGATGCCGGCGAGCTCCGCGGCGTACTTCTCGGGCTGCGCGGAGGGCAGGTCGATCTTGTTGAGCACGGGGATGATGTGCAGGTCGGCGCCGAGCGCGAGGTAGAGGTTGGCCAGCGTCTGGGCCTCGATGCCCTGCGCGGCGTCGACGAGCAGGACGGCCGCCTCGCACGCCTCGAGGGAGCGCGAGACCTCGTAGGTGAAGTCGACGTGGCCGGGGGTGTCGATCATGTTGAGCACGTAGTTGCCGGGCTCGGCACCCTGGTCGTTGCCGGCCGGCACGGTCCACGGCATGCGGACGGCCTGGCTCTTGATCGTGATGCCCCGCTCGCGCTCGATGTCCATGCGGTCGAGGTACTGCGCACGGGCAGCACGGGCGTCGACGACACCGGTCAGCTGGAGCATCCGGTCGGCCAGCGTCGACTTGCCGTGGTCGATGTGCGCGATGATGCAGAAGTTGCGGATGATCGCCGGATCGGTCTGGCCGGGGGTGGGCAGGTTCTGGGGCACGGACGACTCTCGGTGGTGTGCGGGGGGACGCACCATTCTCCCACACGGCCCTGGACATCCCTGCCTCAGCGAGCACCACCGGGCGCCGGCGCTGACCGGTTCGCGCCGGCGGCGGCCGGTGGCCGAGGATGGGCCGGGTGATCGAGTCACCCCTTCCCCACGGTCGGACCGCCCGCCGCGTCGAGTGGACCTTCCTCCCGCCCCACATCCGCAGCCTCGTGGAGCAGCGCTGCGGCTCCCCCGTGGTGGAGGCGATCTCGCAGGGGGGCGGCTTCACCCCCGGCTTCGCGTCCGTGCTGGTCTGCGAGGACGGGTCACGCCACTTCGTGAAGGCGGCGTCGACCAAGGCGCAGCGGATGTTCGCCCACTCCTACCGCGAGGAGGCCCGCAAGCTCCGTGGCCTGCCCGCCGGCGCCCCCGCGGCGCCGCTGCGCTGGTTCCACGACGGTGAGGACTGGGTCGTCCTGGGTCTGGCGTACGTCGAGGGTCGGGCGCCGCGGCGTCCCTGGACGCAGGCGGACCTCGACGCCTCGATCGCGATGCTCGAGCGCTCTGCCCGGGTCCTCACGCCTGCGCCCGCGGGCATGGCCCTGGACCCGTTCGCCGTCGAGTTCGCTGACTTCCCCGGCCACTGGGACCACGTCCGCGCCACCCGCCCCGGGCTCGCCCACCAGGAGGAGGGCGCCGCGCTGGCAGCCCGCTTCGTGGAGGTCACCGCGGGCGACACGGTCGTCCACACCGACGTGCGTGACGACAACATCCTGATCCGCCCCGACGGCTCGGCGGTCCTGTGCGACTGGAACTGGCCGGCGGTCGGGGCCGCGTGGCTCGACACCGTCTTCCTGATGATCGGTCCCCGCGGCGACGGGCTCGACGTGGAGGCCGCCCTCGCCTCGGCCACCCTGACGAAGGACCTGCCGGCCGAGCACGTCGACATCGTCCTGGCCCTGCTGGCCGCCTTCTTCATGCGCCAGTCCGACGAGCCGGTGCCGCCGACGTCGCCCCACCTCCGCGACGTGCAGTGGTGGCAGGGCGAGGTGGTCTGGGACTGGCTGTGCGAGCGCCGGGGCTGGGAGTGAGCCAGGGTCTCGTCCGATTTGGGCAGCCGGAGGGCCCGCTGCTAATCTTGCCCGTCGCGTGTCCGGCAGGAGCCTGCGCCGACCGCAACCTCCCGACCTGAGACAGCATTCACCCAAGACGAAGGCGTAGCAGTGGCCAACATCAAGAGCCAGATCAAGCGCAACAAGCAGAACGAGAAGGCGCACGAGCGCAACAAGGCTGTGAAGAGCAACCTGAAGACCGCCGTCCGCAAGTTCCGCGAGGCCGCCGAGGCCGGCTCCGCCGACGCCGTGGCGCTAGGCCACGACGCCGCGCGCAAGCTCGACAAGGCTGCGTCCAAGGGCGTCATCCACAAGAACCAGGCGGCCAACCGCAAGTCGGCCATCGCCAAGAAGGCTGCCTCGCTCTGAGCTGAGCAGCCTCGCACGTGCGACCCGTCAGAGTCCCTCTGACGGGTCTTCGTGCATTTCCGGGATCCTCCGGACTGGATCTCGCGGCCTGGATCTCCCGGCCAGGAGCTCCCTGAGCCAGCGACTGCCGTCAGCGCTGGTCGCGCAGCGCAGTCACGGTGAGCACGAGGCGCTCCAGCGTGTAGGACGGGTCGCTCGCGGCTCCCTTGATGTCGGCGTCGGCCTTGGCCACGGCTCTGATCACCCGCGAGAGCCCGGAGTCGGACCATCCCCGGGACTGGTCACGGATCGAGCGCAGCTTCCACGGCGGGACCCCCACCTCGCGAGCCAGGTCTGCCTCGCGCATGCCCCGCATGGCGCCCTTGTAGCGGGCCAGGCCGCGGGCGCTGCCGGCGAAGGCCGACGTCACCAGGACCGCGGGGGTGCCGCCGTCGAGTGCCCACCGCAGCTCCTCGAGCGCGGCCGTGCGGCGTCCGGAGAAAGCGGCGTCGGCGACCGCGAAGGACTTGGCCTCGGCGCGACCGCCGAAGTACTGCTTGACCCGGTCGACGGTGAGCGGTTGTCCCGGGAAGTCGTTGGTGAGCTGGTGGGCCGCGGCCGACAGCGATCGCAGGTCGTGCCCGACGGCCTGGACGAGGAACAGCGCAGCCTCCTGCTCGATCGTGGCGCCGTGGACGCGCACCTCGGAGGCGACGAAGGCGGGAAACTCCGAGGGCTTCAGCTCGCCCGACTTGGACTCGGTCACGGTGGCCAGCTTGCGCAATTTGGTCAGCACTCCGGAGCCCTTGGGGCCGCCGCCGTGGACCAGCACCAGCGCAACGTCCTCGGCGGGCGACGCGGCATAGCCCAGCAGTCCGTCGACCGACTCGTCGGGCAGCTGCTCGAAGGAGCGCACCACCACGCAGCGGATCGTGGAGAACAGTGACGGGGCGGAGAGCTCCCCCAGGGTGGCGAGCGTCAGCTCGGCGGCACCGGTCTCGGAGATCTCGGACTCGGGGTCGTGGGAGCGGACCACCTCACGCACGGCGGTGATCGTGCGCTCGTTGAGGAACTCCTCCTTGCCGGTCACCAGGGTGACCCGACCCAGGACGTCTCCCGCACGCATGGGGCAACCTTCCCACACCGCCCCGACAGTCCCCCGGCCTCCCTCATCGGCCCACCGCCACCACCTCCCCGTCGTCGACGACGACAGCCAGGTCGCCCGCCGTGTCGGTGCGGAGCACCTCGGTGCCGGCCTGCTCCAGCGCGTCGAGGACCTCCCCCGCCGGGTGCCCGTAGTCGTTGTCGGCTCCTACCGACACCAGTCCCAGCTCCGCCTCGAGCGAGGTGAGGAAGTCGAGGTCCTGGTAGCGACTGCCGTGGTGGGGCACCTTGAGGACGTCGACGTCGAGGCCCGGGACCATCCGCGCCAGGGCCGCCTGGCCCGGGGGCTCGAGGTCACCGGCGAGCAAGATCCGCACCCCCCGGACCTCGGCGAGCAGCACCACGCTGGCGTCGTTGGCCCGGCTCCCGTCACCGGTGCCCTCGGTGGGCGAGGCCGGGAGCGGCCACAGGGTCTGGAAGGCCACCTCGCCGACGACTCGCGTCTCGGCGTAGGGCGCGACGAGGGGAGCCAGTCCGGCTGCCGCGGCGGCGCCGAGCACCGTCTCGACCCCGGAGGTCGGGTCACGCATCCGCGACGTCTCCACCTCACCGACCTCACGCCCCTCGAGCACCCCCGCCAGGCCGTCGACGTGGTCGGCGTGGAAGTGGGTCAGGACCACGAGCGGCACGATGTCGACGCCGAGGTCGTCGAGGCACGCGTCGACGACTGAGGCATCGGGTCCCACGTCGACCACGATCCCGGTCCGGGGGCCGGCTCGCAGGACCAGGGCGTCGCCCTGGCCGACGTCGCACATGATGAGCACCCAGCCCTCGGGCGGCCAGCCCGGGCTGGGCAGCCGGACCGTCACCCCGACGACCATGACGATCGCGAGGCCGATGGCCGCCCACGGCCGGCGCAGGAGCGGGGGTGCGGCCACGGCCAGGAGCACGCAGAGCAGGCTGAGCAGGGCCACCGATGCGACGCCCGCCTCCCAGTCCAGCGCTGCGCCGGGGAGGTCTGCACCGCGTCGCGCTACCGCCACGATCCAACCAACGCACCAGGCGGCGACGGTCCCCACGAGGGTGCCGACGGCAGGAACCGCCAGGCCGAGCAGCCCACCGGTGAGCCCGAGGACCGTGGCCGGCCCCACGACGGGGGCGACGGCCAAGTTGGCGACGACCGCGACCAGGCTGACCTGTCCCGAGATGGCGGCGACGACCGGGGTGCAGGCCAGCTGGGCCGCTGCCGGCACCGAGACTGCCTCCGCCACCCACCGTGGGAGCCAGCGCGACATCGCGTCGCGCCACCCGGGCGCGAGCACGACGATGCCGGCCGTGGCGAGAGCCGACAGGGCGAAGCCGACGGAGACCGCCAGTCCCGGCTGCACGAGCAGCAGGACGACCACGGCTACTCCCAGCGCCCGGAAGGCCCGCTGCTGCCCGTTGGACCCCATCGCCAGCAGCCCGACCGCTCCCATGGCGGCCGCGCGGAGCACGCTCGGCTCGGTGCGGGCCAGCAGCACGAAGCCGAGGATGCCCAGGGCGCCGACGAGGTAGAGCCAACGGCCGCGCACCCGGCACGAGCGCGCCAGGATCAGGAGGAAGCCGACGACCAGGGTCAGGTTGGTGCCCGAGACGGCGGTCAGGTGGGTCAGCCCCGTGGTGCGGAAGTCATCGGCGAGAGCCGGGTCCAGCCCGGCGTCGTCTCCGTCGACGAGCGCCGGGACGAGGGCCCGTTGGTCGTCGGGACGGTGCGCGACCGAGGCGCGGATCGATGCCCGGACGGCGCCCGCACCGCGCCACCACACGTCGGGTCGTGCGAGGACGACCGGGTCGCGGGCGGACGTCAGCACCCCGGCCAGGTCACCACCGTCGGCCGGTGCCAGGAGCCCGGACGTGCGCACCCGCGACCCCAGCGCGGCACCGGACCAAGCCTCCCCACCGATGACCAGGACCGGGGTGGCCAAGCGGTGGGTGGCGCCCCGACCCGTGACCTCCCGGACCTCCAGACGCAGCAGCACCTGCTCGGCGAAGCGCCCCGACACCGGCCGCGGGTCCGAGACCACGGTGCCGGTCAGCACCACCGCTGCCCGGTCGTCGGCCAGGTAGGCGACGGGGTTGTCGCTGACCGCCTGGTGACGCAGCCCGGTGGAGCCCGCGACGGCCGCGGCGACCAGCAGGAGGCCGGCGACGGTGGCCGCGTGGTGCCGTCGCGGGGGCAGTGCCACGGCCGCAGCCGCGAGCACGGCCAGGGTCCCGAGAAGCACCCACGCACGGGCACCGAGCAGGTGCGTCGCCAGCGCCGCGAGCCAGGCGACGGCCCCGAGCAGGGGCATCCGCAGGTCGCGAGGTCCCCGGTCGGGGTCGTGGTCGTCGGGCCTCACCACCGACGGCTCGTCGGCACGTCAGATCGTCACGAACGGAGCGATCTGCTCCAACGTGGCGTCGCCGATGCCGTCGACCTC
>NZ_JANNML010000124.1:0-32749 GCF_031397825.1 Nocardioides sp.
GCACCCAGCAGGAGCATCGTCGCGTACGTTCACCTGTCCCAGGACGCCCTCGAAGGCCGCGGGCTCCTCGCCACCGACGAGCACGGCCACACCCTCCTCGCCACCACCGTGCGCGACTGGCTCGCCCGCACCGACCGCCACATCACCATCCGCCCCGTCCTCGACCTCACCACCCACTGCCACGGCGGCCAGAACGCCGGCCACGATCAGTCACAGGGGCCCGACCCCTACGTCCCGGCGCCCACCACCGCCGAGAAGATCCGACTCCGCAACCCCACCTGCGTCTTCCCCCACTGCACCAAGAGATCCAGGTCCTGCGACCTCGACCACCTCATCGCCCACGCACAGTCCGGCATCACCTGCGAGTGCAACCTCGCCCCCCTCTGCCGACATCACCACCAGCTCAAGACCCACGCCGGCTGGCACTACCAACACCTCGCCCCCGGCACCTTCCTCTGGCGCGAACCCCACGGCCAGACCCACCTCACCACCCCCCACGGCACCAGAGACCTCACCGACCCCTGAGGCACGATGACCTCATGGCCACGCGTGCTCGACTCCTCGCCCTGGGCCTGGTCGTCGCGGTCGCGCTGACGGGATGCCAGTCCAGCGAGGGCGGCGGCGAAGGCGGGGGCGGAGAGTCCGCCTGTCCGGCAGCGGTCGAGATCGACGGAGTGACCTACAACGGCGCGGGGCCGACCAGGAGGACGCCGGCTACGACCGGCGACACGTTGGTGGCGGTGCTGCCCGGGTGCGACGACTCCGGCGGCCAGGACGACGCAGTCGAGGCGGAGCAGATCGAGGTCGAGGTGCTGACCGACGTCGACCCCGACCTCGCGGTCCTGTGGCACGAGAGCATCTACGTCCGCGACGGACGAGCCTTGCCCGCCTCGACGCGCGCGTGGTTCACCGCGCCGCGCTGCACGACGGAGGGGCCGTTCAATCTGGTCGCTGACTGGCTGGGCGTCATGGGGCCGAAGAAGCCGCGCTTCGACGGCGACCTCCGCCTGCCCTACCGGCTCGAGGTCCGCGTCACGGAAGGACCGTCCCGCTACGTCGGCGCCACCCTCACGCTCCGGGCGGGCAGAGCGACGGATCCCGCCCTGTCACCCGCGGACGTCAAGGCCTCGTTGTGGGAGGGCGGTCGGGTCAGGGCGAGCGTCACGTGTCGCGGGGGACGGTTCGACGTCCTGGGCGTGACCGCGTCAGGGCCGACCGTCACCCAGCAGTCACCGTCCCGGTGAACGCCGTCGATGCCTCGGACGCAGGCGCCCCGGTCTCGTCGTCGACGAGGGACACGACCCGCAGGCCTGCAGCCAGGCACAGCGCACGGAAGCCCGACGGCGTGTGCCAGTGGATCAGCCACTCCCGGTCAGACACCTCGACACCAGCCGGGGTGATCCGCTCGTAGCGAGCGGTCGTGACCCGGGTCCGCCGCTGCAGGTCGAACAACTCGGAGACCGGCGTGTAGCGGAGCTCGACGTCCGGGCCGTCATGGGTGGATCGAGTGACCCCGAGCTCGCGGGTGGGCGTGGGGTCGGGCACCCAGAGCGGGACGAGGGCCGCTCCGTCCTCCGTCAGGTGTGCCCTGATGGCGCGCAGGGCCCGGGACGCGATCTCGTCGTCCGGGAGCAGGTTGAACGTCGGCCCGGCGAAGTAGATCGAGGCATAACAACGCTCCAGGTCGAGGCTCTCGACGCGCTGGTGGAAGACGCCGGTCGGGAGGCCGCGTTCGGCTGCCTTCTCGCGGCACCGCGCGACCATGTCGGCCGAGGAGTCGACGCCGTCGACGTCGAGGCCCGCCGCGCGCAGGTCCAGCATCGGCTCCCCGTCGCCACAGCCGATCTCCAGCGCGGGCTCGCCGTGCTGCTGGACGAACCTCACGTAGGGCTCGGGGTCGAAGGTCGACGACTTCAGCCTGGCGTAGGTGTCGACCACGATCCCGGAGTAGAAGTCAGCCGGGTCCATCGCGCCACTCGTCCGCGAGCAGCGCATAGCCGACCTCGTCGATCCACCCGAGCTCGTGGTGCCACAGCGCCTGGACCGAGACTCGCTCGCGACGCATCCCGGCGCCCTCCAGCACGCGGACGGACGCGGGATTGTCGGCGTACGCCGCCGCGGTGACCCGCCGCAGCCCGAGGTCGTCGAAGGCGGCTCGCAGCAGGGCCCGCGCGGTCGCGCTCCCGATCCCCTGGCCGGCCACGCGCGGGTCGACGATGTAGCCGATCAGTCCGTCGGTGCCGTCGGGGACCCCCGGCTGACCGGGTCCGTCCACCACGTCGAGGAATCCCATCGCCACGACCTCGCCGTCGCGCTCGACGACGCACGAGAAGTCCGTCGGGCTCTCGGGAACCGCGAGCCACTCCCGGCGCAGGTCCTCGGGGTCGACGTGGGTGCGCACCATGAAGTGGTTGACGCCTGGGGTGTTGCGGAAGGACTGCAACGCCTCCACGTCGGCCTCCACGGCCTCCCGGAAGAGCAGTCCGTCCGCCAGCAGCGGCCAAGGGGTTCGCATGGCCACGACCCTCACAGCCCGAGCGGCCGACCGCAATCGATATCCGGGCGCGTGGACCGACTCGCTCAGCCCTGACCCACCAGCAGGCAGAACGGGTGCCCCTCGGGATCGGCGAGGACCACGAGCGGCTCGCCCTCCTCGGCGGTGCGGTCCAGGAGCAGCGTGGCACCGAGCTCCTCGGCGCGCCGGCGATGGCGCTCGAGCTCGTCGACGGTGTCGACGCGCAGGTCGAGGTGCATCTGCATCGGCACGTCGGGCGCGGGCCAGGTGGAGCGCGCGAGCGTGGCGACCTCCTGGAAGGCGAGGACGCGGTGCCCGTCGGAATCGAGGAGGACGAGCCAGTCCTCGTCGTCGGGGCTGCCGTCGGTGGGTGGCTCCGAGCCAGGTCGGTAGTGCAGCCCCAGGAGCAGCCGGTAGAACTCGGCGAGCCCGCGCACGTGGGCCGCGTCGAGCGCCGTGTGCATCACCACGGGGAAGCCGCTCATGACGGCCTCAGCACCAGGTCGGCCACGCGGCGCAGGTCGTCGGTGAGGTCCTGCTCGCACAGGGTCGCCTGGTCGCCGCACAGGTCGAAGTCGTAGACGAAGCGGTCGGGCTGCGGTGCGCTCCCGGTGACCCGGCGCAGGTCGATGCGCTCGACCAGGTCTCGCAGCTCGCCGGCCCGCGGGTCCGCCCCGAGGTCGACCCGGGCCTCGGAGGTGTGGCCCGCGAAGCCCCCCGTGCGTCGTACGACGACCCGGTCGGCCGCCGCGAGCAGGTCCGCAGCCGGGGCTGCGGCAGGAGCGACCGGGGACGAGGCAGGCGTGACCCCGACCCTCGCCCAGGCCTCCTCGACGGCTGCGACGTCGACGTCGCCCAGCGACGCTGCAGCCGCGACGGTGGCAGCGGCGAAAGCGGCGAAGTCGGAGCGCGCCGTCACCTGGTCGCCGGTGAGCGCGGCGAACCACACGCGCCCGGCGCCCTCCCAGCTCGAGCCGCCTATCGCGAGCGCGGCGAGGTGGAAGGCGCGGTTGGGGATGCCGGAGTTGAGGTGGACGCCGCCGTTGTCGTCGGTCGTGTCGACGTAGTCGTCCAGGTGCGCCGGCTGCGGGTCCCGGCCGAGCGCGGGGTCGTCATAGGCCGTGCCGGGGTTGGCCATGTCGCGCAGCCCGCGTGCCTGGACCCCGGGCAGGAAGAGGCCCTCCCCGATCAGCCAGTCGGCCGCGAGCGCGGTCTGGCCGAGAAGCCGTTGCTTGAGACAGCTGGCGAAGACGTCGGAGACCGACTCGTGGAGTGCGCCGGACTGGCCCTGGTAGACGAAGCCGGCCGTGTGCTCGGTGACCGCATGGGTCAGCTCGTGGGCGAGGACGTCGACCGGCTTGGTGAAGCGGTCGAAGACGCGACCGTCGCCGTCACCGAAGACCAGCTGCGTCCCGTCCCAGAGCGCGTTGACGTAGTCCTGCCCGTAGTGGACCGTCGCCGACACCGTGGCGCCCGCGCCGTCGTAGGAGTCGCGGCCGTAGACCTCCGAGAAGAGCGCCAACGAGCCGCTGATGCCCAGGGCCGCCTCCTCGACCGCGACGTCGTCCGAGGGCGGGTCTCCCGCAGCGCGGGCCCCCTCGCCCGGGAGGTCGCTGCCGTTGCCGGCCGTGTGCACGACCCACGCGGGGCCGCGGGCGGCGGCCACGCCCCGCCGTACGCCGGGGGCCTGTGCGCGCCGCAGCCGCACGTCGTCATCCATCGCGAGCAGCCGGTGCCAGCGCTCCGCCTCCTCGGGGACGGCCAGCGCCAGCTGCTGGAGCAGGTAGGGCGGCACGAAGCAGTGACGGCGCGAGGGGCTGTGGGCGGAGTTCCGAGACATGACCCCAGCGAACCCGACACCACCGACACCGGCAAGGCCCCATGCGCTTCACTGGCACCCATGAGCAACGACCACGTCCCCACCCACGCCCTCGCGACCGCCAGCGGCGTGGACGACGAGCGTCTCACCGGGCTGCGCCGGTGGAACGTCGCGCTCGCGGTGCTGCACGCAGCGCAGGCCGTGGCGGTGCTCGTGCTTGCCAGCGACTTCGCGATCACGCTGTCCAGCTCGTTCCCGACGGGACCGCCGGGCTCCCGGGTCGCCGACCCCACCTCGGCCTTCGACGTGCCCATCGGCCTGGCGATCGCCGCCTTCCTGTCGCTGGCCGCGATCGACCACGGCTTGACCGGGACGGTGCTGCGGGGCCGCTACGAGCGCGACCTGCGCGGTGGCCTCAACCGCTTCCGCTGGGTGGAGTACTCGCTGAGCGCCACGATCATGATCCTCCTGATCGCCTTCTACGCCGGTGTCACCCAGCTCACCGCTGTGATCGCGATCATCGGCGCCAACGTCTCGATGATCCTCTTCGGCTGGCTCCAGGAGGTCATGAACCCGCCCGGGCGCACCAGCACCACGATGCTGCCGTTCTGGTTCGGCTGCATCGCCGGCGCGGCCCCGTGGGTGGTCATCACGCTCAACCTCGTCGGCGCGGAGACGGTGCCCGGCTTCGTCTACGGCATCTTCGGGTCGCTGTTCATCTTCTTCATGAGCTTCGCGCTCAACCAGTGGCTGCAGTACCGCGAGATCGGGCCGTGGCGCAGCTATGCCTTCGGCGAGAAGGCCTACCTCGTGCTCAGCCTGGCCGCGAAGTCCGCGCTCGCCTGGCAGATCTTCGCGGGGTCGCTCGCCGGCTAGGCACATCAGGCTGTCCGCATCGAGGACCGGCGCTCGCTGCCGATGCAGGCGGGGACCACGCTCGCGACTAGACTCCTCGGGGCCCATCGGGGCCCCTGCACCTCCAGATCTGCACCTCCACCGGAAGAGTCGTCGTAGCCCCATGTCTGAGATCAAGTCCGCCAACCTGCGCAACGTCGCGATCGTCGCGCACGTCGACCACGGCAAGACCACCCTCGTGGACGCGATGCTCCGCCAGGCCGGCGCCTTCACCGAGCACGAGGCCGAGAGCGTGGCCGACCGGGTCATGGACTCCGGTGACCTCGAGCGCGAGAAGGGCATCACGATCCTCGCGAAGAACACCGCGATCCACTACAACGGCCCGTCGGCTCCCGAGGGCATGACGATCAACATCATCGACACCCCCGGCCACGCCGACTTCGGTGGTGAGGTCGAGCGCGGCCTGTCGATGGTCGACGGCATCGTGCTCCTCGTCGACGCCTCCGAGGGCCCGCTGCCCCAGACCCGCTTCGTGCTGCGCAAGGCGCTCAACGCCGACATGCCCGTCGTCCTGGTCGTCAACAAGGTCGACCGCCCCGACGCGCGCATCGAGGAGGTCGTGGACGAGACCTACGAGCTCTTCATGGACCTGCTCGACGAGTCGCACAGCCAGGACGCGCTCGACTTCCCGGTCGTCTATGCCTCCGGCAAGGTCGGCCTGGCCGCGATCACCCAGCCCGCCAACGGCACCATGCCCGACGCGACCGACCTCGAGCCGCTCTTCAAGACGATCATCGACACCATCCCCGCGCCGCAGTACACCGAGGGAGCGCCGCTCCAGGCCCACGTCACCAACCTCGACGCGTCGCCCTTCCTCGGCCGCCTGGCCCTGGTCCGCATCCACGAGGGTCACCTCAAGAAGGGCCAGAACGTCGCCTGGATGCGTCGCAACGGTGACGTCAAGACCGTCAAGATCACCGAGCTCCTCGTCACCGAGGGCCTCGAGCGCAAGCCCGGCCCCGAGGCCGGCCCCGGCGACATCGTCGCCATCGCCGGCATCCCCGAGATCACCATCGGCGAGACGCTCGCCGACCCGGAGAACCCGATCGCGCTGCCGCTCATCCACGTCGACGAGCCGGCCATCTCCATGACCATCGGCACCAACACCTCGCCGCTGGTCGGCCGCACCAAGGGCGGCAAGGTCACCGCCCGCCTGGTCAAGGACCGCCTCGACCAGGAGCTCATCGGCAACGTCTCGCTCAAGATCCTCCCGACCGAGCGTCCCGACGCCTGGGAGGTCCAGGGCCGTGGCGAGCTGGCGCTGGCGATCCTGGTCGAGCAGATGCGTCGTGAGGGCTACGAGCACACCGTCGGCAAGCCGCAGGTGGTCACCAAGGACGTCAACGGCAAGGTCCACGAGCCCGTCGAGCGCCTGACGATCGACGCCCCCGAGGAGTACCTCGGCACGATCACCGAGCTGCTCGCCACCCGCAAGGGCCGCATGGAGTCGATGACCAACCACGGCACCGGCTGGGTGCGCATGGAGTTCCTCGTGCCCGCGCGCGGCCTGATCGGCTTCCGCACCGAGTTCCTCACCGACACCCGCGGCACCGGCATCGCGCACCACATCTTCGAGAAGTACGAGCCGTGGGCCGGCGAGATCCGCTCGCGCAACAACGGCTCGCTCGTCGCCGACCGCAAGGGTGCCGCCACCGCCTACGCCATGACCTCGCTCCAGGAGCGCGGCGTGATGTTCCTCGAGCCCGCCACCGAGGTCTACGAGGGCATGATCGTCGGCGAGAACTCCCGCTCCGACGACATGGACGTCAACATCACGAAGGAGAAGCAGCAGACCAACATCCGGTCCGCCACCTCCGACAACTTCGAGAAGCTGATCCCGGCCAAGAAGCTCTCGCTCGAGCAGAGCCTGGAGTTCTGCCGCGAGGACGAGTGCGTCGAGGTCACGCCCGACTCGGTGCGCATCCGCAAGGTGATCCTCGACGCCAACGAGCGCGCCAAGATCGCGAGCCGAGCGCGTAAGGGGAGCAAGTAGTCCGCCTGCTGCCACACCGGCCATGCCCGTCTGATCTGGGCGGGCTACGTGGTCGCCTTCTGCGAGGCGAGCGATCCGCGACGAAGGCGCGTGGTCGCCTCGCGCGCACGCAAGGGCAGCACGTAGCCATCACGCAGGGGCGTCTCCAGCTCCTCACGCTGGTCCTGCTGACCACCGTCACGGCGGTGGTCAGCAGCCTCGGCGCACCGCTGGTCCCGGCGATCGCGCGGCACTACGACCTCGCGGTCACCGACGCCCAGTGGGCGCTGAGCGCCACGATGCTCGCCGGCGCGGTCACCACGCCGATCCTGGGCCGTCTGGGCAGCGGCCGGCTGCGGCGTCCGGTGATCCTGGCCGGGCTGTCCCTGGTCCTCGCCGGCTCCGCGCTGGCGGCCGTGCCGTGGGGTTTCGCCGCCCTCGTCACCGGGCGGTCGCTGCAGGGCGTCGGGCTCGCGCTCGTGCCGCTCGCGCTGGCCGTCGCGCGCGACGTCGTACGACGTGAACGACGGTCGTCGGTCATCGCGCTGCTGTCGGTGAGCACGGTCGCAGGCGCGGGGCTGGGCTATCCCGTGACCGCGCTGGTCGCGGAGGTCGGCGGCCTGCCGGCGGCGTACGGACTGGGTGCCGTGCTCACCGCGGCCACCCTCGCCATGGCGTGGCGCTTCGTGCCGACCAGCGACGGTGAGCGGCCCGCCCGCGTCGACTGGCTCGGGGCGGTCCTGCTCTCGGCCGGGATGGTCGGCGTGCTGCTCGCCGTCACCCGCGGCGCCGCGTGGGGCTGGCTGTCGCCGCTCACCGGCGGGCTGGGCACCGCCGGCTTCCTGCTGCTGGCCGCCTGGGTGGCCTGGACGCTGCGCAGCCCGCACCCGCTCGTCGACCTGCACCTCGCCGTGCGACCCGGTCTGTTCGTGCCCAACCTGACCGCGCTGATGGCCGGGATCGGGATGTACGGCCTGCTGACCCTGGTCGTCGTCCTGGTCCAGAGCGACGGAGGGTGGGGGCTCGACCAGCCCGTGACCGTGGCCGGGCTGATGCTGGTGCCCTACTCGCTCGCGAGCATCCTCGGCAGCCGGCTCGCCCGTGTCGTGGGCGCGAGACTCGGCACCCCGGCGCTGCTGCCGGTCGGGTGCCTGATGTTCTTCGGCGCCTCCGCGACACTGGCCTTCGAGCACGACCACCTCTGGCAGGCGGCGGCCTGCATGGCCATCGGCGGTCTCGGCAGCGGCTTGACCTTCTCCTCGCTCGCGGTGCTGATGGTCCCCCACGTCCCCCGCAGCGAGACCGGCAGCGCACTGGCATTCAACCAGGTGCTGCGCTACCTCGGCTTCGCCTCCGGCGCCTCGCTGAGCGTGACGCTGATGGGCGTCTTCGGCGGCGGCGCCGCCGGCTTCCGGGCGTCCCTGCTGATCCTCTCCTCCACCTCGCTCGTGGCTGCTCTCGTCGCCTACGGGGTGGGTCGGCGCGAGGCTGCAGCGGGCGTCCGCGCCTCGGAGTGACGAAGATCCCACCCCGAGAACAGTTGTCATCGGCAACTATCCGCCTACGCTGCACCGGTGACCACCGTCTCCACGCATGCCCAGACCAGTCGCGCCGGAGAGCCGGACCGCTCGCACCGGGCCGGGGTGTCGATCGTCGTGCTGTGCTTCGGCGGCCTGATCGCCTCGCTGACGCAGACCCTGGTGATCCCGCTCCAGGGCAGCCTGCCGGTGCTGCTCGACACGACCTCGGCCAACGCGTCGTGGGTGGTGACCTCGACGCTGCTCGGCGGCGCGGTGGCGATGCCGATCGCGGGCAGCCTGGGCGACCTCTTCGGCAAGCAGCGGGTGCTGCTGGTCAGCTCGCTGATCCTGGTGCTCGGCTCCGTGATCTGCGCCCTCTCCGACACGCTCCTGCCGATGCTCGCAGGGCGCACCCTCCAGGGCCTCTCGATGGGCTTCATCCCGGTCGGCATCAGCCTGCTGCGCGAGATCACCAAGCCCGCGCAGACCGCCACCGCGATCGCCGCGATGAGCGGCACCCTCGGGGTCGGCGGCGCGATCGGCCTGCCGCTGGCGGCGTACGTCGCCGACGCCTTCGACTGGCACGTCCTCTTCTGGCTCTCCGGCGTGCTCGCCGCGCTCGTGGCGATCGCGGTCGCCGTGGTCGTGCCGCACGTCCCCTCGGTCAAGGGCGGTCGCCTCGACGTCGTCGGCGCGCTGGGCCTCGCGGCCGGCCTGGTCATCACGCTCGTCGGCATCACCAAGGGTGGCGACTGGGGCTGGGGCACCGCTCGCCCATGGCTGTGCCTGGCGACCGGCGCGGTCGTGCTCGTCGCCTGGGGCCTCTACGAGCTGCGCCACCCCGCGCCGCTGGCGGACCTGCGCGTCACGGCCCGCCGTCCCGTGCTGCTGACCAACCTCGCCGCCGTCGCCGTCGGCTTCGGGATGCTCGCGCAGGCCATCGTCGTGCCGCAGCTGCTCCAGCTGCCCGAGTCGACCGGCTACGGCCTGGGTCAGACGCTGCTCGCGGCCGGCCTCTGGATGGCGCCCGGCGGCCTGGTGATGATGGCCTTCGCGCCGATCTCGAGCCGCCTGATGACGACCTTCGGGGCGCGCATCACGCTGGCGATCGGCGCGACCGTGCTCGGGTTGGGTTACCTCGTCGGCGTGTTCTTCATGGCCGCCCCCTGGCAGCTGCTCGTCGTCACCTGCATCAGCTCGGCCGGCGTCGGCATCGGCTACGCCGCCATGCCCGCGCTGATCATGAGCGCGGTCCCGCTCTCCGAGGCCGGCGCCGCCGTGGGGTTCAACGCCCTGATGCGCTCGATCGGCACGACGACCTCCGCGGCCGTCATGGCCGGCGTGCTCGCTGCCTCGACCACCGACGTCGGCGGCTTCCCGCTCCCCTCCGAGGGCGCCTTCCGCGCGTGCTTCCTGATCGGCACCGGCGCGGCGCTCGTCGGGGTCGTCCTCACGCTGCTGATCCCGAGGCAGGTGCCCGCCGCCGAGGCGGGGTAGTCCCTAACAAACGACCGCTCCCGGTCGTCATGGAGATGCGATTTCGTTAGGGACTATCCCGCCGCCGCCGCAGCAGCGTCACGACCTCGTAGTGCCGCGTGTGGGGGAACATGTCGAGCAGCCGTGCCTCCACCGGGCGCCACGACACCATCGCGGCGAGGTCGACCGCCAGGGACGCGGCGTTGCAGCTGGAGTAGACGACCGCCCGCGCCGACGACTCCTCGAGGCGCTCGGCCAGCGCGGGACCGAGCCCGCGCCGCGGCGGGTTGACCACGACCAGGTCGGCGTCGACAGGCCAGGCGGTCGCGTCGCCGGCGACGAAGTCGGCAGCCAACCCCGCTCCAGCAGCCGTCGCGACAGCGCCGGCCACGGCCTCGGTGCTCGCCTCGACCCCGACCACCCGACGCCCGGGCGCCGCGAGGTGGAGCGCGAAGCCGCCGACCCCGCAGTAGAGGTCGAGCACCGACGCCGGCGCCACGTCGGACGCCCAGGCAGCCGCCTGACGGTAGAGCGCGGCCGCCAGCGCCGTGTTGGTCTGGAAGAAGCTGCGCGGTGGCAGCTGCAGGACGAGGTCGTTGACCCGCATCGGCAGGGTCGACCGCTCGGTCAGCACCTCCTCGTGCTCCCCCTCGAGCACCGCCTTGTGCTCGGGCTGCAGGTTGACGGACACGACCGCGATCCCCGGCGCCGCCGCCAGGAGCCCCGGCAGGTGCTTGCGGATCCGCAGCACCGACTCCGAGGTCCGCAGCACGAAGCGCACCAGGAACTCCCCGTCCGGCGACTCCGTGACCAGCAGGTGCTTGAGCTCACCGCGTCGCGTCGCCACGTCGTACGGCGTGAGGGTGGCCGTGCCCACGAAGTCGGCGAGCAGCGGCAGCAACGCGTGCACCGCCGGCGAGTAGAGCGGGCACGTCCGCAGGTCGATCCCCGAGCCGAGCGGGTCGAGGATCCCCAGCGTGGGCTGGGCTGTCGTGCCGGCGACGACCATCTTGGCCTTGTTGCGGAACCCCGCCTCGGGGCTCGTGACGGTCGGCAGCCAGGTCAGCCCGTCGGCCCGCTCCCCCAGGGACGAGAGCCGCGCGCGGCACTCGTCCTCCTTGGCGCGCACCTGCACGTCGTACGCCGTGTCCAGCCGGCTGCACGAGCGGCACCGGCCGGCGTCGAAGTAGGAGCACTGCACGGGAGCAAGGCTACGGTCGGGCGACTACGTTGGCCGCATGGACGTCACGTTCCCCGGCGCCTCCGGCGACACCCTCCACGGCACGATCGACCTGCCCGCGGGCGAGGTGCGGGCGACCGCGCTGTTCGCCCACTGCTTCACCTGCAGCCGGGAGTCGCACGCGGCGGCCCGGATCTCCAGCGCGCTGGCCGAGCGCGGCATCGCGGTGCTGCGCTTCGACTTCACCGGTCTCGGCGCGTCCGGGGGTGACTTCGCGGAGACCAGCTTCACCAGCAACCTCGCCGACCTCGAGGCGGCGGCGGCCTGCCTCGGCGAGCACCACGGCGGCCCCGACCTGCTCGTCGGGCACTCGCTGGGCGGGGCGGCGGTCCTCGCCGCCGCCGAGCGTCTGCCCTCGGTGACGGCGGTCGCGGTCGTCGGCGCGCCCTCGAGCCCGAGCCACGTCGAGCACCTCCTGGAGCGCGCGACCGACGCCGCCGACGGACATCTCGAGGTGGCGATCGGGGGCCGCACCCTCCACGTCGGTCGCGACCTCGCCGACGACCTGGCCGACCAGCCGCAGCAGGAGCGGATCGCCTCTCTCCGGCGCCCGCTGCTGATCCTGCACGCTCCCCTCGACGAGGTCGTCGGGGTCGACGAGGCGCGCCGGATCTTCGACACCGCTCGGCACCCCAAGTCCTTCGTCGCGCTCGACGGCGCCGACCACCTGCTGAGCCGTCGCGTCGACTCCGACTACGCGGCGACGGTGATCGCCGCCTGGGCGTCGCGCTACCTCCCCGGGGCCGAGCGCGAGGCCGAGGCGGGGTCTCCGAGCGGCCCCGATGCCGGCGTCCGCGTCCGCGAGGTCTCCCCCGACAGCTTCGCCCACGACGTCCACGCCGGGCGGCACCGCTGGCGCCTCGACGAGCCGGCCTCGGTCGGCGGCGAGGACTCCGGCCCCAACCCCTACGACACGATGCTCTCGGCCCTCGGCGCGTGCACCTCGATGACGATGCGGATGTATGCCCGGCGCAAGGGCTGGGACTACGGCGCCACCACGGTCACCCTGACCCACGCCCGCATCCACGCGCGCGACTGCGAGGAGTGCAGCACCGAGACCGGTCAGCTGGACCACCTGCACCGTGAGATCGAGCTCGACCCGGCACTGTCGGAGGAGCAGCGCACTGCGCTGCTCGCCATCGCCGACAAGTGCCCGGTCCACCGCACCCTCACCCACGAGGTCCGCATCACCACCGCGCTCGCAGACCCGGGAGCACCGGCCTCGTGATCGCCGCCCTCCTCACCGGCGCCCTGGCGGGCGTCGCGACGGGCTTCGTGCTCCAGCGCGGACAGCTGTGCTTCCACTCAGCGATCCGGGACTCGCTGGACCGGCGCTTCCTGCTCGCGCGCGGCTGGGCGCTGGGCGTGGCCATCGGGGCGGTCGGGCTGGCCGTGCTCTTCCTGCTGCCGGGGACCGAGGACCTCAACCGGGGCCTGGCGTTCCGACCGGTCGCCAACGTGGGCGGCGGCCTGCTGATCGGGATCGGCATGGTGGTGGCGCGGTCGTGCGTCTCCGGACTGTTCTACAAGCTCGGGTCCGGGATGCTCGGAGCGCTCGTCGGCCTCGGCGGCTGGGCGGTGGGAGAGCTGGCCGCACGCGACCTGACGATCCCCGGCCCCACGCTGCTGTCCGGCGGCGAGGAGGCGACCCTGCCCGGGATCCTCGGACTGCCGCGCCTGCTGGTGGCCGCCGCCGTTCTGCTGGTCGTCGCGTTCGTGCTGCTGCGCCGACCGCACCGCGACGACCGGCCGGCCGGGGCGTGGGGGTGGCAGCGGATCGGCCTCGGCCTGGGCGCTGCCGTGACGCTGGCCTGGGCGCTCGCGGCGCTCGGCGGCTCGTCGTACGGCCCGAGCTCGGTCGGCGCCGTGGCCAGCATCGCCCGCGACAGTCCGAACCACTGGCTCGTCGCGTTCCTGCTCGGCATCGTCGCTGGGGGCACCCTGGGATCGACCACGGGCGACCCCCGCTCCGGCGGTCGCTTCCACGTGCGCGGGGAGCAGCGGGTGCGCTACCTCCAGCTCGCGGCCGGCGGCGTGCTCCTCGGAGCGGGCGGCTGGATCGCCGGTGGCTGCAACCTGGGGCACGGCCTGTCCGGGGTCGCCCAGCTCAACGTGTCGTCCTACGTCGTGGTGGCGGCCATGGTCGTCGGCGTTGCCGTGGCGGCGGCGGTCTCCCGACTACTGGAGCTCACGCCAGCGCCAGGAACAGCTTCTCCATCTTCTTGACGTCGACGGAGTCGATGCCGTCGCCCTCCTCCAGGCAGCTCTGCAGGCCGGTGGCGACGATCGCGTAGCCGGCGCGCGAGAGCGCCTTGTTGACGGCGGCCAGCTGGGTGAGGACGTCCTCGCAGGAGGAGCCCTCCTCCATCATCCGGATCACGCTGGCCAGGTGACCGTTGGCGCGCTTCATCCGGGTGATGATCGGCTTGATGTCGGTGGGCTCGAGCTCCATCAGGCACCCACCGCTGCCAGGGCCACGAGGAGGCGGGCCCGGGCGTCCTCGGAGACGGCACGCAGCGCGTCGCTGGGCTCCTCGACGAAGGACGTCATCATGGCCGGGTCGAAGGCCTCGACGACGGTCGTCGTCTCCCCCACCGAGCGGACCACGACGTTGCAGGGCAGCAGGGTCGCGATCGACGGGTCCGCCTGGAGCGCCTGGTGCGCGAGCTGCGGGCGGCAGGCACCGAGGATGACCTGGGGCGGGACGTCGACGTCGAGCTTGGCCTTGAGAGTGGCGCGCAGGTCGATCTCGGTGAGCACGCCGAAACCTGCCTCCGCCAACTGCTCGCGCACGGCAGCCACCGTCTCCTCGTAGGGGCGATCGGTGGTGATCGAGAGCGTGTAGTCGGCCATGGTCCTGCCTTCCGTCGGTCCGGCGGAGCCTCTCGCGGGCTCCTGGTGCCTCAACTGTACAACCCCCCCGGGGGTTCTGCTACGGTCGGAATAACCCCCCAGGGGGTTAGGTGCAGGAATAGGACCACCAACGAGAGGACTCCGCACATGCGTGAGATCGACATCGACCAGACCGCCCGCGCCGTCGAGGACGGCGCGGCACTCATCGACGTCCGCGAGACGAGCGAGTACGCCGACGGGCACGTCCCCGGCGCCGTCAGCATCCCCATGGGTCTCCTGATGTCCCGGCTCGACGACCTCGACCGCGGCGCTCCTGTCCACCTCATCTGCGCCAGCGGCAACCGCAGCCGCGCCATGGCCGACGCACTCGTCGCCCAGGGCTTCGACGCCGTCAACGTCGTCGGCGGCACCACGGCTTGGATCCGCTCCGGACGCCCGGTCGTGACCGGCGAGGCCCGTCAGGAGGTCGCGCGATGAGCGACCTCACCGTCATCCCGATCGAGACCCCGACCCTCGGCGACCGCAGCTACCTCGTGCACGACGGTGAGGTCGGGTTCGTCGTCGACCCGCAGCGCGACATCGACCGGGTGCTGGCACTCCGCGACGAGCACGGCGTCCGGCTCACCCACGTCCTCGAGACCCACATCCACAACGACTACGTGACCGGCGGCCTCGCCCTGGCCGCCGCCACCGGCGCGGCGTACGTCGTCAACGGCGCCGACGAGGTCTCCTTCGACCGCACTCCCGTCGCCGACGGCGAGAAGGTCGCCATCGGCGCCCGGATGCAGCTCACCGCGCTCGCGACGCCGGGGCACACCTTCACCCATCTCTCCTACGCACTGCACGACACGGTGAACGGCACCGACGTGGGTGTCTTCTCCGGTGGGTCGCTGCTCTACGGCGCCACCGGGCGTCCCGACCTGCTCGGCCCCGAGCACACCGACGCCCTCGTGCGCCACCAGCACGCCTCGGCGCACCGGCTGGCCGACCTGCTGCCCGACTCGGCACAGGTCTTCCCGACGCACGGCTTCGGCTCGTTCTGCTCGGCCACCCAGTCCGATGCGACCTCCTCGACGATCGGTCAGGAGCGGGACACCAACCCGGTGCTGACCCAGGACGAGGAGGCCTACGTCCGTGAGCTGCTCGCCGGGCTCGGCGCCTGGCCGGCCTACTACGCGCACATGGCGCCCGCCAACGCCGCCGGGCCCTCCGCCCCCGACCTGAGCACGCCGGCCCTGGCCGACGCCGACGAGCTGCGTCGGCGCATCGAGGCCGGCGAGTGGGTCGTCGACCTGCGCAACCGCACCGCCTTCGCGGCCGGTCACGCCCCGGGCAGCCTCAACTTCGGGCTCGACGGCGGCTTCGCGACATACGTCGGCTGGCTGATCCCCTGGGGCACCCCGATCACCCTGCTCGGCGAGACGGCGGAGCACGTCGCCGCGGCGCAGCGCGAGCTGGTCCGCATCGGCATCGATCGGCCGGCCGGCCACGCCACGGGAGGACCCGCCGCCTGGAGCACCGAGGCCCTCTCCAGCTTCGCCACCGCGACCTTCGCCGACCTCGCGCAGGTCCGCCACCACCGCGACGTCGTCGTCCTCGACGTGCGCCGCACCGACGAGCACGACAAGGCAGCCATTCGGGGTGCCGTCAACCTCCCCCTCCACGAGCTGTGGAGCCGGGTCGACGAGGTGCCGGCCGGCGAGGTGTGGGTGCACTGCGCCGGCGGCTACCGCGCGTCGGTCGCGGCCTCGATGCTCGATGCGCACCACCGCACGCTCGTCGCGATCGACGACACCTTCGACAACGCCGAGAAGGTGGGCCTGCACCTCGTCGGGCCCGGGGCGTGACCCTCGTCCTCGCGGTCGTCGCCGGCGCGCTCATCGGGCTCAGCCTGGGCGCGCTCGGTGGCGGCGGCTCGATCCTCGCGGTCCCGGTGCTGGTCTACCTGCTGGACCAGTCCCCCGCCCAGGCGACGACCGGCTCGCTGGTCGTCGTCGGGGTGACCGCCCTGATCGGGGCCCTCGCGGCACGGCGGGAGGGCAACGTGCTGCTGGCCCGGGGGGCGACGTTCGGCGTCGTTGCCATCGGCGGTGCCGTGATCGGCGCCAAGGCCTCGGCCCACGTCGACGCGGACGTGCTGCTGGCCAGCTTCGCCGCGCTGATGCTCGTGGTCGGCGGGTTGATGGCGTGGCGGCTCCTGCACCACCGTCGCACCGGGCCCGCTCACGCCGCGCGACCGTCGCTGGACGACCCGATCATCACCTTCAGCCCGACCTTCGCCTGCGCCTGCCCGCGCGCCCTCAAGATCCTGGTCACCGCCACGCTGGTCGGCCTCCTCACCGGTTTCCTCGGCGTCGGCGGCGGGTTCCTCGTCGTCCCGGCACTGCTGCTCGCTCTCGCCCTCCCTCTGCCGTACGCCGCCGGCACCTCGCTGGTGGTCATCACGATCACCAGCGCGGCCGCCCTCGCGACGCGGGCCGGGGTCGGCACCGCACCCGACTGGGGCCTCGTCCTGGTCCTCACCCTCGCCTCGGCGCTCGCAGCGGTCGCCGGGGCCCGGGTCGTCGACCGCGTCGACACCCGCCGGCTCTCAGCCGCGTTCACCCTCCTGGTCCTGGCCGTCGCGGGCTACACCGCGGCCCAGGCCCTGCCCGCCCTTCTCTGACCCCTCACCCCGAACGGACCCCTCATGAGCACCACGACGACGAGCCGCGCGAGCAGCTCCACCTCCGACTTCGCGCCGGGCTTCCGACCCGGGCCGCTCGGACGCCTCGGCGTCTGGGTGACCGACCACGCCAAGCTCGTCACCGGCGTGTGGCTGCTGCTGATCGTCGGCCTGGGCGCCTTCGCGCCCCAGGTCGAGCACAACCTCTCCGGCGCCGGGTGGCAGGCCGACGGCTCCGAGTCGGTCGCCGCACGCGAGCTGGCCCAGGAGAGCTTCGGCGGCAACGCGTCCTCGGCGATCCAGGTCGTCGTGCACTCCACCGACGGTCCCGTGACCGAGGGACCCGGCGCCGAGGTCCTCGCCCAGGTGACCCGGATGCTCGAGGCCGAGCCCCGCATCGCCGACGTCGTCCAGCCGATGCCCGGCGCGACCATCAGCCAGGACGGCAGCACTGCGATCGTCCTCGCGGGCGCGGGTGCCGACACCAACGAGATGGTCCGGGTCGCCACCGACCTCAAGGGCGACCTCCAGGACCTGTCGGTCGAGGGAATCCAGGTCAACCCGACCGGCTCCTCCCTGCTGTGGTCGGACTTCAACGAGGCCAACCTCGAGGCGATGCTGAAGTCCGAGATGGTCTCCTGGCCGGTCACCATGGCGATCCTGGTGCTCGCCTTCGGCGCCCTCGTCGCCGCCGGCCTCCCGCTGATCCTGACCCTCGCCGGGCTGGTCGCCTCAGCCGGCTCGCTGGTGCTCATCAACGAGCTGGTCCCCGTCTCGATCTGGGCGATGAACTTCGCGATGATGTTCGCCCTCGCACTCGGTATCGACTACGCGCTGTTCCTCGTCGTCCGCTACCGCGCCTCCCGCATGGGATCGGGCAACTCCGCACGCCAGGCCGTCGCCGAGACCATGGACACCGCCGGCAAGGCCGTGCTGCTCTCCGGGGCCACCGTGCTGGTCTCGCTGTCGGCCGTGATGCTGGTGCCGTCGCCGTCCTTCCGCTCGATGGCCGGCGGGATCATGCTCTCGGTGGTCTTCGTGCTGGCCGCCACGCTCACCCTGCTGCCCCTGGTGCTGTTCAAGCTCGACCACAAGATCAACAAGCTGTCGCTGCCGTGGGTCACGTCCGGTGAGCACCGCTCCGCACGGTTCGCCGCGTGGGGCGAGCGGCTCTGGAAGCGCCCCGTCGTCTGGGGCCTGGGCTCGCTCATCGTGCTGCTCGCGCTGGCCGCGCCGATCATCGGCCTCAAGACCGCCATGCCCTCGATCAAGGTCCTGCCCGAGGACGCCAGCGCCCGGATCGGCTACGACCTGGTCCAGGATTCCTTCGGCGAAGGTGCGCCCGGCACGCTCCAGATCGTGATGAAGGGGTCCGACGCCGAAGCCGCGAGCGCCGTACTCTCCTCCGATCCCGGCATCGCCGGCGCCACGCCCGGGATGCCGGCGGCCGACGACAGCGGGCTGGTCCTGATCCAGGCCGTCCCGACCGTCGACCCGTCCGACCCCTCGCTGGGCGACACCGTCGACCGGCTCCGCGCCGACCTGCCCGCGAGCGCGCTCGTCGGTGGGGCCCCTGCGGAGAACCTCGACCTCAAGGCCCAGCTCGACGAGTCCACGCCGCTGGTGATCGGGGTCGTGCTGGTGCTCGGCTTCCTGCTGCTGCTCGTGGCGCTCCAGGCGCCGTTGATCTCGCTGCTCGGCACGCTGGCCAGCCTGCTCTCGACGGCCGCGGCCTTCGGCGTGGCCCGGCTGGTCTTCCAGGAGGGCATCGGCGCCGACTTCTTCGGCTTCGAGAGCCAGGGCTTCCTGGACGCGTGGGCGCCGGTGTTCTTCTTCGCGATGATCTTCGCGATCGCCATGGACTACACGGTGTTCCTGCTGGCCTCGGCCAAGGAGCACTACGAGCACTCGGGTGACCCCAAGGACGCGATGGTCGGCTCCCTGGCCCACTCCGGGCGGGTCATCTTCGCGGCTGGTGCGGTCATGGTCGCGGTGTTCTTCACCTTCGCCCTGTCCGGCCCGTTGCCGCCCAAGGAGATGGGCATCGTGCTCGGCGTCGCGGTGCTCCTCGACGCCTTCCTGGTGCGGCTGGTGCTGCTGCCCGTCATGCTGCGCCTGACCGGCAAGGCCGCCTGGTGGTCGCCGGCCTGGTTGCGGCGCGTGCTGCCCACGATCACCTTCTCCCACGGCTGAGTCAGCCACCCCTCCCTGAACAGATCGGAGCACCACCATGTGTCGAGCAGTCACCTGCAAGAAGTGTGGCAAGACCACCTGGTCCGGCTGCGGCCAGCACGTCGACCAGGTCCTGGCCCGCGTCCCCCGCGCCGACCGCTGCGGCGGCCACCCGCGCGAGGCCGGGTCGGGCCTCCTCGGCAGACTCTTCGGCGGCCGGTCGTGAGCCTCGACCGCGCCGTCCTCCTGCTCGCCGGCACCATGACCCTGCTCAGCGCCCTGCTGGCCGGCCTGGTCTCACCGTGGTGGCTGCTGCTGACCGCCTTCGTCGGACTCAACCTGCTGCAGTCGAGCATCACGGGCTTCTGCCCCGCAGCCGTCGTCCTCCGGCGCCTCGGCGTCAGCCGCGGCTGCGCCTTCCGATGATCGCGATTTCTTTACCTTCGCAGGCGTGACCGCCGCTCCCTGATCTGCGTTGTGGTCCTCAGCGGCCTCGTCTTGGGGGACGTCGCCGCTCGCGTCGCCATCTCTGCGGCATTGGGGATCGCAGGGGTGGCGACGCTCGGGCCGGAATTACAACATTGCGCCGACTCGACCAGTGCCGAGTCGGCGTGATGTTGCTCGTCGTACGCCGAGTCGGCGCGATGTTGCAGTCTGGTCAGCGCCCGCCACGGGCGGACCGCTCCTACCGGCGCGGGAGCACCAGCACGAGACCCCTCGGGGCGGCGAGGTCGCCGCTCATCCGGCCGCCGACCGCGTCGACCACGGTCCCGGCCCGCTCGAGCGGACCGGTCGCACGCGGGCGGGCCACCGCGTCCTCGACCGTGACCGTGACCCGCACGTGACGCTCGGAGCCGTCGACGACCAGACCGACCCGGCTGCCCTGGCGCGAGAGGACCTCGAGCAGCAACTCCTCGAGGATCTGCTCCAGCGGGCCGGGCGTGACCTCCAGGCTGGCGTCGCCGAGCAGCTCCACCTGCAGGGCGACCTCAGCCAGCGACAGCGTGTTGGCCCAGCGCTGGGCCAGCGCCGGCACGACCAGGGACAACGGCAGCTGCGCCGCCGCCACGACCGGATGGCGCCGGGTCTCCTCGAGAACGTCGCCGACGGCACGGTCGAGGCTCTCGACCTGCCGCGAGGCAAGCTCGGCCGCAGCGACCAGGTCCGCGGGTGCGTCGTCGCGATCGGTCAGGTCGTGCAGGGCGAGGCTCAGGCTGGTCAGCGGAGTGCGCAGCTCGTGCGAGGCGCGCAGGACCAGGTCGCGCTCGCGGCGCAGCGAGTCGCGCAGCTGCTCGGCGCCACCCTCCAGCGCGACGGCGATGGCCCGGGCCTCGGCGATCCGGCTGCGCGGCAGCCGGAGGTCGAACCGGCCACGGGCCAGGGCGTTGGCGGCGCCCGCGAGCTCGACGAAGGGCTGGGCCATGCGGATGGCCACCAACGCCCCCGCCAGCACGGCGAAGGTGATCAACGCCAGCCCCAGTGCCAGCAGCGAGGGCAGGGCGGCGGAGACGGCCTCGTCGACCTCCGTCCTCGGGGCACTGACGACGACGGTCACCTCGCCCATGGTCGCGGACGCGGAGACGGCATCCACCGCGCTCGTGGTCTCCCACTGATCCCCTTCGACCTGCGAGGTGTCACGGTCCCCCACGGTGACGACGACCTGCCGGTCGGGCTGCGCGAAGGGCGCGAGCCCCTCCGGCGACGGGGCATCGGCGCCGGGCTCGAGCCCCGCTCCGAGCAGCGTGGCGAGCACCATCGCCTCGCGCTGCACCTCGCGCCCCACCTGGTCCTCGGAGAGATCGGTGATGCTGACGACGCGGAAGGCCACGAAGCTGGCGACCAGCAGCGTGGCGAGGAGGCCGAAGGCGAGGGTCAGCCGGAGGCGCACGGCGACCCACCTGCGGGCGAGACGCTAGGCACTGTCGTTGCCGTCCTCGAGCCGGAAGCCGACGCCGCGGACGGTGACGACCTCGACGGTGGATCGGGCCTCGTCGAGCTTGGCGCGGAGCCGGCCCATGGTGACGTCGAGGGTCTTGGTCGAGCCGAACCAGTTCTCGTCCCACACCTCCGACATCAGCCGCTCGCGGGTGATGACCGCGCCACGGTCGGAGTCGAGGAGCGCGAGCACGTCGAACTCCTTGGTCGTGAGCGTCAGCTCCTGGGGGCCGACGAAGACCCGGCGGGCGGCCGTGTTGACCCGCAGCGTGCCGGGGGCGCCCGGGGCCTCGGCCTGGGCGGCCGGCTGGGCCTCGACCGGCTCGGAGATCGGGGCAGGAGTGTCGTCGGCAGCGCCGCGCATGCGCTCGGCACGCCGGGCCAGCGCGCGGACCCGCGCCTGCATCTCCGCGATCGGGAAGGGCTTGGCGAGGTAGTCGTCGGCTCCGTAGTCCAGCCCGACCACCCGGTCGAGCTCGTCGGAGCGGGCGGTGAGGATCATGATGCCGCCGTCGTACCCGTCGTCGCGGGCCTGCTGGCACACATCGAGACCATCCATGTCGGGCAGGCCCAGGTCCAGCAGCACCACGTGCGGGTTGTCGCGGATCGCGTCGAGGCCCTTCTGTCCCGTGTCAGCCCAGGTGACGTCGTAGCCCTGTCGCTCGAGCATCCGCTGGAGCGTGAGCGCGATGTCGACGTCGTCTTCCACGATCAGCACGGTGGTCACCTGTGAAGCCTAGGACCGAGGCGCCCAAGAGGGCGGCTCACAGGTCCCTGTCGGTGGCGCCGGTCTCGGTGACCTGGGCGGTCGAGCAGGCAGAGCCGGCGGTGTTCCTGACCGTGGCGGACGGCGTCCACCGCGTCGCGCCGGCGATGGAGTCGGTCCGCAGGTCGCTGGAGGACGACGTCCCGAGGACCACCGTGATGATCGTGGTGGTCTGTCCGCCCGAGGTGCCGAAGGTGGCCGTCATGGTGGCCGGGATCGTCACGGACTTGTTGGCCCTGACGTAGTTCTGGGCGAAGAGAACGGTGCCGAGCGGGACGTTGAAGGTGGCCCGGTCCGTGGTGGTGGCGGTGGAGACGGCCTTGTCGGTGACGAACATGCTGATGGGGGTGCTGGCCCCGGTCCACCCGGCCTTGACGGTGGGCAAGTCCACCGCACCCAGGTAGGTGAAGGTCAGCACGTCGCCGGCGCCGGCCTTGCCCGACGTCCCGCCGTTGGCGGCCTGGACGTCGAGGGCTCGCAGCGGGGTGTTGTCGATGGTCACGCTGACCACGGGCGAGGTCGCGGTAAGACCCCCGGTGTAGGTCAGGATCGCGCGCAGCTCCCAGGTCCCCGAGGTGAGCGCGGACGTCGCCCAGTCGCAGGTGTACGGCGCGGAGGCGTCGGTGCAGATGGTGGCGAAGGCGCCACCGGCCAGACGGCCCTCGATCCGCACCGAGGTGACGCTGGTGCCCAGCGGCGTGGCGACGTCGGTGGTGATCGTCTTGGTGCCGGTCACCCGGTCCCCGGTCACGGGCGAGGTGATGGTGATCGAGGCAATGCCGTTGTTGACCGTGCGGGTGATGATCGCGTCGGCCGACACGTTGCCCGCCACGTCCGTGGCGATGGCACGCAGCTCGTAGGTGAGGCCGTTGGTGAGCTTGGTCGTGTCCAGCGCGCAGCGGTAGGGGTCGGTGGTGACCGTGCAGAGGGCGGTCCAGGTCGCGGCGCCCTGCAGCCGGTAGGACAGGTCGACCTTGGCGATGCCCGAGTCGTCGTCGAGCGGCGTGGCGACGACCTGGACGGTGCCGCTCATCGGTGACGGCGCGGTGACGCTGACCGTCGGTGCGAGGTTGTCGACCGTGACGTCGAGCTGCTCGTCGGTGACGGCGGTCGCGGCTGCGCCGGAGCCCACGGTGCTCAGCACCCGGACGTCGTAGAGGTCGGCCAGCGAGCCGGTGGCCCACGAGCAGGTCGGGGTGGTGCCGCTGACGGCCGAGCAGCCGGCGACGGTGGTCCAGCCGGCGCTGCCCGACAGGCGGAACTGGAAGGCGCTGGAGACGGTGCGCCCGGCTGCTCCCGTGACGGCAGCGCTCAGCGGGACGGTGCCGCGCACGATGTCGGCGATCGTCGACAGGGTCACGGCAGCCGGGTTGGCGACCTTGGTCGCGACCACGGACGAGGTAGCGCTCGTGCCGACCTTGTCGGTGGCGATCGCGCGCAGCTGGTAGTCGCCGTCGGCGACGGTCGCGGTGTCCCAGCTGCAGGAGTACGGCGCTGAGGTGTCCGTGCACAGGGTCGTCCAGGTGCTCGAGCCGGTGGCGGCGTACTGGATGACGACCTGGGCGACGCCGCTGCCGGTGTCGCTGGCGGTGGCGCCGACCGCGATGGTGCCGTTGACCGTGGCGCCCGGGCTGGTGAGCGCGACCCTCGGCGGGTAGTAGTCGTCGGCGGCGCGGACCGTGGAGGAGGTGCTCGACGCCGAGGTGAAGCTCGCCCCGGAGAACCAGGTGGTCCCGGCGGTCACCAGCAGCGCGATCAGCACGACCAGCAGTCGGCGCGAGGGGCGGCCGATCATGCTGACCCGCTGAGGGGCGCGGTGCTGGGACATCGGGAGCTCGATTCCTGGGGGAGGGAGTGCTCAGATTCTGTCGGACGGGGGGTCTCGCGGACCCCACAAGCAGGTCACCGCCGCACCAAGAATCGGCAACGGCGGTGGACGCGCGGTGGGTCGGACCTGTCAGACGAGGGCGAGCGAGCGGGGTGTGCCGGGTGCCGGCGCGACGTCCTCGTCCTGCTCGTCGTCGCGGCGGGACGGTCGCACGGCCCGGGCCAGCTCGGCGAGGCTCCACAGCGCGATGAGGGCGGCCGGGATGCCGATGATCGCCATCCGGGTGCCGCGGTCGGCCAGGGCCATGAAGGCGAAGCCGACGTAGGGGACGTGGGCGACGGCGCGGGGCTGGGTCTCGGTGTTGAGCTGGAAGGTCCAGGGGTCGACGTCGGCGTTCGCGTCGCCCTGGGTGCGGTAGGAGTCGCCGTCGATCTCGACGATGCGGTGGGTGACCAGCGTGGTGATGCCGGACTCGGCCGGCGGGACGTAGGTGATGACGTCGCCGACCTGCAGCTCCGAGGTCGGGACGACCTCCTCGAACACGACGGACCCGAGGTCGTAGGTGCCCTCCATCGAGCCGCCCATGATCACGTAGCGCTGGAAGCCCATGAGGCTCGGCAGCAGGAAGGCGAGGGCGGCGAGGAAGGCCAGGCCCAGAGCCACGTTCACCAGCAAGCTGCCCAGGCGCGAACCCCGGGTGCGCGACTTGTGGGACGCGGTGGGAGTGGTGCTGATGATCGTCATCTCGCCTGGCCTCTCGGGCTGGTGCTGGTGCTCGTGCCGGTGGTGGTGCGGTGGAGGGTGTCGGCCCGCCCGGTGCCGGGGCGGGCCGACCCTCCTCAGGGATCGTGCGGTGGTGCGGTGGTGCCGAAGATCAGTTGCCGACGATCGGCAGCGAGCTCACGAAGGAGAAGGGGCCGCCGGCCTCCTGGGTCGAGACCCACTGGAAGCTCTGCGAGGCGGACTTGCCCTCGTTGGTGTTGTCGGTGGTCTCGTCCAGGGTCACGGTGAAGACGACGGTGGTGGAGCCGCCGGGCTGAAGGGCGCCCAGGGCCAGCTTCGTGCCGTCGACCAGGCCGCCGAAAGTGCCGTTGTAGAGCTCGGTGGTGCCCTGGGTGAGCTTCAGCTTCAGATCGCTGGCGATGAAGTTGTTGGTGCCGCCCGTGGTCTCGGCGAGGGTGAGCGTCGAGGGCAGGGTGCCGGTGTTGGTGATGGTGACCGATCCGGTGATGACGTCGTCGTCCTTGATGTTGCCGATCGTCATGTTGCTGACGTTGTTGGCGTGGGTGACCGAGCCGGAGGAAACGGCGGTGGTCGAGGCGGTCGTCGAGGTGAAGCTCGCGCCGGAGCCGACGGCGACGGAGCCGGCGACGACCAGGGTGGCGAGCGGGACGAGGACCTTGCGGCGGATGGCAGCCATGGTGTTGCTCCTGGGGAGGAAGTGGGCCCGCTCGGTGCGGATCCGGTGATGAGTTGAACTCTGGTCGACCGGACACCACGGCCGGCTCTCGTCAACCCCACCCCCACACCACGTCTTGGCAACATCCGCCGCCGGGTGCTGCTCTCCCCCACAGAAGTGCAACATCGCGCCGACTCGACGATTGCCGAGTCGGCGCGATGTTGCAGAGCGATGTCCTAGCGAGCGAGCAGCTGGCGCGCCATCACGACGCGCTGCACCTGGTTGGTGCCCTCGTAGATCTGGGTGATCTTGGCGTCGCGCATCATCCGCTCGACGGGGAAGTCGGTGGTGTAACCCGCGCCACCGAGCAGCTGCACGGCGTCGGTGGTCACCTGCATGGCCACGTCGGAGGCGTAGCACTTGGCGGCGGCTCCGAAGAAGGGCAGATCGGCGTCACCCCGCTCCGACTTGGCCGCCGCGACGTAGACCATCTGGCGCGCAGCCTCGAGGGTCATCGCCATGTCGGCGAGCATGAACTGGATGCCCTGGAAGTCGGCGATCCGCTTGCCGAACTGCTGACGCTCCTTGACGTAGCCGAGCGCGAAGTCGAGGGCGCCCTGGGCGATGCCGACGGCCTGCGCGCCGATGGTGACGCGGGTGTGGTCGAGCGTCCTGAGCGCCAGCGCCAGACCGGTCCCCGGCTCGCCGATCATCCGGTCGCCCGGGATGCGCACGTTGTCGAAGAGCAGCTCACGCGTCGGCGAGCCCTTGATGCCGAGCTTGCGCTCCTTCTCGCCGAAGGTGAAGCCCTCGTCGGACTTCTCGACGATGAACGCGCTGATGCCCTTGCCGCGCGCGGCCTCGGGGTCGGTGACGGCGAGGACCGTGTAGTACTCCGAGAAGCCCGCGTTGGTGATCCACGACTTCTGCCCCGAGAGGACGAAGTCGTCGCCGTCGGCCTTGGCGCGCGCCTTCATCGACGCGGTGTCGCTGCCGGCGTCGCGCTCGGACAGACCGTAGGAGAACCCGGCCGCACCGCTGGCCAGCGCGGGCAAGTAGCGGCGCTTGAGGTCGTCGGAGCCACCGAGGATCAGCGGCAGCGAGCCCAGCTTGTTGACGGCCGGGATCAGCGAGGACGACGCGCACGCGCGGGCGACCTCCTCGATCACGATGCAGGTCGCGAGGGCGTCGGCGCCGACGCCGTCGTAGTCCTCCGGCACGTGCGGGGCGTGGAAGTCCGAGGCCACCAGGGCGTCGTACGCCGCCTGCGGGAACTCGCTGGTGGCGTCGACCTCGGCGGCGTAGGGCGCGATCTTGTTGTCGGCGACGTTGCGCACGGCGTCGCGCAGGGCCTCGTGGTCCTCGCTGGTGCGGAACAGGTCGAAGTCGGCGTTGCTCATCGGGCTCATCTCTCGGGTCATCTGTCCTGGGAAGGTGGGGGCGTTACTTGTCGTAGGTGTAGAAGCCGCGGCCGGCCTTGCGGCCCAGCAGGCCGGCGTCGACCATGCGGTTGAGCAGCGGCGGGGCGGCGTAGAGCGGCTCCTTGAACTCCTCGTAGAGCGACTCGGCCACGGCCTTGGTGGTGTCGAGGCCGATCAGGTCCGCCAGGGCCAGAGGCCCCTGCGGGTGGGCGGCACCGAGGACCAGTCCGCGGTCGATGTCGGCGGCGGTCGCGAAGCCCGACTCGAGCATCCGGATCGCGGAGAGCACGAAGGGGATCAGCAGCGCGTTGACGACGAAGCCGGCGCGGTCCTGGCAGTCGATGGCCTGCTTGCCGAGCGCGCCCTCGACGAACTCGCGCGCGCGGTCGGTCGTCTCCTCGGCGGTGAGCAGGCTGGGCACGAGCTCGACGAGCTGGAGCACGGGCACGGGGTTGAAGAAGTGGATGCCGATGACCTGCTGCGGGCGGTTGGTCACGACGCCGAGCTTCATGATCGGGATCGAGGAGGTGTTGGAGGCGAGGATCGCCTCGGGGGAGGTGACGATCTCGTCCAGGCGACGGAAGAGCGCGACCTTGGCGTCCTCGTCCTCGACGATCGCCTCGATGACCAGGTCGCGGTCGGCGAGGTCCTCGAGCGCGGTGACGACGCGGATCCGCGCGAGCACGTCGGCGGCGGAGTCGATCTTGCCCTTGGCCTCAGCGCGCTGCAGCGAGGTCGTCAGGCGCTTGCGCCCGGCCTGCGCCGCGGCGTCGCTCGACTCGGCGACGACGACGTCCAGCCCGGCCCGGGCGCACACCTCGGCGATGCCGGCACCCATCAGGCCGCAGCCCACCACTCCCACGTTGTGCATGTCCTGCTCCCTCACGATGATCGCTCCCCGATACTGGATACCTACCTTATGGTACTCAGTACCATTGTGATTGTCTTCCCCCCGGGAGGTGGACATGGAGACCACGAGGACGTCGAGCCGCGAGCGGATGATCCGCGCGGCCTACGAGCTCTTCGAGCAGCGCGGCTTCGAGAAGACGACCGTCGACGACATCGCGGCGCGTGCGGGCGTGGGGCGCACGACGTTCTTCCGCGCCTTCGCGACCAAGGAGGACGTGATCTTCCCCGACCACGACTCGCTGGTCGCCTCCGTGCGGGAGCGCCTCGCTGCCGCCACCCCCTCGGCCGCGTTGGTCGCGGTGACCGAGGCCGCCCGGCTCGTGCTGGTGCACTACCTCGCGGAGAGCGACCTGGCCCGCGCGCGCTACCGGCTGACCAGCAACGTCCCGGCGCTGAGGGCGCGCGAGATCAGCGGCCAGCGGCAGTACCAGCGCACGTTCCTGACGTTCATCCGCACCTGGATGGGCGACGAGCCGGGGACCCCCCTGCGCGCCGAGCTCATGGCCGACGCAGTCGTCACCGCCCACAACCACGTGCTGCGCCAATGGCTCCGGGGCAGTACGACGACCCCCGAGGCCGACTTCGACACCGCCATGGCCGCGGTGGTCGAGCTCTTCGCGCCGCGCTCCCCCGCATCCGATGCCAGTGAGACCCAGGTCGTGCTCCTGCGCACCCAGCGCGACCTCGACGACGTACTCCCCGAACTGAAACGTGTTCTAGAACAGGGCTGACGGGAGGCTCCCCAGCCAATACGGTCGGACTCGTGCTCCTCGACCTCCAGCTCGACGCCCGCCCCGACCGTGCCGCCCACCGTGCCCGGGAGCTGACCGGCACCGGGATCGCCGGCCTCTTCACCTTTGAGGGTCCGCACGACGTCTTCCTGTCGCTGGCCACCGCAGCCGGCGCGGTCGAGACCGACCTGATGACCAACGTCGCGATCGCGATGCCGCGCAGCCCGATGCACCTGGCCAACGCCGCCTACGACCTGCAGCTGCTCAGCAAGGGTCGCTTCCGCCTCGGGCTCGGCAGCCAGATCAAGCCGCACATCGAGAAGAGGTACGGCGCCACGTGGAGCCCGCCCGCGGCCCGGATGCGCGAGATCGTGCTGGCGGTCAAGGCGATCCTGACCTCGTGGCAGGACGGCACGCGGCTCGACTTCCGCGGCGAGCACACCCAGCACACGCTGATGCCGCCGACGTTCGTGCCCGGCCCCAACCCCTACGGCCTGCCCCCGGTCCTGCTCGGCGCGCTCGGCCCGGTGATGACCCGCACGGCCGCCGAGGTCGCCGACGGGCTGCTGGTCATGCCGTTCCACTCCCACCGGCACTTCCTCGAGCGCACCCTCCCGGCCGTCGAGGAGGGCCTCGCCCGCGCCGGCCGCACCCGCGACGACTTCTCGATCTTCCCCCAGGCGATCCTCGCCATGGGCCGCACTCCGGAGGAGCGGGCCACCGCGGACACGGCAGCCCGGGGGCTGCTGGCTTTCTACGGTTCCACCCCCGCCTACCTGCCCGTCCTCGAGGTCGAGGGCTGGGCCGACGTGCAGCCCGAGCTCAACGCGCTGTCCAAGATCGGCGACATCGCCGCGATGATGGCCCTGGTGACGGACGAGATGCTCTCCACGCTCGCCGTGCGCGGCACGCCCGAGGAGTGCGCCGCCGAGATCCAGCGACGCTTCGGCGACCACGCCGAGCGGGTGTGCGCCTACTTCCCCGGCTACGAGCCCGCGCTCGCCCAGATCGCGGACCTCGCGACCACCCTGGCGTGAGCGCGGCCCGCATCGGTTAGGTTCCTCCTCGTGACCACCTCCCAGCCGTCCTACGAGCAGGTCGCCGCACTCCCGGCGTACTGCCAGCAGTCCATCCCCGTCGCCTTCGAGGACTTCAACGGGCACCTCAACGTCCGTCACTACCTCGGCATCGCCAGTGAAGGACTCGACGAGTCGCTCATCGAGGTCGGCATCCCGATGAACTGGCCCGCCGCGGGCGGCCAGGCGGTCTTCTCCGCCGAGCACCACCTGACCTACCTCTCCGAGCTGCGCACCGGCGACAAGATCTCCGTGCGCGTGCGCTTCGTCGGCCGCAACGCCCGCGCCGCGCACGTGGTCGTCTACCTGCTCGACGACACCCACAAGTCGGTCAGCTACGTCATGGAGGAGATCTTCCTCCACATGGACATGGACACCCGCAAGACCTCCGAGTGGCCCGACGACGTCGCCGGCGCCATGGACAAGCGCATCGCCGAGGAGAAGGAGCTCGGCTGGGTTCCCCTGCTTTCCGGCTCCGTCGCCCTGCGCTGACGCAGCACCACGTCGAGCAGCGACGAGCGCAGCGAGGAGCGCCCGTCGAGACCACCCGAGGCACCGCTCCCCGGGGTGGTCAAACGTTTGGCCACCCCGCGGAGTGTGACCCCAGCGGCTCGCTGCACGCCCGCCCACACCGGCTACCCCAGCGAGCCCTGCCCTGCGCAGCGACGACGCCGCTCCACGTGCGCCGCGACCCCACCGCCGACCCAGAGCAGCGCCACGAAGGCCGCAGCCTGTACGGCGACCTGGGCCCAGGTCGAGCGGCGGTCATCGCGCAGCGTGCTCATCCGATCAACGATGCCACCCGCTCCACCTGCGCCACGTCGGAGCCGGTCGGGATCAGGTGCACCTCGTCGGCACCCGCGTCCTGGAACCGTCGAAGCACCTCGGCGAGCTGGTCGGGAGTCCCCGCGAAACCCGTCGTCGGCGCCATGGCGTCGACAAACTCGGCCGGGATCCAGTTCATGTAGTGCCGCAGGTGGCGGTGCACCTGCGCCCGCGCCGACCCGTCGCCGTCGTCGAGGGCGAACCAGAAGGACGTGGTCAGCCGCGGCACACCCCGCCCCGCTTCTGCCCATGAGGCACGAGCCAGGTCGAACAAACCCGCAGCAGCGTCGACATCCAGGTCCAACGTGACCCCGGCCAGCCCGTCCGCCCAGGCAGCGGCACTGCGGATCGTCTTGGGACCCATCGTGCCGACCAGCAACGACGGCCCACCGGGCTGCACCGGCGGCGGCCCGACCGGCAGCGTCGCGCCGGTGACGTCCTCGCCGGCCCAGACCCGCTTCATCACGGCCACCCGCGACGCCATCCCGGCCATCGTCTGCTCCGACAGAGGAGCACCCGCCGCGCGGTAGTCCTCCTCGCGGCCACCCACCCCGAAGCCGACCGTCAACCGTCCGCCACTGAGCTGGTCACCGGTCGCGAGCGCCTTGGCCAGCATCACCGGGTCGTGCAGCTGCGGCACGATCACCGTGGTCACGATCCGCACCCGCTGGGTCCAGGCGGCGACGGCCCCGAGCAGCGTCAGCGTCTCGGGGTTGTCGAAGGCCATCCGCTCGCCGAAGCACAGCGACGCGAACGGCCCCTCGTCGATCGCCCCGGCCCAGGCCTCGAGCGTCGCTGCACCGTCCGTCCAGAGGTCCGGCTCCATGACCGGCAGCGTCATCCCCACGTGCATGGCGCCACTGTGGCAGACGCCAAGGACGGGGTTGAGGAGTCTCAGACCTCGTCGCGCACGAGCGCCGGCACGACGCGCCGCAGCTCGGGGATCAGCGCGACCAGTCCGAGCACCGGCAGCAGGGCCAGCACGGCGAGGGCTGCAGGGATCCCGATGACGTCACCGAGCCCGCCGACCACGGCGGAGCCGACGGAGCCACCGACGAGGAAGAGGAGGGTGGCGACGCCGAGGGCGACACCGCGCACCTCGGCCTCGACGGACGCCCCCACCGAGGCCATCAGCGCCGGCTGGCCGAGCCCGAAGGCGACCGTGCAGAGCGCCACGGCGATCACGACGGCGACCGGCGAGATCTGCGAGGTCGCGACCGCGGCCAGGACGAGGGCACCGGAGGCGATCACACCCGACACGGCCAGCGACGCGGCCGGCCCGATCCGGGCGAGCAGCGCCCCGGCGGTCTTCGGCATCGCGACGGCGAGCCCGGCGCTGGGCAGCAGGAGGAGCCCGACCTGCCAGGGCTCCCACCCGTCGCCGACGAGCACGGCCGGGATGGCGATCAGCTGGGCGAACCATGCCGCCGGCACGGCCGCGGCAGCGACTGCGCTGCGCACGACGGTGCCGTTGCGGATGACCGAGAGCGGCAGGAAGCCGTGTGGCCGCCGTCGTACGCGCATCGTCACGGCCGGCACCCCGAGCACGATCAGCAGCACGCCGATGCCGGCGATCAGCACGCCGGTCGCCGGCGACTGCACCAGCAGCACCAGCCCGGCGGCGGTCGCCGCCACGAGCACCGCACCGAGGATGTCGAGGTGCGCCCCGCTGCCCTCGCCGGTCAGCGCGCGCCACAGGAAGGGGATCACCAGCACGCCGAGGATCGGCAGCGCCATCACGGCCCGCCACCCGAAGGCGTGCTCCACGAGACCGCCGACGAGCGGCCCCAGGCAGCTGACCGCCGCGGCCATCCCCGCGAGGCGACCGAGCGCGATGCCCCGCACCTCGCCGTCGTAGCGCGCGCTGACGATGGCCACCCCGAGCGTCGGCACCGCCGCCGCCCCCGCGCCCTGGAAGAGTCGCGCGACCAGCAGCACACCGAACGACGGTGCGAACGCCGCCACCAGCGCACCGGCCGTCATCAGGCCGATGCCGACCAGGAGCGGGATCTTCACGCCCACCAGGTCCGACACGCGCCCGTAGACGGCCGTCGTGACCGCGAGCATCAGCGTGTAGAGGCTGATCGTCCACGTCGCGTCCCCGACCCCGACGCCGAGGTCCTGCCCGAGCAGCGGCAGTGCGATCGCCGCCGACGACGACCCCATCCCCGCCAACCCGAAGAGTGCTCCGAGCAGCAGGGACACACGGCGCGAGTCGTCAGTGGTCACGGAGAGTGAGAACAGCCCCGCACGTCGAGCCATTCCCTACCCGCGGAAAGCAGGCTTCTCCTTCGCCAGGAAAGCCCGGACCCCCTCAGCGAAGTCCTCCCCCGTGTAGACCTCCCGCAACACCTCAGCATCACCAGCAGGACTCACCTCGAGCCGACGGGCCCGGTCCCACAGCTGATGCTTGGTGGCGCGGATCGTGACGGGCGAGAGCGCCAGCACCCCATCCACCAGGACCGAGACCTCAGCGTCGAGCGCCTCCACGTCCGGTACGACGGTCATCACCGCGCCGACCGCATACGCCCGCTCCGCGTCCACCAGCCTCGACGCCAGCAGCATCTCCCGCGTCAACGACTCCCCGAAGACCGACGAGCACCGATAGACCAGCGACCCCGCGAGCGCATTGCCCAGCGTCCGCGCGATCGGGTAGCCGAACCGGCTCCCCGCCGTCGCCACCCGCAGGTCGCAGTGCGTCGCGACCGCCAG
>NZ_JANNML010000181.1:0-15875 GCF_031397825.1 Nocardioides sp.
CGACGGCTTCCGTCGCGACCTGCTCTCCCTGGTCACGTTCAACGTCGTCATCGGCAACGGCGACGCACACTCGAAGAACTACTCGCTGATGCTCGGCCGTCGCGGCGAGGTCTCGCTTGCTCCGCTCTACGACGCGGCACCAGTGCGGTATGTGGCCGCCCGGTTCAAGAACACGGGGCACGTCATCCACGGCCGCACCAGCCTCGACTGGGTCGACGCCGACGACCTCGTCTCAGAGGCCGTCACCTGGGGCATGAGCAAGACCCGCGCACAGGGCACCGTCGAGCACGTCCTCGAGGCGACGTGGGAAGCCGCCCACGCGGTCCCGCTCCCAGACGGCACCCAGGACGTTCTCGCCAAGCTGGAGGCCATGTGGGCTCGACGATCGTGGCGACCCGTGTAGCCGCCGGCCGCCTCGTCCAACGAGACTCCGTGCCGGTGGTCGGGTTCAGGCGTCGATGACGATCGGGATGATCAGCGGGCTGCGCCGGAACGTCTTGTGCGCCCAGCGGCCCACGTCGCGCGCCAGCATCTGCTCGAGCTGGCGGGCGTCGCCGATGCCCTCGGACGCGGCCCGCGCCAGGGTGCGCTCGATGACCGCGGTCGCGGGGTCGAAGGCGCCCTTCTCGTGCACGAAGCCACGGACCAGGAAGTCCGGCGGGTCGGCCAGCGCGCCGGTGTCGGCGTCGACGATGGCGAGCACCGTGACGACACCCTCCTCGGCCAGCGTGCGCCGGTCCTTGAGGGTCGCCTCGGTGACTCCACCGACGGTCTGCGCGTCGACGTAGATGTTGCCGGCGGCCACCTTGCCGGTGACCGAGACCTTGCCGTCCACGAGGTCGACGACGACGCCGTCCTCGGCGAGCACGACCGTCTTGGGGTCCATGCCGGTGCTGATGGCGAGGTCGGCGTTGGCGCGCAGGTGGCGGTACTCGCCGTGGATCGGCATCACGTTGCGCGGCTTGACGATGTTGTAGCAGTAGACGAGCTCACCGGCGCTGGCGTGGCCCGAGACGTGCACCTTGGCGTTGCCCTTGTGCACGACGTTGGCGCCCCAGCGGGTCAGGCCGTTGATGACGTTGGAGATGGCGTTCTCGTTGCCGGGGATGACCGAGCTGGCCATCAGGATCGTGTCGCCCTCCCCCACGCGGATCTTGTGGTCGCGGCTGGCCATCCGCGAGAGCGCGGCGAGCGGCTCGCCCTGCGAGCCGGTGCAGATCAGCGTGGCCTTGTTGGGGGGCATCCGCTCGAGCTGGTCGAGCGGCACGATGAGGTTGTCGGGGACCTTGAGGTAGCCCAGGTCCTTGGCCACGCCCATGTTGCGGACCATGGAGCGCCCGACGAAGGAGACCTTGCGGCCGTGGGCGTGCGCGGTGTCGAGCACCTGCTGGATGCGGTGCACGTGGCTGGCGAAGCTGGACACGATGACCCGGCGGGGCGCGGTGCGGAAGACCTGCTCGATGGCCGGCGACAGGTCGCGCTCGGACGTCGTGAAGCCCGGCACCTCGGCGTTGGTGGAGTCGGTCATGAACAGGTCGACCCCCTCCTCACCGAGCCGCGCGAAGCCGCGCAGGTCGGTGATGCGCTTGTCGAGGGGGAACTGGTCCATCTTGAAGTCGCCGGTGGCCAGCACGAGGCCGGCCGCGGTGCGGATCGCGACCGCGAGACCGTCGGGGATGGAGTGGTTGACCGCGAGGAACTCCAGGTCGAACGGCCCGTACGACGAGCGGTCACCCTCGGCGACCTCGTTGCGGACCGGCCGGATCTGGTGCTCCTTCAGCTTCTCGGTGATCAGCGCCAGCGTGAGCTTGGAGCCGATGAGCGGGATGTCCTTGCGCTCGCGCAGGAGGTAGGGGACGCCGCCGATGTGGTCCTCGTGGCCGTGCGTGAGCACGATGCCGACGATGGAGTCGAGGCGGTCCCGGATCCAGCTGAAGTCGGGCAGGATCACGTCGACGCCGGGCTGGTGCTCCTCGGGGAAGAGCACCCCGCAGTCGACGACGAGCAGCTTGCCCTCGTGCTCGAAGACGGTCATGTTGCGACCGATCTCGCCGAGGCCGCCGAGCGCGACGACGCGCAGGCCGCCCTTCGGGAGTGCGGGCGGCTTGTGCAGCTCAGGGTGGGGATGGCTCATGGTGAGCTCCGATCTGGTTCTGACGTGGTGCGGATGTGTCTGGGCCGCGGTCGCGGCAGAGTCTGGGGTGTGCGAGGTCTCAGCCGCCGCTGGCGGGCAGGGCCTCGAGGAAGATGTCGGGATTGTCGCGGGCCGCGGTGTGGGCCCGCCACTTGTCGGGGAAGAGCGCCAGCCACGCGCCGTCCGAGCGGCGCATGACCTCGACGCCGCGCACGCCGTTGAGGACCTGGGAGCCCTCGAGGTCGGTCAGCATGGCGAGCTGGAAGTCGAGCCGGTCGAGCTTGATGGCGGCCTTGAACTCGCTCTCCATGCGCGCCGTCACGACCTCGAACTGCATGGGGCCGACCGCGGCGAGCACCGGCGACTGGTCGCCACGCAGGTCGGAGCGCAGGACCTGGACCACGCCCTCCTGGTCCATCTGCTCGATGCCACGACGGAACTGCTTGTAGCGGCCGGTGTCGGCGGCGCGGGCCGACATGAAGTGCTCGGGGGCGAAGCTGGCGATGGGCGGGTACTGCACCGCCCGGCCCTCGTAGATCGTGTCGCCCACCCGCAGGGCCGAGGCGTTGACCAGCCCCACGATGTCGCCGGGCAACGCGGTCTCGACGACGGTGCGCTCACGACCGAAGACCGCCTGGGCGTACTTGGTCGCGAAGGGCTTGCCGGTCTCGCCGTGCTGGACCACCATGCCGCGCTGGAAGACGCCCGAGCAGACCCGTGCGTAGGCGAGCCGGTCGCGGTGGGCGGCGTCCATGCCCGACTGGACCTTGAAGACGAACGCGCTGAACTCGTCGTCGACCGCGCGCAGCGACCCGTCCACCGCCGGCGTGGCCGACGGGGCCGGCGCCAGCTCCAGGAGGATCTCGAGGAGCTGGGCGACGCCGAAGTTCTGCAGGGCGGAGGCGAAGAGGACCGGGGTGGTGCGACCGGCCAGGAACTGCTCCTGGTCGTGGTCGCCGCCGTCCATCTCGAGGAGCTCGTGGCCCTCGAGGGCAGCGGCCCAGGCGTCGCCGGCGACGGCCTCGGCCTCGTCGGGTGTGACGACCTTCTCCGGCGCCCGCGTCGCGCCGCCGGCCGTGCGGGTGAAGTGGATGAACTGGCCGCTGCGGCGGTCGAGCACGCCGTGGAAGTCGCCGGACTGCCCGACCGGCCAGGTCAGGGGCGTCGGCTTGAGGCCGATCTCCTTCTCGATCTCGTCCATCAGCTCGAGGGCGTCGAGGCCGGGACGGTCCCACTTGTTGATCACGGTGATGACCGGGATCCCGCGGTGGGCGCACACCTGGAAGAGCTTGAGCGTCTGCGGCTCGAGGCCCTTGGCGGCGTCGACCAGCATCACGGCCGAGTCGACGGCGGAGAGCACCCGGTAGGTGTCCTCGGAGAAGTCGGAGTGACCGGGAGTGTCGACCAGGTTGACCACGTGGTCGCGGTAGTCGAACTGCAGCGCGGCCGAGGTGATCGAGATCCCGCGCGCCCGCTCCATCTCCATCCAGTCCGAGACCGTCCCACGACGCCCGGCCTTGCCGTGCACCGCGCCGGCCTCGGAGATGACGTGCGCGTGCAGCGCGAGCGCCTCGGTCAGCGTCGACTTGCCGGCGTCGGGGTGGCTGATGACCGCGAAGGTACGGCGGGGGCGGGGGTCGGAAGCGGTGGTCATCGCCCCCCAACCTATCGAGTCCCGGGTGCGGTCACCGAAACGACGCCTCCGTCAGCGGCGGCCCTTGCCCTTCGACCCGCCCTTCGACGTGCCCTTGGCCTTGGCCCTGCCCTTCCGCTCGGCCTTGTTCGCGCCGTGTCCCTGGGCCCCGTGCTTCGCCTTGGCCGGTCCCTTGGCCACGGGCCTCGAGCCCTGCTGGTCGCCCTGACGCGGACCAGTCCGGGTCGCGGCCGCGGCCACCTCCTGCGTCGGCGCGGCCTGCGCGCCGCCCCCGTTCGTCGTACGACGAAGGGTTGCGGTGGGCGAGGACGCACCGGTCGTCGCCATGGAGGCTGCGGACGAGGGCCGGTCGGCCTCGCTCGGTGCTCCCCCGCCGAGCAGCCCGCTGCCGGCTGCGAGGGCGAGCGCGACGAGCACGGCGGCGGCCGCGAGGCCCGGGCGGGAGGACCAGCGTCGTCCGGCCAGCGCGGCGGACGGCAACGGCAGACCGGCGCCACGCTCCTCGCGCGCGACGTGGGCGAGCTCGTCGGCGACGTGGGCGGCGGTGGGCCGCAGTGCCGGGTCGATGGCGGTCATGGCGTGCACCAGGTCACGCACGCGTGCCGGGAGCTCGACCGGCACGTGGGGAGGTCGCGACAGGCGCGCCAACGCGGCTTCCACCACCGGACCGGAGTAGGCCTTGACGCCGGTCACGGACTCGAGGAGGACCAGGCCCAGCGCGTAGACGTCGACGGCCTGGGTGAGCTCGTCGCCGGTCACCTGCTCCGGGGCGAGGTAGGCGACCGTGCCGATCAACGTGCCGGGCAGCGTGTGCCGCACGTTGTCGCCGACGAGCCGCGCGATGCCGAAGTCGGCCAGCTTGACCCGCCCGTCGTCCCCGAGCAGCACGTTGCCGGGCTTGACGTCGCGGTGGACCACGCCGCGGCCGTGGGCGTAGGCCAGTGCCTCGGCCACCCGGGCCAGGATGCGTGCCGACTCCGCGACGGGGAGCGGCCCGTCGGCCAGCACCCCGGAGAGCGTGCTGCCCTCGACCAGCTCCATCACCAGGAAGGGCCGGCCCTCGGTGTCGCCGACGTCGAGCACCGTCACCAGCCCGGGGTGGGTGAGGGCGGCGAGCGTGCGGGCCTCCGACCGGAAGCGGACCCGGTCGACCTCGGTGGCCGTGCGCTCGCGCAGCACCTTCACCGCGACGGGGCGGTGCAGCAGCGTGTCGGTCGCCCGGTGCACGTCACCGACTCCCCCACGACCGACGACGGCATCGAGCACGTAGCGCTCGCCCAGCCAGCCCTGGTCGGGCGAGGAGTCGGGCATGGCGCCGGTGGTGTCGTCCAGCAGGACGGCCATGTCCGGGACCGCGTGCGTGCGGTCGGGATCGACGTGGAGGTCGTCGTCGCGCGTCGTCATCAGGAGGGCCTCGGTCATCGTCACTGACGGACCCCCAGCGGCCCGTCGACCACCGGTGCCCTCAGGGCGGGCGCGGCAAACCCAGGTCCAGACAGCCGGGCAGGCGGTCGTGCGCGGCGGAGCGTCAGCCCTGAGATCAGCCCTGAGAGATGAGCGGGGTGACCTGCACGTCGGCGTGCACGAAGGCGTGGTCGGTCGCGTAGCGGATCGGGTCGCCGTAGTCGACGACGTGGCCGGAGAAGTCGACCTCACCGCCCGAGCCGAGGATCCAGTCGATCTTGATGGGACCGGCACCGGTGTTGCAGCCGCCGGAGTAGTAGGCGCCGTTGGAGCCGACCATCCCGGTCGAGGCAGCGACTCGGCAGAAGAACTCGGTGTGCTCGTTCATGTCGCCCACGATGAAGACGGGCTTGCCGGTGCTGCGCAGCTCGTTGATGAGCGCGATCTCCTCGCCGGTGGCGGAGTCACGGTCCCCCTCCTGGTCGCGCGGGGAGTTGTGCACGTCGATGACGTAGAACTGCCCCTGCGTCGCACGATCCTCCAGCAGGACCCACGGGATCGGGCGCTGCTGGTGGTCGAAGGTCGTGGTGATCGAGCCGGTGTCGACGAGCGAGAACAGCGAGTCGCGCCAGGCGATCTGGAGCCGGACACCCTGGTTGCCGAGGGACTGCCCGGGCCAGACGGTGTAGCCGGAGAGCTGGTTCTGCAGGACCGCGAGCTGGTCGTCCTGGACCTCCTGCAGGCCGACGATGTCCACGCCGCGGCCCTGGATGGCGCCCGCCAGCGCGGACGCGCGGCTGGTGCCGCCGCTCTTGTGCTGGCTGCCGAGGATGTTGAGGGTGCCGATCCGGAAGGAGAACGGGTCTCCGGGCACGGGGCCGGGCGGGAGCTTCTCGATCGGCTCGGTCGTCCGGGCCACCTTGAAGCGCGGGATCCGCACGAGCGAGCCGGCGTCCGGGCGGTCCCGGCGGGCCTTGTCGGAGGTGCGCTCCGAGGTCTGGGCGGCCGGCGCGAGGTCGCCCGCGCGCTCACCACCACGGGACACGGTGGCCGGGCGGGCGTTGACGTCGGCGCCGCTCACGACCGACCGCGACGCGGCCTCCACGACCATCACGTCGACCGGGCCGGGGGCCCTGAGGACGCCTGCACCGACCGCTGCGCCGGTGATGAGGGTCGCCGCGAGCAGACAGGCTCGGGTGGCGGCAGGTCGGCGAGGCATCACGGAAGGATAACGGTGACCAGCGCCACGTGTCTCATCGAGGGCCCATTCCGTGGAGGGCCATCAGCGGCGTGGCTTGTGGCGCAGCGTCACGGTCGCGTGGATCATCCGGTGGTCGCTGACCTTGCGCACCAGTCGGCCGTCGTCGGCGACGTAGTCGGAGAACTCCAGCAGTCCCCTGCCGAAGATCCAGTCGACCCGCAGCCCGCGCTCCGGCGGCCGGCAGCGGCTCCGGGAGACCCAGCCACCGTTGGCGGCGACGAGGTCGGTGCGCCCGACGACCTTGCAGAACGCCTCCTCGCGCTCATTGAGGTCCCCGAGGACGAGGACCGTGCGACCGGTGGCACGAAAGCGCTGGACGAGCTTGATCTGCCGTCCGAGCGCCCGGTCGCGCTCGAGCTCGCGGCCTCGTGGTGAGTTGTGGACGTCCACGACGTAGATCGGTCGGCCCGAGGCACGGTGGCGCAGCAGCACCCAGGGCACCGGACGGTTCTGCCCGACGAACTTGGTCACGAGGGTGCCGCGGTCGACCAGGTCGAAGGCCCGCTCGCGCCAGGCGATCTGGAGCCGGAGAGTGCCTCGGCCGAGCTGGTAGGCCGGCCAGATGCGGTGGTCCGCCAGCCGGCGCTTCAGCACCAGCAGCTGGTCGGCCTGCACCTCCTGGAACGCCACCAGGTCGAGCCGCTTGGCGATGACGAGGTCGCTGGTGATCCTGGCCCGCGCCTTCCCCGGGCCGCGGCCACCCGGGCCGCGGGTGTGCTGGCTGCCGAGCACGTTGAACGTCGCGACCTTGATCGAGGCGTAGCGAGCGGCAGCCGCCGGAGCAGCCGCCTGCCCCGCACTCGGGCCCGCGGAGGTCAGCGAGCCGAGCACCAGCGCGAGCAGGCCCGCGACCGCACCGCACGCCGTACGGCGGGGGGCTCGGGTCGTCGGGAGGCGCACCCGTCGACGGTAGGCGATCAGGTGGAGGTGGGCTCGGACTTCTCCGGCGTGGTGCCGAAGAGACCTTCCTGCTCGTTGCTCGCAGCCTTCTTCAGGTGCTTGGTGAGGCTGAAGCCGAGGATGACCACGGCGAGGATGAGCAGGCCGAAGAGTCCGAAGGCGGTCCAGCCGGCGACCACGTCCTCGGGCTCGGGGCCCTGCTCCACGAGGGGGAAGATCAGCGGCATCACGGCGTCCATGGCTCCAGTGTCTCAGGCGGGGTCGAGGATGCCCGCGAACAGGTCGTCCTCGGGCACCTGGGAGGGGACGTGGCTCGTCACGAGCTCGAAGTCCTCGGTCGGCCACACCTTCTCCTGGATCTCGCGCGGCAGCGCGAACCAGAAGCCGTCGGGGTCGATCTGGGTGGCGTGGGCCAGCAGCGCCTGGTCGCGCACGCCGAAGTAGTCCCCGCACGGGACCTTCGTGGTGACGCGGGCGTCCCACTCGGGCTCGGGCTTCCACTCCTGGAGCCGCTCCCCCCACGGGGACTCCAGGCCATGGGCGATCATCGCGTCGTGCAGCCTCTGCATGCGCTCGCGGTTGAACGAGTGGTGGTAGTAGAGCTTGAGGGGCTGCCAGGGCTCGCCTGCGTCGGGGAAGCGGTCCGGGTCGCCCGCGGCCTCGAACGCCGCGACGGAGACCTCGTGGCACTTGATGTGGTCGGGGTGGGGGTAGCCCCCGCGCTCGTCGTACGTCGTGACCACGTGGGGCTTGAAGGAGCGGATCAACCGGACCAGGGGCTCGGTGGCCTCCTCGAGCGGGACCAGCCCGAAGCAGCCCTCGGGCAGCGGGGGCTTGGGGTCGCCCTCGGGCCAGCCGGAGTCGACGAAGCCGAGCCAGTCCTGGCGCACGCCGAGGATGTCGCGGGCGCGCTCCATCTCCTGGCGGCGCACCTCGGTGATGTTCGCGAGGATGTCGGGGCGGTCCATCTTGGGGTTGAGGATCGACCCACGCTCGCCACCGGTGCAGGTGACGACGTGGACGTCCACGCCCTCGGCGACGTACTTGGCGGTGGAGGCGGCGCCCTTGCTCGACTCGTCGTCGGGGTGGGCGTGCACGTGCATCAGCCGGAGGCCCGATCGGGCGCCGGCAGGAGGGTGCTGCGGCATGGTTACATCGTAGGTGTCACGCTGGTGGGGTGAGCCCGCAGACTCCCCCCTCCGCCGATCCGGGTGCCTCCGCGACCGTGCTGACCGACCGCTACGGCGCCCCCTCGCCGTGGCGCCGCCGGGGCGTGCTGATCGCGTCGGTCGCCGTCTCCGTCCTCTTCCTGTCCTGGCTGGCCTGGACCTCCTGGCTGCACGCCACCCCGGCGGTGGACTCGGAGCTGATCTCCTTCGACGTGGTCGACGACCACACCGCGACGGCAGTCCTGCAGATCGAGCTCGCCGACGACTCGGTCGAGGCCACCTGCCTGCTGCGCGCCTTCGCCGAGGACCACACCGTGGTCGGAGAGCTCTCCTTCGTCCCCGACCCGGCGGCCGGCAACCGGATCGAGCAGACGGTGCGCACGGAGCGCCTGGCCACCTCTGTCGAGTCCATCGGCTGCACCGCCGAGGGCCAGACCCGACCCCGCTGATCGCGCTCGAACCTGCGATCTGGGCGCCCGTTGCTAGACTCATCGTTCTGACCGTCCCACCGGGCCGTCCAGGAGAGGGCCCGAGATCGTCCGCGCAGCGCCACGTCGTGGCCGCCGGACCGGGCATCGCTTCCTGAAACACCCGGCGGGTCCGACCGTCGTACATCAAGCAGCACAGGAGTACCCCCATGACGCAGCAGTCCGTTCCCGGCACCGTGTGGCTCACCCAGGACGCCTTCGACAAGCTCACCGCCGAGCTCGCCAACCTCAAGGGGCCCGTGCGCGAAGAGGTCATCGCCCGCATCAGCGCGGCGCGCGACGAGGGAGACCTCAAGGAGAACGGCGGTTACCACGCCGCCCGCGAGGAGCAGGGCAAGCTCGAGGGCCGGATCCTCCAGCTCGAGGACATGCTCCGTCGCGCCGAGGTCGGCGAGACGCCCTCCGACGACGGGATCGTCCAGCCCGGCATGGTCGTGACCTACCGCTTCGTCGGCGACGCCGACGACGAGACCGAGACGTTCCTCCTCGGCGCCCGCGAGATCGAGCCCGAGGGCCTGACCGCCTACTCGCCCCAGTCGCCGCTCGGCTCGGCCATCAACGGACACAAGACGGGCGAGACCGTCTCCTACGAGGCGCCCAACGGCAAGATGCTCGAGGTCGTCATCGTCGAGGCGACGCCCTACACCGGGTCCTGAGTCACTCGAAGACGCGGTAGCCGCACGCCCGCAGCCGGGTCAGCACCCGCTCGGCGTGCGGCTCGCCGCGCGTCTCGAGCTGGAGGTGGACCTCGACCTCGTCGAGGTGCAGCGCCGGCGAGATCCGCTCGTGCATCACCTCGAGCACGTTGGCACCGGCGTCGCCGACCTCGCCCAGCAGTCGGGCGAGCCCGCCCGGGGTGTCGGGGATGTTGACCCGCAGGTTGAGGTAGCGTCCGGCGGCCGCCATCCCGTGCCGGATGACCTTGCCGAGCAGCAGCGGGTCGATGTTGCCGCCCGAGAGCACCGCGACGGCCGGGGTCTCGAAGGCGGTCGGATGGTCGAGCATCGCCGCGACGGCCGCACCGCCGGCCGGCTCGACGATCATCTTGGCCCGCTCGACGAGCGCGAGCAGCGCCCGTGACATCGACTCCTCCGAGACCGTGATGATGTCGTCGACGTAGTCACGCACGGCGGCGAACGTGACCTCACCGGGCAGGCCCACTGCGATGCCGTCGGCCATGGTCTTCATCGTGGTCAGCGCCACCGGGTGTCCCTGGGCGAGCGACGCGGGGTAGGCAGCGGCGCCCGCCGCCTGCACGCCGACGACGCGGACGTCGGGGCGCAGCGACTTGATCGCGATCGCCATGCCGGCGAGCAGCCCTCCCCCGCCGGTCGGCACGAGCACCGTCCTCAGGTCGGGGACCTGCTCGACGACCTCGATCCCGCAGGTGCCTTGGCCCGCGACGATGTCGACGTGGTCGAAGGGGTGGATCAGCACCGCGCCGGTCTCGGCCTCGAACGCGCGGGCAGCCCTGAGGGAGTCCTCGAGGAAACGGCCCTCGAAGACCACGTCGGCGCCGTAGGCCCGCGTCGCCTTCTCCTTGGGGATCGGCGCACCCTCGGGCATGAAGACGGTCGACCTGATCCCGAGCAGGCTCGCGGCCAGGGCGACGCCCTGGGCGTGGTTGCCGGCGGAGGCGGCGACGACCCCGCGGGAGCGTTCCTCGGGGGTCAGACGCGAGATGCGGAGGTAGGCGCCGCGGGCCTTGAACGACCCGGTGCGCTGGAGGTTCTCGCACTTGAGCAGCACCGGGCCGCCGGCCAGCGCGGAGAGCCAGCGCGACTCCTCGATCGGGGTCTGGATGGTCACGCCCTGGAGCACCGAGCGGGCGGCCTCGATGTCGGCGAGCGTGACGCCGGCGGTGACGTCAGTCATCGGAGCCCTCCGGCTCGACCGAGGCTCTCGCCCCGGTCTCCTCGTAGTCCTCCTGGAGCTCCTCGACCGGGTCGTCCCCCGGCGAGGTGTTGGCAGCGAGGTGCTGGACGACGGCGTTGGCCGCGGCTGCGAGAGGTACGGCGACGAGCGCGCCGGCGATGCCGGCCACGAGGACGCCGGCGCCGATCGCGAAGATGACGCCGAGGGGGTGGACCGAGACCCAGCGGCCCATGAGGAACGGCTGGAGCACGTGACCCTCGACCTGCTGGACGAGGACCACGACGCCGAGCATCAGCAGGGCCGTGATCGGGCCCTGGTCGACCAGGGCGACCAGGACGGCCACGACCCCGGCGACGGTCGCGCCGACCATCGGGATGAAGGCGCCGAGGAAGACCAGCACGCCGATGGCGAGCACGAAGGGCACCTGGAGGATCGCGGCGCCGATGATGATCCCGACCGCGTCGACCAGCGCGACCAGCACCGTGGCCCGGACGAACTGGGTGAGCGAGATCCACGCGACCCGTCCCGAGCTGTCGACGTGCTGGCGGGCCGCCCGCGGCGAGAGGCGGACGAACCAGGCCCAGATGCGGTCGCCGTCGGCGAGGAAGAAGTAGCTGGAGAACAGCACGATGAAGAACCCGGCGACCACGTGGCCGATCGTCGTGCCGACCTCGGTGACCTGGCTGAGGAACTCGCCGTTCTCGGTGCGGCTGGTGATCGCGTCCTGCGCCTGGTTGATCCAGTCGTTGATCTGGGAGTCGCTGGCGTTGAGGGGGCCGTCCTTGAGCCAGGTCTTGATCTGCCCCAGGCCCTCGACCGTGGAGTCGGCGAGGTCGTTGGCGCCGTTGGCGACCTGCTGGCCGGCGAAGGTGAGCAGCGCCCCGACGAAACCTATGCCGCCGAGGACCACGACGATCGCGGCCAGGCCACGCGGCACGTGGTGCCTGCTCATCCAGCCGACGACGGGGCTCACCAGCGCGGCGATCAGCAGCGCGATGGCGGCTGGCAGCACGATGACCGAGAAGAACGCGACCGCCTTCACCAGCACGAAGCCGGCCGCGATGATCACCAGGAAGCGCCAGCCCCAGGCCGCGGCGAGGTCGAGACCCCACGGGACCTGGGCCCGACTGAAGTTGGACCGGCCGGCGGCGATCGGGGCGGGCTCAGGCCGCCGCTCCTCGCGCATCGCCGCCCACTGCTGGGCCAGGCGCTGGGTGATGCGCTCCTCGCTGGACTGGGCGTCGACGAGCGCGTCCGCGCCACGCGGTCGACGCGGCAGCAGCCGGCGTCGTGAGTCGTCGGACTCCTCAGGCACTGCGGGCGTGGGGTCGTCGTTGCTCACGGCGTCAGACTAGATCAGCGACGGGGTCGATCAGGCGTCGGGCGAGGCGGTAGGCCGCCTCCGGGTGGGCGTCCGCGAGCAGCCCCACGGCCGCCAGGACGTACGCCGTGTCGACGACCACGCGGGCTCGTTCCGGCAGCTGCCACCCGCCCTCCAGGTCGGCACCGACGCTGCCGGCGAGGACCCGCTCGGAGACGCCCTCACGTCCGTGGCGCAGCACGCCTCCCGACCCGACGAGCAGGTCGACCTCGCGCAGGTCCTTGCCGGAGCGCTCGACGACCCGGCCGCTGGGTCCGACGACGACCTTGGAGCGCCCGGCGTGGCGACGCAGTGCCAGGCCGACAGCGGCCCGCGCGATCGCCTCGTCCGCGTCGAGCTCGGCGTCCGTGGCGGGCACGAAGGCCGGGTCCTCGGTGCGACGACGGGCCGCGGCGAGGAGCTCCTCGTGGGGGGTGGCGCCGGGGCCGGCCCCTTGGCTGGCGTCGGCCTCGACGGTGCTCAGCGCCGACCAGCGCATGCCCAGGTCGCCCTCGACGGTCCGCGTGACGGGGGTGGTGGCGACCACCTCGCGGGAGAGCCCGGCGTCCTCCGGGTCGACCTCGACGACGGAGTGCACGTCGGTCGTGGCTCCTCCGACGTCGACGACCACCACGTCACCGGCCCCGGGGCGCTCGCTGTCGAGGCCGTTGGCCAGGAGCTCGACCCCGGTGAGCACCACGTCGGGGGTCGCCCCGCGGACCATCGCGACGAAGGTGTCACCCCTGGCGGTCGTGCGGCTGCTCAGGTGCTTGCCGCCGATGACGTGGGAGAGGAACACCTCGCGGATCGCGGCACGGGCACCGGCGGGCTCGAGGACACCGATGCGGGGCACGACGTTGTCGGTGATCACGTGCGGCACGTCGGCCAGGACCGCGGCCACCTCGGCCGCTGCCTCGGCGTTGCCTGCGACCACGACGGGGCCGCTCCAGCCGCTGTCGACCAGGTCGGCTGCGGCCCGCAGCAGCACCTCGCTGTTGCCGCCGTCGGTGCCGCCGGTGAGGAGGACGACGTCGGGTCGGGTCGTGTGCCTGAGGTCGCGGTAGACCGCAGGCTGCGGCACACGACTCGCACCGGCAGCCACGACCCCCACGACCTTTCCGCCGCTGGACAGCGCCACGCGTCGACCAGCCTCGGCCGTGACGAGCTCCTCGTTGCCGACCACGGCGATCCGCAGGCCGCCGCCGGCGCTGGAGCAGGCGAGCACCGGTGCGTCGGCCGCCCGCGGGTCGGTCGCGACGAGCGCGGCCAGGCAGGCGTCGTAGGCGTCGAGGACGTCGCCCTCACCGCTGGCCGAGGGCAGCGTGGTGGGGTGCTCGGCCGCGGCGACGATGCGCCCCTCAGCCAGGTCGACCAGCGAGGCCTTGGTGAAGGTCGAGCCGAAGTCGACGCAGATCGTCAGGTCAGCCGAGTGCACGGTCGAGGTCCGCCAGCAGGTCCTCGACGGTCTCGATGCCGACGCTGAGGCGCACCAGGTCGGCGGGCACCTCGAGGTCGGTGCCGGCGACGCTGGCGTGGGTCATGCGACCCGGGTGCTCGATGAGCGACTCGACGCCGCCGAGCGACTCGCCCAGCGTGAAGACCTCGGTGCGCTCGCAGACGGCCAGCGCCTGCGCCTCGCCACCGGTGACGCGGAAGGAGATCATCCCGCCGTAGCGCTTCATCTGCCGGCTCGCCACCGCGTGGCCGGGGTGCTCCGCGAGACCGGGGTAGATCACCTGCGCGATCGACCGGTGCCCGGAGAGGAAGTCGACGATCTTCTCGGCGTTGTCGCAGTGGCGGTCCATGCGTACGCCGAGCGTCTTGACGCCGCGGTGGGTGAGGAACGCGTCGAAGGGGCCGGGCACGGCACCGATGGCGTTCTGGTGGAAGGTCACCTGCTCGGCGAGGTCGAGGTCGCGCACGACCAGGGCGCCGCCGACCACGTCGGAGTGTCCGCCGACGTACTTGGTCGTCGAGTGCACCACCACGTCGGCGCCGAGGGTGAGCGGCTGCTGGAGGTAGGGCGAGGCGAAGGTGTTGTCGACGACGAGCAGGGCGCCGGCGTCGTGGGCGACCGCGGCCAGCGCCTCGATGTCCCCGATGTTGAGCAGCGGGTTGGTCGGCGTCTCGACCCACACCAGCTTGGTGCGGCCGGGCTGGATCGCCGCACGCACGGCGTCGATGTCGGAGACGGCCGCGGGGCTGTGCTCGACGCCCCAGGCCTGCTCGACCTTGTCGAAGAGCCGGAAGGTGCCGCCGTAGGCGTCGTCGGGGATGACCACGTGGTCGCCGGGGCGGCAGGTGGTGCGGACCAGGGTGTCCTCGGCGGCGAGGCCGGAGGCGAAGGCGAAGCCCTTCTCGCCCTCCTCGAGCGCCGCCAGGACGCCCTCGAGGGCGGTGCGGGTCGGGTTGGCGGAGCGGCTGTACTCGTAGCCGCCGCGCAGGCCGCCGACGCCGTCCTGCTTGTAGGTCGACGTCGCGTAGATCGGCGGGATGACCGCCCCGGTCGTCGGGTCGGGCTCGTAGCCGGCGTGGATCGCACGCGTCTCGAAGCCGGACTTGGTGATGTGCTGCTGCTCGCTCATCCTCCGAGGCTAGCGGTGCCCGGACGGGGAAGGATCGGGCCCTTGGCGGTGTTGCACACTGGACAGACCGACCGAAGGAGTCACCGTGTTCTTCTCGCGCACCAAGACCGAGCTCGTCGCCCCCGACCAGGCCCTGCCCGGTCGCAGCGAGCGCAACTTCCACCTCACCGACAAGCACGTCGTGCTCGGCACGCCGGTCGTCACCGACGAGGCTCCCGCGGGCTACGAGGTCGCGCTCTTCGGGCTCGGCTGCTTCTGGGGCGCCGAGGAGATCTACTGGCAGCTGCCGGGTGTCTGGTCGACGTCGGTGGGCTACGCCGGAGGGCACACCCCGCACCCGTCGTACGACGAGGTCTGCTCGGGCCGCACCGCGCACACCGAGGCCGTGCGCGTCGTCTTCGACCCCGCGCAGGTCTCCTTCGCCGACCTGGTGAAGCGCTTCTTCGAGGTCCACGACCCCACGCAGGGGATGCGCCAGGGCAACGACGTCGGCACGCAGTACCGCTCCGCGATCTACTTCACCTCCCCCGAGCAGGAGAAGGTGGCCCGTGAGCTGACCGACGTCTACGGCGCCGAGCTGGCCCGTCGCGGTCTGGGCGAGATCACCACCGAGGTGCGCGAGGTGCCGACGTACTACTACGCCGAGGACCACCACCAGCAGTACCTCGCAAAGCACGTAAATGGCTACCGATGCCACGCGAACACCGGGGTCAAGTTCCCGAGCGAGGCCTAGGGGCAGGTCACGGCCGATGGAAAGTTCCTCCGACAGCAAGAACAACCTGCCTCAGCGAGCGGTTGCCGCGGGACTGGGCGGGCTCGCGGGCGCTGCCGTGGGCGGCCCCGTCGGTGCAGTCGTCGGGGCGGCCGGGGGCGTGGCCCTCGAGCCGCTGATTGACCGAGTGTGGGCCGAGGTCTCGAACGACGGTCGTCGCCGCGGCGTCTACGTGGTTGAGACGGCTGCGCAGATCGCCGGTAACGAGCCCGAGAGGTTCGCGGTGAGGATGGGTGCCACTGAGGAGAGCCGCCTCCTGGCAGGCTCGGCGAT
>NZ_JANNML010000205.1:0-39896 GCF_031397825.1 Nocardioides sp.
AAGGTCCAGGAAGCCGACCACAGTACGGCGAAGCGAGCCTTCGACGATCTGATCGCGGAGAAGGAAGGTACGGCACGTCGGTCGCGAGGTCGAAACCGCACGAGGACAGGGCCAGGACGAGGGCTCCCACCGTGAGCGCGAGCGAGCGTCGCAGATGCATGGCGGACAGAGTAGTAGCCCTACTGGGCGAGACCGACCGAGGTCGCCGCGAACGCCAGGCCCACCAGCGTGCCGAGCGTGTAGACGCCGGACACGACCAGCAGTCGCGAGGCGCCGAGCCGGCGGCCGAGCCGCAGCGGCAGGTACGTCCACCCGTCGGCCTGGTCCGGCACGAGGCCCCACAGCGCCCGCAGGAAGTGCACGCCGATGCCGAGGGCCGCGGCCAGGACCGTCACCGAGATCTCGGGCGGGGAGCCGTTGTCCTGGCCGCCCCATCCGCCGTACGAGAGGAATGCGGGGAACAGGCCGAACGACGCGGCCCACGGCACCCACGAGAAGAACCGCTTCCGGACCCAGATCCAGGAGCCGAGGACGGCGACGGCGAGCGAGATCAGGTACGCCGAGCCGGCGTAGACGCCGTTGCCGATCGAGAGCGGTACGACGACAAACACCCCGATCGCCAGGACGAACCAGACGGTGCCCGGGTCGAGCCGGCCGTCGGCGACCGGCTTGCCGGCGGCCTGGTGCCGGGCGTCGCGGCCACGGTCGATCAGGTCGTTGAACCAGCCCAGGCAGGACTGCCCGACCAGGACGGTGCCGAAGACGAGGAGCAGCTCGCGGGACGGTCGCCCGGCGAGCGCGGCGGCCACGGCCAGGGCCAGGGCGGTCACCAGTGCCTGGCGGGGATGGACCGCCCGCAGCAGCAGCACGGGGGTCAGGTTGCCCAGCGAGAACGGCTGGCCCGGCTCGTCGTCCGGCTCCTGCTCGGACTCGGAGGGGGACTCGGGGAGCGGCTCGGGTTCGGTCGCGTCGGGAGCCGGCGGGGGCTCCTCAACGGACTCCTCGCCGTCCTCGCTCCGACGTCGTCGGCGGATCGCGACCATGCCACGCAGTATCGACCACGACCGGCGTCCTCCGCGCCCGCGACGCCCCGACAGGGCCGTTCACCTGCGGATTCGTCGGAAACGACGTGGCATCGATGCCCCCTTGGGCATCCCCGGAACGTGGTCCGCACCACATTGTCCCGCGTTCTGTCAAGTGCCGAATACGGCTCTGACCTGCGGAAACGCGACTTCGAGCCACCTGAGAGCGTGCTAAGATTGGGTCACCGAAGCAAAGGGGAACAGCGCAATATGACTTTCACAGTCGGCGAAACGGTCGTCTACCCGAACCATGGGGCCGCCATCATCGAGGACATCGAGACGCGGCAGATCAAGGGGGAGGACCGGGAGTACCTCGTTCTCCGGATCGTCGCTCAGCAGGACCTCGTCGTGCGGGTTCCCTCGTGCAACCTGGACCTGGTCGGCGTTCGCGACGTGGTTGACAAGGCGGGCCTCGACCGGGTGTTCGACGTCCTCCGTGCCGCGCACGTCGAGGAGCCGACCAACTGGTCGCGCCGCTACAAGGCCAACCTCGAGAAGCTGCACAGCGGTGACGTCATGAAGGTGTCCGAGGTCGTCCGCGACCTGTGGCGCCGTGAGCGTGACCGCGGCCTGTCCGCCGGTGAGAAGCGGATGCTGGCCAAGGCTCGCCAGATCCTCGTCTCCGAGCTGGCGCTGGCCGAGCACACCAACGAGGACAAGGCCGAGGCCATCCTCGACGAGGTCCTCGCCTCCTGATCCACCCAGCACCTGTTCCACCCGCGTCGACCGAAGGCCCCCGGCACCGTGCCGGGGGCCTTCGTCGTGCCCGGCCTAGAGTGGCGCCACCATGACGATGTACGACGACGAACCCACGCCGGCCCTCGGCGCCGTGATCGAGCAGGGGCGAGGCTCGCTGCCGTTCGCACTGCTCCACGGCGAGGCCCTCGTGACCTGCGCGGCCTGGGCGCTGGGGGAGTCCGGCGTGACGCCGGTGGACCTCGGCACGGAGTGGGCCGGCCTGGTCGACGCGGGCGAGCCCTTCGTCCTGCACGACAGCCTGTGCCCGATGACGCCCGGCTGGTTCATCACCGCCTGCCTCGAACGGGCTGCGGCGACCTCGGCGGTCGTCGTGGGGGTCCGCCCGGTCACCGACACCGTCAAGGGCGTCGTCGACGGTGTGGTCGGCGAGACCGTCGACCGCGACGGGCTGCTCACGATCTGCTCCCCGGTGGTGCTGCCCGCAGGGGTGGTCGCGGCGCTCGAGGAGCTGCCGAGCCTGGACTTCACCGCGCTCGTGGCGGCCCTGGCGACCCGCTTCCCCGTCGAGTACGTCGAGGCGCCGCCGCAAGCGCGTCGCGTCGGGTCGCTGGACGACCTCGCCGTCCTGGCTGCCCTCACCCAGCCTGAGTGACGTCCTGCGTGAGCGCCTCGGCGACCGCGACGTCCTCGGGGAAGGTGATCTTGAGGTTGCGCGCGGAGCCGCGGACCGCCTGGATGCTGACCGAACCGAATCGCTCGAGGCAGCTCGCGGTGTCGGTGCCGCCGAAGCCCGCCGCCTCCGCCTGCTCGTAGGCGGCCAGCAGCGCCGGCGCTGCGAACGCCTGGGGAGTCTGCACCCCGCAGGGCTGCCCGCTCGGCAGCGGGGAGCCTGACCGACTGACCACGCCGGCCAGCGGGACCACGGGGATGGCCCCACCGTGCTCGCGGGCGGCCTCGAGGACGGCCGTGAGCAGGGCCTGGCCGGCCAGCGGCCGGGCCCCGTCGTGGATCGCGACCACGTCGACAGCGCCGGAGGCGATCTCGGGGGCGAGCGCCTGGAGCGCCGCCCACTCCGAGTCGTGGCGCGCGGCCCCGCCGACCACCAGTCCGACCTCGCCGTCGCCGAGGAACGGCTCGAGGGCCGTCGCCACGGCCTCCTGCTCGCCGTCGCGCACGACCAGCAGCACCCGCCGTACGTCGGGAGCGGCGAGGGCGTCGCGCACCGACCAGGCGAGCACCGGACGGTCGAGGAGGGGGAGCAGGACCTTGTTGACAGCAGCGCCGACACGGGTGCCCGACCCGGCGGCGAGGATCACGACGGCGGCAGGCACGGGGTCAGCCTAGGAGCCGTGGTCAGGACGGGCGCGGGGCATACATGATCACCGCGACCCCGACCAGGCAGACGAGCGCGCCGATGACGTCGAAGCGGTCGGGCCGGAAGCCGTCGACGACCATGCCCCAGGCGAGCGAGCCGGCCACGAACACCCCGCCGTAGGCGGCGAGGATGCGGCCGAACTCGGCGTCCGGCTGGAGCGTCGCGACGAAGCCGTAGAGGCCGAGCGCGATGACGCCGGCGCCGATCCAGACCCAGCCGCGGTGCTCCCGGACGCCCTGCCAGACCAGCCAGGCGCCACCGATCTCGGCGAACGCCGCGAGGGCGAAGAGCAGCAAGGACCGCGTCACCGTCATGCGCCCGATCCTCGCAGGTGAGGGCGCGTGCGGGTGTTGTCAGGTTTTCGTTTCACGGCTGTTACACGACGAAACAGGGCCCACACACGGGGCCCCTATGTTCCAGATCACGAAAGGAGGTCGCGATGGCGCCTCGCTCCCCTTACGCAGAGGAGTGGCAACCGGTCTGCCGGGTGGCCGAGCTCGAGGTCGAGCGTGGGGTGACCGCGCTGGTCCACGGCCAGGCCATCGCGATCTTCCGCACGACCGACGACCACGTCTACGCCCTGGGCAACCACGACCCCTTCGCGAAGGCCTCGATGATCGCCCGCGGGATCGTCGGCACCCGCGGCGACGTCCCGTTCGTCGCATCGCCCGCCCACAAGCACGCCTTCGACCTGCGCAGCGGCAAGTGCCTCGACGACGCCCACGTCTCGGTGCCGGCCTACGACGTCAAGGTGGTCGAGGGCGTCGTGCTCGTGGGTCACCGCAAGGTGGACGCGGCCTGAGGGCTGCCCTCGGGCTCGACCTCGTCCTCGTCCTCGACGAGGTCGTCGGCGCGCGGCACCAGCTGGCGCCCCAGCAGCCACGCCGCGATCGGGATGCCGAGGTAGTAGAACGCGGCGTTGAGCTGCGCGTCGGGCGTCTGTCCGTGGCTCGCGGCGTCCCAGTGCAGGATCGTGACGGAGAAGAGCAGGTAGCCCACGAAGAGCAGCACGCGTGAGCCCTGTGGCAGTCGGCGGCTGCTGGTCGCGGTGAAGCCGGCGTCGCTCGCCACGACGTAGGCGATGCCGAAGACGGTCACCACGATCGCGGGCAGCCCCAGGACCGAGCCGAGGAAGGCGATGTAGTCGCCGCGGCTCATCACCAGCCAGGCGAAGATCGTGATCGCCGCCAGCGACACCAGCCCGGGTCCCTCCCAGCGGCGCCACCAGACCAGCAGGGCGCCCAGCACCAGCAGGGTGATCGCCACGTCGAAGAGCTGGTCCTGGAAGCCGGCGGTCAGCCCCGCCTGCGCGACGAGCAGCGAGGGAAGCGCCCAGGCCGCGACCACGACCAGGCCGGAGCCGAGCTCCGCTCCCAACGTCGTACGACGGGCCCGTCGCAGCAGCCAGGTCCCCACCGCGAGGGCGACGACCGCGACGGCGACGGTGCCCCACTCGACGAGCCAGTCCCCGGTGAACCAGCCGACGAAGCCGGGCACACGGTCGGTCCGGACGACCGTGACCGCGAAGATGCCGGCGCACGAGGCGGTGACGACGACGAGGAAGGTCAGCGCGAAGCCGACGCTGGAGCCGTAGATGAGTCGCTCCCGTGCGGTCCCGAAGTCCGGGGTGACGGTGAAGCGTGTGACGAGCCAGACGACCAGCGCCAGCAGCACCAGCGACACCAGCGTGCGCACGACCGAGGGGCCGCGCCCGGACGCGTAGGTCAGCCAGTAGTCCCAGCGCGAGACGAGCACGAACCACAGCTTGACCAGCACCAGCGCCAGGACGACCCAGCGCAGCGCGCGCAGCGAGAGCTCGTCGAGCCCGCTGGTGATGCTGGTCGACACGTCGAGACCGAACTTCACGACCGCCACCGCGGCGGCGTAGACGAGCGGTACCAGGAAGGAGTCGATCTCGTTGATCGCGCCGCCGACCAGCGACTGGGTGGTGGAGTCGAAGCCCTGGTCGACGTAGGCCACGTGGACCGCGAGGTCGCCGAGGAAGAACGCGACGACCGCCAGCAGCGAGACGACCTGGAGGACGAGGGTGCCCCAGCGGCGCACGCGGTTCAGGGGGTGGAGGAGCGCGGAGACGACGACGCAGCCCAGGACGGTGTAGTAGCCGACCTTCACCACCGTGGGCCCGTGCTCGAGGACCCAGGAGTCGCTGGTGTTGATCGAGCTCGGCGCGACGAACAGCGCGCCGGTCAGCCCGAACATGGCGCCGACGAAGACCTTGACCAGCGGCCCGGCCGACAGGGCTCCCCACAGCAGCAGCGACCACGCGATCGTCATCGTCACGAGCGTGACCGGCATCAGGCCACGGGGCACGAAGGTCGGCGTCAGCTCGAAGTAGAGGCTCAGCAGCTCGCCGCGGCGCCACACGTCGCTGAAGAGCACCGAGACCAGCAGCAGGGCGGTCGCGACGAGCCCGACCTTGGCGAGCTGGCGCTGGAGCCCGGTCAGCCCGTCGAGTCGCAGGTGGCCGTCGCGCACGGGGTCGCGCAGCGTGGTCTCCCACAGCGGCCGCGCGACCTTGGTGGCGCGGCCGACGGCCTGGCGGGGGCGGCTCATGACCGCGGCTCCATCAGCAGCAGGGCGCCGAAGTCGGTGCCGTTGGGCACGACGACCCGCCCGTCGGGCGTGGCGGCGAGGACGGGCAGGTTGACGAACGGCGTGGTGGCCGGCTCGTAGGCGCCCAGGAACGCTCCGGTGCGGAGGTCGTGGATGCTCAGCCGGAAGTCGCGGCTGAAGAGGTCCTCGGTACGGCCGAGCTCGAGCAGGAAGACCCGGCCGTCGATGATCACGGGCCGTCCGCCGGGCGCCGTCTGCAGCTGGAGGCCCCACAGCTCGCTGCCGTCGGTGGCGTCGACCGCGAGGACCCGTCCGCCGGCGTCGACGTCGACCACGACCCCGTCGTCGATCGCCGGCCCGCCGCCGAAGAGCGGGGTGTCGCCCTCGACGGTCCATCGCTGCCGACCGGTCTCGGCGTCGTAGGCCACGAGGCCGCTGGTCCCGCCGAAGCGGAGGACGTCGGCGACCACCAGCCCGTCGTCGTACGCCGGGAGGCCGGGGAGCTGCGCGTCGACGTCGGTCCACCGCGCCTCACCCGTGGCGCCAGCCAGGCGACGGAGGCCGCCGGCGCCGTAGAGGACGTCACCGCCGGGCAGGGGGAGCGGGGTGGTGGGGGCGAAGGCGTTGGGGATCGTGATGTCCCAGCGGGGTGTGCCGTCGAGCTCGACTGCGGCCAGGCCCTCGTTGTAGCGGGGGAGGAACACCGCGTCCTCGCCGATCGCGGGGCTGACACCGGGCGAGGCGTCGGTCGCGGGCGCGGTCCAGAGCGGCCCGCCCGCGAGGTCGTCGGTCGCGTAGGCGACGTAGCGGTCGTCGAGCTGCCCCACGACGATGCCCTGGCCGGCGGCCGGTGCCGGCTCGTAGGCCGACGTGGTGTGCAGCCCGGTGGCCGTCCCCGAGGCGGGGACGGAGTAGAGCACCGAGTCGAGCCCGCCGACGAAGGCCAGGTCGCCGTCGAACGCGGGCGGCCCCGACGGGGTGGCGCCCACGGAGCGCACGTCGTCGGTGGTGAGGTAGACGCCGGGTGTGGCGGCGACGTCGTCGAACGGGTAGGCGTAGAGCGCTGCGGTGGTCTCCGCAGCGGTGACGGCAGCGCCGAGCACGAGCGTGTCACCGACCACCGTCGGGTCGATGTCGGCGTCCAGCGTGGCGTCCGGGGTGACCCGCGGCAGCGACCAGCGCTCGGCCACGTCCCCGGTCGCGAGCGACCGGACCACGACCTGCCCGGCGGAGGAGACCGTGACGACCTCGTCGCCCACGACCACCGGGGCGCCGTAGAGCCGCGAGCCCGTGTCGCTCCACCGGGTCGAGCCGTCCTCGAGGTCGAAGGCCTCGATGCGCTCGGTGTCCTCCACCGCCACCACGAGCCCGTCCGCGACCGCGAGCGCCTCGCCGGGGAAGCCGCGCGGGGTCGTCTCCCACGCGAGCGCCCCGTCGTCGACGGCGTAGGCGTAGAGGACCCCGCCCAGGTCGGCCAGCAGCACCCGTTGCTCGTCGTCGGCGTCGCCGATCGCGGGCCCGACCGCCAGGCCCTCCTCCAGGGAGGCGTCCCACAGGTCCTCGCCGGACTCGGCATAGGCCGTCACCGCGCCCGACTCGTCGGCGACCACCCACCGGTCGGCCGTGGCAGCGGGAGGACGTCGGGTGGGCGCGGACCGCAGGTCGCTCCAGGCGACCGCGCCGTCGGCCAGCGAGAGCGCGCTCACCCGGCCGTCGTCGGTTGCCACCAGCACGCTCTCGCCGAGGGCGGTGGGTGCGGCGGAGACCACGTCGTCGAAGCGGTGGACCCAGCGGGCGTCGCCGGTCGCGGTCGAGAGGGCGAGCAGGTTCTTGTCGGCGTCGGCGACGAGCACCACGTCACCCACGACCACGAGTGGTGCGACGATCGGTCCGGGCACGGTCAGGCGCCAGCGCACCGCGCCGGTGGCGACCTCCGTCGCCGCGAGGTCGCCGACCTGGTCGCCCATCACCATCACCTCGCCGTCGGAGGCCGGCCCGAAGAGGAAGCGCTGGTCACGCGTGTCGCTCCACGCCAGCTGCGAGGACAGCGCACCGTCGGGCACGGCGTTGGTCCGCGCCGGGGTCAGGGCCGCCGTCGCGCCGAGGGGTACGACGGGCGGCTGGGCGACGCGGTCGGCCTCCGCGGAGCGCCAGTCGCGGTCGACCCCGTGGAACTCCACGAGCTCCTCGGTCACCACCCGGTCCTGGGCCTCGATCGTGGAGATCACCCGCACCGGGCCGTAGCCCGGGCAGGTCCACTCCTCGGTGGTCTCGTGGTCGCCGCTGCTGCCGTCGGAGAAGACCAGGTCGAGCTCGTTGACGGAGTAGGCGCAGTCCGTGAACGTGCGACCGCCGACCTCGATGTCCTCGATCCGCTCGAGCGTGACGTCGTAGGTGATCGCGGTGTCGCCGAGCATGCCGTCGTAGGAGAACGATGCGCCCTCCTCGAGGGGCAGCCGGTAGGCCGGCGCCGGCGGGTCGAGCGGGGTGTCGACGAGGTCCTGCCGCAGCGACAGCTGCTCGATCGCCCCGTCCCGCACGCCGAGGTAGATCAGGTTGGAGGACGGACCGGTGCCGGGGTAGTCGGTGTAGACGCTGGTGAGCTGTACCGCGTCGACCAGCCCGTCCTCGTCGATCAGGCCGGCGTCGCCGCGCACGCTGCGGGTGCGGGTGCCCGACGGCTGCCCGTCGGCGGAGACCGCGTAGACCCACGTCGTCCCCGGCTCGAGCGGGTGCAACCGGGTCAGCTCGGGGAAGGGCTCCTCGGGCTGGGAGACGACGAGGGCACCTGCCATCGCCAGGGGTGCGACGACCAGCGCGGGCACCCACGAAGCGACTCGGCGCAGTCGCGCGCCCATGGACTCAGAGGCCGGACGGGATGGTGGCGGTCAGGATGTCGTTGCCCCCGTAGACAGCGTCCTGCCAGACGAGTCGGTCCCCGGAGAGCGCCGGGAAGCCCTGCTGGCCGCTCTGTGGCATCAGGTTGTAGATCGTGCCGGTCTCGAAGGAGTACAGGTAGAGGTCGGTGTCCGGCAGCGAGATCCCCTCCGCGACCTTGCCCGGCAGCGCGTCCACTCCTTCCGCCCACACGGCGTAGTCGTCGTTCATCGCCGAACCGAAAGGCACGGCCTTCGAGGAGACCGCCGTGGCCCCGGACGAGGTGATGAGCGTGGCCGCGTAGGTGACGTCCGTGACCAGGACCCGGCCGCCGTTGGTCGCGAGCGAGGTGACCTGGCCGGCCACGGTGCCGATCAGGGCAGGGTCCGACCCGGGCGTCCACGAGTAGACCTCTCCGTCGATGTTGCCGAAGACGATCTGGCCGGCATCGGTGGCCATGGCGGTCACGGGTGACCGTCCGGGCAGGGCGGTGCTCAGCAGGGTCCCCGTCGGGTCGACGAAGCCCACGTCGGTCTCACTCGCGAAGGCGGCGCCCAGGGGTGAGCCGGCGAGCCCTGCCCCGAGGACCGCGTCGGTCGTCGGGGCGAGGTCGGTGCTGGTGCCGTCGGGCGCGTAGAAGGTGAGGGTCTTGTCCCTGGTCACCAGCACGCCGTCGCCCGCGAAGGCGATGTCGTAGGCGTCGGACGGCGCACCGAGCGGCGAGGGCTCGTCCCCGACGTTCGCGGCGACGGGTGTGCCGGCCAGGAAGAACGGGTCGGCCCCTCCGGGCTCGATCCAGGCGATGCGGTCGCCAGCGACGATGGGGGAGAACTCGCCGCTGGAGGTCGTGGCCACCGCCTGCCCCGGGACCGGTCCGAGGTCGACGCAGCCCTCGCAGAGCAGGTTGAGGTCGAAGACCTCCCGCACCACCCGCAGGACCTCGGGGTCGGCGCCGGAGTCCGCGGTGACCTGCTCGATCGCCGCCCGGGCGTCGAGGAAGCCGGACGTGGGACTGAGCTGGGTGGTCAGGGTGTAGTAGACGATGCGGTCGAAGGCTCCCGCGAGGCGGGACTCGTTGCCGGGCACGCCGTCGATCTGGCTGAGGCGCTTGCGGATCGACCACAGCGCGTTGTTCCAGACGGCGGAGTTGAGGTGCACACCCCCGTTGTCCTGCTGGTCCAGGCCGTTGACGTAGGCCCCGATGTCGGGCTGGAGCAAGCGCAGGTAGTCGGCGAAGGTGGCGCCGTTGAGCATGAACCTGGCCGACACCGAGCCGTCGGGGTTCTGGTGGCAGATCTCGGTGTCCGGGGTGATGCCGGCGCAGCGGTGCTCGGAGTAGGCGTCACTGTCGTCGCCGGTGAAGCGGTTGCCGATCACGTTGCCGAGGTAGTCGGAGAAGCTCTCGTTCATCGCCCCGGACTGCCCCGAGTAGATCAGGTTGGAGGAGCTGGAGGTGACGCCGTGCGTGATCTCGTGCCCGGCGGTGTCGATGGAGAACCCGGCGCTCGCCTGCGCCTGGCCGTCGATGGTGCAGGTGTTGCCGTAGGTCATCTGGCCGATGGCCGAGGAGAAGAAGGCGTTGCAGTAGTCCTCGGGGCCGAAGTTGACCGAGCTCCGCAGCGTCGACCCGGCGTTGTCCCAGGAGCGCCGGCCGATCTCGCCGTAGAAGTCGTAGACGTAGCGCGCATAGGCGTGAGCGGCGATGGCGTCCTCGTCGGCGACCTCGTTGCCGTCGGCGAGGACCGGCTCGCCAGGAAGGTCGCCCTCCCCGATCCCGGTCGCGTCGTAGGTCTCGATGCCCCCCTGGCCGGTGGCCGGGTCGTAGGTCGGCACGGTGGTGTCGACCAGCTGGACGCCGTTGGGGGTCTGGAGGCCGATGGCCGTGAGGGGACCGGTCAGGGTGTTGGTCCCGCGAATCTCGACGGCGTCGCCCTCCGCGGGCGCGGCGCTCATGCGCACCGGCGTCATCGTCACCCCGGACCGGCTCGTGGCACGGTAGGCCATCTCGGAGTGCCCCGAGGCCGGGCGGACCGACACGACGGCGCCGGTCGCCGCGTCGACCAGGTAGATCGCGTCGGCCAGTGCGCTGCCGTCGGCGCCTGACGCGATGCCGATCGCGGTCGCCTTCCACGCGAGGGTGCCGCCTCCGTCCGGCAGGACCACCAGCACCGTGTCCCCGCTGATGCTGCCGCCGGACTCGCGGCGCACGACGCGCTCGGCGCGTGCCCGGGTGACCCGCGGTTCGGTGGAGACGCCCAGACCAGGGAACACGCGCCCTCGCACCGCGTTGAGGCGGGTCCCGCTGGTGTCGGTGGTGAACGACAGCACCAGCTGGGCGTCGAGCACGTCCACGCCGTCGATCGCCTGCTGGGCTCGCACCGACGACAGGTCCGTCCCCGGCAGCGTCTCCTCGTCACCGAGGCTCAGCTGGCGAGAGCCGATCCCGAAGAGCGCCTGGCCGTGGGAGTCGAAGAACCCCGAGACCACCGCGGTGAGGTCGGCACCGTCCGCGGGGGCGTAGCGGCCACCCGCCAGGTCGGTGAGGTAACCGGTGACCTCGTCCTGGCGACCGGTCCACCCCGAGCCGGTCTCGATGCGCAGCTCGTCCATGGCGGACTGGAGGTCGGCCAGTCGTCCCTGGGCGTCGTCGGGGTTGCCCTGGGTCCAGGTGTCTGACGCGGTCAGGCTCGAGGGTGCCGGATCGCCCCCATCGACCGTCGCGTCCTGGCAGGCCGAGAGACCGATCGCTGCGAGGACGAGCACCACGGGCAGGAGGTAGCGCGACGCTGGGCCGTGGTAGCCACGATCGGTGGTCGACATGGGCGTCCTTCCGGGGCACGGGTGCGTGCAATGTAAGGGCCGCGGGAGCGGCCGGGCTCACAATCTGTGGGACTCGGCGAGCGGGCTAGACCACGTCGTCGATTGGGCGCCGGTTTCCCCACGGCGGGAGCGAACCGCTGCACTATGCCTGCGAGACGTATGCCCCGAGCACCCCGCTGCCGTCTCCCACAGGAGGTAGGTCGTCATGTCGTGTCCCACCTGTCAGTCCGAGAACCCGGAGGTGGCGGCCTTCTGCCACCGCTGCGGCACCTCGCAGCACGCCTCGTCCGGGAGCACCCGGACCTATGCGGTGCAGTCGTCCGAGGGCGTCAACCAGTTCGCGGTGATCTCGACGATCATGCCGCACAGCAATCGGGAGACGGCCGACAACTACCGGTGGGCGATGATCATCAGCGCCGTGCTCGTCATCGGCGCCACAGCGCTGGGCCTGCTGCCGATCGCGATCGCCGCCGCTGCGTTCCTGGTGCCGATCACCTACCTGGTCTACATCTACGACGTGAACCTCTGGGAGGACGCCCCGGCTCCGGTGGTCGCCGGTCTGTTCCTCGTGACCGGTGCCCTGGCGGCCCTGGTCTCGCTGATCTTCTTCGACTGGGTCTTCGCCGACGAGTTCCGTCAGCTCGGGTCCTCGGGTCGCGCAGGGATGGAGTCGTTCCCCCTCGTGCCGCTGCTCATCTTCGCGGTCCTGCTCCCGGTGGTGGCGGAGCTGGTGAAGAACCTGCCGGGAGTCCTCCTGGCGCGGATGCCGCAGTTCGACGACATGATCGACGGGCTCACCTTCGGTGTCGCCGCCGGGACGGCGTACGCCGCCTTCGAGACCATCGTGCTGTTCCGCTCGGTCTTCACGAGCGGCGACTTCCGCACCGAGCAGGGCCTGGCGACGTGGGTCGTCGTGATCATCAACCTGATGGTGGTGAAGTCCCTCATCTACGGCACGGCCAGCGGCATCGCCGTCGCGGCCTTCTCCGGAAAGGGGGAGGGCTACGACGGCTTCACGCCGTTCTACGTCAAGAACCTCGCGTTCGCGATGGTGATGAACGTCCTCTACTGGGTGGGGGTCCGTCTCGCGGCCAACCTGCCCTACGGGCAGCTGATCGGACTCCTCTGGGGCTTCGTGGTCCTGGTGGTCCTCGTCATCCGGATCCGCGTGATGATGCAGGCTGCGCTGCTCGAGGCGGCCGTCGAGGCCGCTGCGAAGTCCGACCCCTCGAAGCGGGAGACGCTCGTCGAGTCCTTCTGCCCCGAGTGCGAGAACATGCTGCTCGCCGGGTCCCACTTCTGCATCGTCTGTGGCACGTCGGTCCGCTCGACCTCACGGCAGGCCCGCTCGGTCATGACCACGCAGTCCCCGCCCGCGGACGGCAGTCCGCCCTACGGCGCACCGGCTCCTGATGCCGGCTCCGGTCCGACGGGAGGCGCGGCATGAGCGACCCGACCCAGCCCCCGGTCAACCCGGGACAGCCGGCGCCTGCGACGCAGATGGTGCCCCAGCAGCAGCCCGGCCAGCAGCCGTCACCGCCGCAGGCGTACCCCCAGCAGGGCCTGCCCCAGCAGGGTTATCCGCCCCAGCAGGGGTATCCGACCCAACCCGGCTACACCCCCCCGCAGCAGGGCTACCCACCCCAGCCGGGCTATCCGCCGCAGTTCCCGGGGCTGCCTCCGGGTGCTGCGATCCCGAGGCCGCCGGCAGGGTCGAACTTCAGCTCCGGCAAGGGCAAGACCATCGGCCTCATCGTCGCGGGAGTGGTGGCCGTGGGTGCGATCGGCGGCATCGGGGCGCTGGTCTTCGGTGGCGGTGACGACGAGAAGGCGCCGTCGTCGAGCCCCAGCCAGAACTCCGGGATCCTCGACCCCCAACCGGTCGGGTCCGCCCCGCCCGTCCCCAGTGAGCCGGTCGAGCCGACCGCTCCGGCGGAGCCGACCGAGCCCGCTGCCCCGACCCCCACCCCCGACCCCGAGCCGCCGGTCGACCCGACGGCCCCGCCCGCAGGCGACGGGTCGTTCGTCACGCTGTCAGGCAACGGGCTGCAGGTCTACGTGCCTCCCGGCTGGCAGGCCGAGGCGGGCGAGGCGGCCGTCATCATGAACGGCACCGACGGCGCGTTCTCCTTCGTCCTGACAGGCACGGGCGACCCCGCGCTGGAGGCGAGCTCCCTCATCACCCAGAACCTCGAGTCCATGCTGCCGAGTGCCTCCTACACCTACGAGCTCTCGGGCGAGGCGCCCCTGGGTCCGTTCGGGTCGATCGTGTCGCTGGCCTCGGTGGAGTACGACGGCACCTATGTCGACGCGCAGAGCCCGTTCCCGGTCACCGGCACGATCTTCGGCGCGACCCGCTCGGACGGCGCCGTCATGCTGATCCTGGTCGAGCAGGCGAGCATCGAGGCCTACAACGCCTCGTCCGACGACTTCAACCTGCTGCTCAACGAGACGCTCAACGCGTTCGGGGGGTCATGAGTCCGATGGGGGCAGCGCGTCGGCGCCACCAGGTGGCCTAGGCCGTCTGCTCCGGGGCCAGGACGAGGGCGGTCGCGATGGCGGCGACCCCCTCGCCCCGGCCGGTGAGGCCGAGGCCGTCGGTCGTGGTGGCCGAGACGGAGACGGGAGCGCCGACGGCGGCGGTCAGGGCCGCCTCGGCCTCCGCGCGGCGCGGGCCGACCTTGGGTCGGTTGCCGATGACCTGCACGGCCACGTTGACGATCTCGAAGCCGGCCGCGCGCAGCCGGCGGGCGGTCTCGCCCAGCAGGGTCGCGCCCGAGGCTCCGGACCACTGCGGCTCGGCGGTGCCGAAGTGCGAGCCGAGGTCGCCGAGGCCGGCGGCGGAGAAGAGCGCGTCGCATGCCGCGTGCGCGGCGACGTCGGCGTCGGAGTGCCCCTCGAGGCCGGCCGGCTCGTCGGGCCAGTGCAGCCCGGCGAGGTGGAGGGGGGTGCCGGCGACGAGACGGTGGACGTCGGTGCCGACACCAATCCGTAAGGACTGTTGGTTCACGTGCTGATCATGCCTGAGCCACACTGGAGGGCGTGAAGACGACGCGTTCCGCCTGGGCCCTGGCCGGGCTCCTCGCCGGCCTGGCCGGTCTGGCGACCAGCTACTTCCTGGCGGCAGCCCTCTCGATCCGCGAGTCACCGGTGGTGGCGATCGCCGAGGGGATCGTCCGGCTCGCGCCCGGCGCGGCCGTCGAGCAGGGCATCCAGACCCTGGGCACCAACGACAAGCCGGTCCTGGTCGCGGTCATCCTGGTCGTCGTCTCGGCCCTCTTCGCCTACGTCGGGGTCCTCGCACGCCGCTCGTGGTGGGTGCCGGCCCTGGTCTACCTGGTGCTCGCCGTCGTCGCCGGGATCGCGGTGCTGGCGCCGGCCGCCTCCACGACGACCGACGTCTTCCCGGTCGCGCTCGGCTACGTCACCTGGATGGTCGTGCTGTCGATGCTGACCGAGCCGCTGCGCTCGGCCGACCGCTACGCCGAGGCCTCCGACGAGCCGGCGCCCAGCACCCTCGAGGGCAGCGGACAGACCCGGCGCGGCTTCGTGCTACGTGCCGGCATCGTCGCCGGCGCGGTCGGCGTGCTGAGCCTCGGCGGTCGCTTCCTGGGGGCCGGTCGGCGTCGCGTCGAGGAGACCCGTCGGCTGCTGCGCCTCAACGGCATCACCGAGCCGGACGTGCCCCGCGCCGCCCTCGTCGACGTCGACGGGATCTCCCCGTGGATGACCCCCGCCGACGACTTCTACCTGATCGACACCGCCTTCGTGAAGCCGGCCATCGACCCCCAGGACTGGTCGATCCGCATCCACGGCATGGTGGAGCGCGAGATCGTGCTGACCTACGACGAGCTGATGGCCCGCCAGATCGACGAGTCCTGGATCACCATCTGCTGCGTGTCCAACCCGGTGGGCGGACCCCTGATCGGCAACGCCTGGTGGAGCGGCGTCCGGCTCGCCAGCATCCTCGCCGAGGCCGGCGTCGACCCCGAGGCCGACGCGGTGCTCCAGACCTCCGAGGACGGCTGGACCTGCGGCACCCCGATCGAGGCGCTCACCGACGACCGCGACGCGATGCTGGCCGTGGCGATGAACGGGAAGCCGCTGCCGATCGAGCACGGCTTCCCGGTCCGCACGATCGTGCCGGGTCTCTACGGCTACGTCTCGGCGACCAAGTGGGTCGTCGACATGGAGGTCACGAAGTTCTCCGAGTTCGACGCCTACTGGACCACCAAGGGCTGGGGAGAGCTGGGCCCGATCAAGATGTCCTCGCGCGTCGAGGTGCCGGGATCGGGCGACCGGGTCGACGCCGGTGAGGTGACCTTCGGCGGGACCGCCTGGGCTCAGCACACCGGCATCGCCGGCATCGAGGTCGCCGTCGACGGCGGCGAGTGGCTCCCGGGCGAGATCTCCAGCCCCGGCACCGACGACACCTGGGTGCAGTGGCGCGCGGTCGTCGACGTCGAGCCCGGTGACCACACCGTCCGCGTGCGGGCCACCGACAAGACCGGTCTCGTGCAGACCGGGGCGCTCGCCGACGTGCTTCCCGACGGCGCCACCGGTTGGCACACCACCGACTTCACCGCGTCGGCGTGAGCGAGGTCGTGACCGACTTCGCCGGGCGCTCCGGCGGCGCGCTCGTCGTCGGGGGCAGCGGCGGCCTCGGTGCGGCGATCGCCGCGATGCTGGCCGAGCGGGGGTCGGCGGTGGCCGTCACCTACCGCACGAGGCGCCCGGGCGGCGACCACCCGTCGTACGCCCTGGACCTGGGGGACGACACCGCCGGTGCGGCCGTCGTCGAGCAGGCCGTGGCGGACCTCGGGGGCCTGCACACGCTGGTCTACGCGGCGGGGCCGCACGTCCCGATGCGGCACCTCTCCGCCGTCGAGCCGGGAGCCATGACCGCCCAGCTCGCGGCGGACGCGGCCGGCTTCTTCTCCGTCGCGCAGCCGGCGCTGGCCCACCTGCGCGCGACCTCCGGCTCGATCGTCGCGGTGACGACGGCCGCGACGTCCCGTTTCCCGGTGCGCGACGGGCTGTCCTCCGCGCCCAAGGCCGCGGTGGAGGCCATCGCCCGCGGCCTGGCTGCCGAGGAAGGACGCTTCGGGGTGCGCGTCAACTGCGTCGGTCCCGGCATGCTCACCGACGGCATGGCCGAGCGGCTGATCAGCTCCGGTGAGCTCGACGACGCCGCACTCGCCGTCACCCGGCGCAACATCCCGTTGCGGCGCTTCGGCGACGCGACCGACATCGCCGAGGCCGTCTGCTTCCTGGCCTCCGACCGCGCGGGCTTCATCAGCGGCCAGAAGCTCGACGTCGACGGCGGCTACGGCGTCTGATCCGCCCACCGAAGGGGAGCAGTCCCCCACGGCCGCATCGACACGGTGACCGCCGACTACCAGTTGGTGTACTTCTCCGGGGTGGGCAGCGGGTGCGCGCCGTCGGTGATCACGAAGACGGTGCCGCCCGAGCGCGGGAGCCACACGTTCTCGAACTGCCCGCGGTCATAGGTACGCCGCACCCCGGCGCGGCTGGCGGCCGCCGGGTCGTTGACCACGACGTCGCCCGCCTCGGTGAAGCCGACGATGACCAACAGGTGTCCGTTGGACGCCGAGATCGGCGCCCCGGTGAGCTGGCCCCGGTCGAAGGCGATCGAGGCGATGACGGGGATCCCGGCCTTGACCAGCTGCTCGGCCTCGCGCAGCGAGCGGAGTCGCGTGACGAAGGCGCTGCCGGCCAGCGGCGCGGCGTAGGCGGTGTTGAAGGGCCAGTTGCCGGTGCCCTCGTAGGCCGCGTCGTGGGTCATGCGGGCGGCGTGGTCGACCCACGGGTTGACGTGCCCCTGCGGGACGTAGGAGTAGTCCGTGGGGTCCGGCAGTGCGTCGTAGTAGCCCAGCACCATCGACGTCGACGTCGGCGAGCACCAGGCCTCGCCGCCGTTGCCCCACTGGGGGTAGTGGCCCTGGTGGATCATCTGCGAGTAGCGCGGCACGTCCAGCACGATGCCGCGGGCGACGCCCGGCTCTGAGGTCGCGACGCTGCCGTCCGGGACCCGGGAGGCCATCGCGCCGACGGCGTCGAGCGTGGGGGAGGCTGCGCGGGCGCCGGGTCGCCGCATCAGCGAGACCCGCAGCTGCCACGACGTCAGGCCCGCGGCGACGGTGCTGCGCCACGTGTCGACGCTGACCGCGCCGAGGTCGTCGGTCTGGCCCGACACGGTCTGGCGGGGGGTGAACCCGTCACCCGACGTCCAGCGCCCCAGCACGTCGTACGACGACAACGTGCCGGTGGCGTCCTTGCCGCGCACCTCGACCTCGATCCAGCTGTCGCCGGGCGTCGTGGCCTCCCAGGAGGCGATGAGCTCGGTGAGCCCGAAGCGGGGGGCGACCCAGGGCGAGGTCCACCGTCCCAGCTCGTAGGCCGTGCCGGCATAGGTGCGCCGGGCGCCCGGCGCCTTGACGACCCCGAGGCCGCCCTTGATGAAGAGGGTGCCGGCCATCGTCCCGGTGCGGAAGTCGGTGCCCGACTCCCACTGGGTGTGGGCGATCCGTCGTGGCTCCGGGTCGCGCTGTGCCCGCTCGGCGGGCTCGGCGGGCTCGGCGGGCTCGGCCGTGGCGGGGCCGATCGGGGTCACGAGCGACGCGGCGAGGCCGGTGGCCAGGAGCGGGGCGAGCAGGAGGCGGGGCAGGGCGGCGGGGGGAGGGCGCACCACTCCACGATAAGTCACTTCCGTCCCATGCGTCACAGCCTTGCTCGATGCGGTCGCCAGGGCCGGTCACTCCTAGACTGGAGGGTGTGACGTTCAGGCTCTATGACACGGCGACCCGCGGGGTCCGTGACTTCGCACCCCTCGAGGAGGGGAAGGCGGGTCTCTACCTGTGTGGGCTCACCGTGCAGTCCGAGCCGCACGTCGGTCACGTCCGCTCCGGCGTCAACTTCGACGTCCTGCAGCGCTGGCTGCGTCACCTCGGCTTCGAGGTGACCTTCATCCGCAACGTCACCGACATCGACGACAAGATCCTGACCAAGGCCGCCGAGCAGGGCCGGCCCTGGTACAACCTCGCCTACGAGATGCACCGCGAGCTCGACCGCGCCTATGCAGCGCTCAACGTCGCGCCCCCGACCTACGAGCCGGGCGCCACGGGCCACGTGCCCGAGATGGTCGAGCTGATCACCGAGCTGATCACCCGGGGGCACGCCTACCCGGCCGAGGACGGCTCGGGCGACGTCTACTTCGACGTGCGCTCGTGGTCCGCCTACGGCGAGCTGACACGCCAGGGCATCGACGACATGGAGGCCGCTTCCGACGCTGACCCCCGTGGCAAGCGGGACGCTCGCGACTTCGCGCTCTGGAAGGGCTGGAAGAAGGAGTCGGAGCCGGAGACGGCTGCCTGGCCCTCGCCGTGGGGTCCGGGGCGTCCCGGGTGGCACATCGAGTGCTCCGCGATGGCCGGCAAGTACCTCGGCCCGGCGTTCGACATCCACGGCGGCGGCGTCGACCTGCGCTTCCCGCACCACGAGAACGAGCAGGCCCAGTCCCGGGCAGCCGGGCGAGCCTTCGCGTCGTACTGGATGCACAACGCGTGGATCACCACCGCCGGCGAGAAGATGAGCAAGTCGCTGGGCAACTCGCTGACCATCCCCGCCGTGCTGGGGCGTTACCGCGGGATCGAGCTGCGCTTCTACCTCCTCATGGCCCACTACCGCTCGCACGTCGAGTTCAGCTTCGAGGCGCTCGACGAGGCGGCGGCCGGTCTGCGCCGCATCGAGCACTTCCTCGACCGGTCTCCCGACGCGGTGGCCGGCGCGCTGCCGACGACCTTCGTCGACGCGATGAACGACGACCTGGGCACCCCGGCAGCCGTCGCCGTGCTCTACGACGCGGTGCGTGAGGGCAACCGGCTCCTGGCCTCGGGCGACGACGCCTCGGCCCAGGCGGCGCAGGTGCTGGCCATGCTCGAGGTGCTCGGCCTGCACCCGGACGACCCGGCCTGGGGTGGTCGCGGGGGAGACGACGCCAGGCTCACCGCGGCGGTCGACGCCCTCGTCGCCGGGCTGCTCGAGCAGCGGGCTCAGGCCCGCGCCGACAAGGACTTCGCGCGCGCGGACGCCATCCGCGACCAGATCAAGGCGGCCGGGATCCTGGTCACTGACACCTCCGACGGACCCCAGTGGTCGCTGGAAGCAGGAAGCTGAGCAATGCCGGGAAACTCGAGCCGCAAGGGCGCCATCCGCAAGACGACCAAGAAGCCGACCGCAGGCTCGGGTGGTCGGGTCAAGCGCGGCCTGGAGGGCAAGGGTCCGACGCCCAAGGCCAACGAGCGGCCCTACCACGCCGCCTACAAGGCCGAGAAGAAGTCGCAGCGCTCCGCCTCGCAGCAGAGCCAGCGACGCCGCAAGAGCACCGACGCCGAGTGGATCGCGGGGCGCAACTCCGTCCTCGAGGCGCTGCGCGAGGACGTGCCGGTGACGGCCGTCTACGTCGCCGAGGGAGCCGAGCGCGACGGTCGGCTGCGCGAGGTCTTCAAGATCGTGGCCGACAAGGGCCTCAACATCCTCGAGGTCTCCAAGGGTGAGCTCGACCGGATGACGTCGACCGCGGTCCACCAGGGGCTCGCGGCGCGGATCCCGACCTACGAGTACGCGCACCCCGACGACCTGCTCGACCTGGCGCGGGACAACCACGAGCCGCCGCTCATCGTGGCGCTCGACTCGGTGACCGACCCGCGCAACCTCGGGGCCGTGATCCGCAGTGCGGCCGGGTTCGGCGCCCACGGTGTGGTCATCCCCGAGCGTCGAGCCGCCGGCATGACCGCCGCGGCCTGGAAGAGCAGTGCCGGTGCGGCAGCCCGGATCCCGGTGGCGCAGACGGTCAACCTGGTGCGCCAGCTCAAGGCCTACCAGGACGCCGGCTGCATGGTCATCGGGCTCGCGGCCGAGGGCGAGGTCTCCCTGCCCGAGCTGGACCTGGCCGACGGCCCGCTCGTGGTCGTCATCGGCTCGGAGGGCGACGGGCTGTCCCGCCTCGTGACCGAGACCTGCGACCAGCTGGTGTCGATCCCGATGGCCAACAACCTGGAGTCGCTCAACGCGGGGGTCGCGGCGTCCGTGGCGCTCTACTCCATCGCTCGGGCGCGCGCCTGACACCTCACCCGGAGGGGTGATTCCCTCCGGTCAACCCGGAGCCAAATGGCAACCATGCGGTGACTAAAGTAGTTGAATGCTCACCACCAGGCAGCGCCTGATCCAGGCCGCGGCGCAGGGGTTCGCCGACCATGGCATCCAGGCCGCATCGCTGGTGGAGATCACGCGCCAGGCGGGCCAGCGCAACCGGGGTGCGGTGCACTACCACTTCCGGTCCCGCGAGGGTCTGCTCGCGGCGATCCTCGACGAGCACGCCGCGTTCATGGCGGTCCGTCAGGGTGAGCTGCTCGCCCGAGCGATGGAGGGGTCCGACGACGACGTGGCCTCGGTGATCGAGGTCATCGTCCGGACCTGCGTCGAGGTGGCCGAGAGCAGCGTGAGCGGGCGCAACTACCTCAAGATCGTGGCCGAGCTGTCCGAGCAGGACCCGGCGACCTACACCCCGGAGGTCGAGGCCGCGCTCGTCCGCTCCGGCGGCTACCAGGTCTACGCCGTCCTCATGGAGCGTGCACTCAAGGCGGTCGACGGGCTGGACGAGGAGGTGCGGGACCACCGGATCCTCCAGCTGACCTCCTTCGTCCTGGGCTCCATCGCACGGCGCGTCCGAGGTCTCGACAGCGCCGGCTCGCCCGGCTCGCGGCCCCAGCTCGACACGGCACGGTTCGTCGAGGACCTGATCGCCATGGCGACGGCCATGTTGCTGGTCCCGGTCCCGGGCGTGCCGGCTTCCGTGTGACACCGCGGCGCCCCGACGGCCTCGGGGCGTGACACGCCAGCACCTAGACTGGCGCCGTGCCGACCATCGTGGACCGCCTCCTGCCCGACGAGGACGCCGAGGCGTTGCTCGAGCTCACCCGCGACATCGCCCAGCGCGAGCTCGCCCCCCAGGTCGATGCCATGGAGGAAGCGGCGACGTTTCCCGCCGACGCCTACCGGCTGCTCGGCACGTCGGGCCTGTTGAGCCTGCCCTTCGCCGAGGAGCACGGGGGCGGCGAACAGCCCTACGAGGTCTACCTCCAGGTGATCGAGGAGATCGCGACCGCCTGGCCCAGTGTCGGTGTCGGCGCGAGCGTCCACTCGCTCACGGCCTCGGTGGTGGCGATGAACGCCGACGACGAGCAGCGGTCCACCTGGCTGCCGCGGATGCTGGCCGGAGACTGGCTGGGGGCCTACTGCCTCTCCGAGCCTCAGGCCGGTTCCGACGTGAGCGCGATCAGCACCAAGGCCGTCCGCGAGGGCGACCACTACGTCGTGACCGGCACGAAGCAGTGGATCAGCAACGGCTCGTGCGCCGACTACTACATCCTCTTCGCGCGCACCGGCGAGGACCCCAAGCGCGGGCTCTCGGCCTTCATCGTCCTCGCGGACACGCCGGGCATGACCTTCGGCGCGCCCGAGAAGAAGCTCGGGCTGCACTGTGACGTCACCACCCAGGTCCTCTTCGACGCAGCGCGGATCCCGGTGGAGCAGCGCATCGGGGCCGAGGGGGCCGGCATGAAGGTCGCGTTGTCCGCCCTCGACGCCGGCCGCCTCGGGATCGCTGCGGTCGCCACCGGCATCGCGCAGGCGGCCCTTGCCCACGCGGTCGCCTACGCGCGTGAGCGCACACAGTTCGGTCGGGCGATCGGGGAGTTCCAGGGGATGCAGTTCCTCCTGGCCGACATGGGCGCCGACGTCGAGCGGGCTCGGGCGACCTACCTCCACGCGGCACGGCTCAAGGACGCGGGCCGCCCCTTCTCCCGCCAGGCGAGCATCGCCAAGCTGACGGCCTCCGACGTCGCCATGCGCGTGACGACCGACGCCATCCAGGTCTTCGGCGGCAACGGCTACACCCGCGACTACCCGGTCGAGCGGCTCTTCCGCGACGCGAAGGTGACGCAGATCTTCGAGGGCACCAACCAGATCCAGCGCATGGTGATCGGGCGCGACCTGCTGGCCTGATCCCTTTTCCTGCGTGCGCGGAGGTCGTGCCGAGTGACCAGTCGGTAGAACTAGAACACGTTCCACTGACTGGACCAGCGCTGTGGCACGCGTCACCTTTGCGGCACGGTGTCGTTACTGAACTAGTACCTGTTCTAGTTTCGACCATGGGGAGTTGTTCCAGCGTGCCTGCAGTCCGTCGAACGCCTACCGCCCTCGTCTCGGGGGTGCTCGGCCTGTCGTTGCTCCTCGCCGGGTGCGGCTCCAACCTCGACCCCAACGAGGTCGCCGGCGCCAATGGCCAGGTCGTGGCCGCCGACGGCACGCTGGTCGACGGCACCGTCCCGGGCGCCACGACCGGGGGCACCACGGGAGGGACCACGGGCGGCACGACCGGGGGGACCACGGGCGGGACCACCGGCGGGACCACCGGCGGCACGACCGGCGGGACCGGCAGCACCGGAGGCTCCGGCACGGCGGCGCCCGGAGGTGGCTCCACGGAGCCGCCCGTCGCCGCGTCCGAGAAGGGCGCCTGCGAGGGCTTCAAGAACACGACTGGCGTCACCGACGACACCATCACCATCGGCAACGCCTCCGACATCTCCGGCCCGGTGCCGGGCCTCTTCGAGTCCAGCTCGGACGCCACCAAGGCGTTCGTCGCCTACTTCAATGCCTCGGTCCCCGACGGCATCTGCGGGCGCAAGCTCGCGTTGAAGACCTACGACAGCCGCACCGACGCCTCGGCCGACCAGCAGGCCTACACGGCCGCGTGCGACGAGGTCTTCGCCATGATCGGCTCGATGTCGGCCTTCGACTCCGGCGGCGCCCCGACCGCCCAGGCGTGTGGGCTCCCCGACATCCGCTCGGCGGCCGTGACAGGAGAGCGCAACGCCTGCTCCACCTGCTTCGGTGCCCAGTCGACCCAGACCGGCGAGGTGCAGAACAGCGTCGCGGACTTCGTGATCAAGAACTACCCCGACTCCGCCGACAACGCGGGCTTCCTCTACATCAATGCCGGGGCCGCCGCGCAGAACGCCACCAAGCAGGCCTCGGCCTGGGGCAAGCGCGGCCTCGGGTTCGACTACATCCAGGGCATCGACATCTCGGAGTTCAACTACGCCCCCTACGTCCAGCAGCTGAAGGACAAGGGCATCGAGGTCGTCTTCTGGACCGGTGCCTACCAACAGTCGGTGCGGCTGCGCCAGGCGATGCAGCAGCAGGGTTACGAGCCGAAGCTCTACCTGCGTGACCCCACCGACTACAACCCGGACTTCGTCTCGTCGGGCGGTGACGCGGTGGAGGGCACGGTGATCTTCACCAACTTCGTCCCGTTCGAGGAGGCCGCCTCGAGTCCTGAGATGACCAACTACATCAGCTATCTCAACCAGGTGAAGCCCGGCGCCAACCCCGACTTCTTCGGTGTCTTCTCGTGGTCGGCAGCGCGGCTCTTCGTGGAGCTCGCGACCAAGCTCGGCGGCAAGCTCAGCCGCGAGACCCTGCTGGCCGAGATCACGAAGACCGCCGGCTGGACCTCCGAGGGCCTGCACGCCCCCCAGGACGTCGGCCCCAAGCAGACCGGTGACTGCTGGCGCTACATCCAGCTGCGCGACGGCAAGTGGGTCCCGGTCGGCGGCACCAAGTACAGCTGCACCGGACTCACCCAGGGGTGACCTGCGTCACCTGCGGCCCGTTGGGTCGTTCTCATCGGTACCTAGCTCTCTGGAGGCATCATGGCTCGTCCGAGCCGAGACCGCACCGCCGGCGCCCGTCTGCTCGCCGTGGCGACGCTGACGCTCGCGCTGGCTGCCTGCGGCTCCCAGCTCGAGCCGGGTGACGTCAGCACCGCCGGCGGTACGACCGCGGTCGACGGGACGGTCCCCGGTGCCGGGGGCGCAGTGCCCGGGGCGACCGTGCCCGGCACGGATCCTGGAGCCCCCGTCGTCCCCGGCACGGACCCGGGCACGACGACGCCAGGTGGCTCGACGGGCGGCACCGGGGCGACGGGTGCCGACGCGGGCGGCGGCACCGAGGGCGGCAGCGCCGGCACCGGCGAGAACGCCCCGACGGGCACGACCGAGGCCGGCAGCTGCGAGGGCTTCGACAACGACCAGACCGGCGTCACCGCCGACACCATCACGATCGCCAACGCCAGCGACATCTCCGGACCGGTGCCGGGCATCTTCGAGTCCGCTCAGCTGGGCACCCGCGCCTTCGCGGCGTACTTCAACTCCACCGAGGAGCTGTGCGGCCACAAGCTGGAGGTGCTCGCGCTCGACAGCCGCGCCGACGCCGGGTCCGACCAGCAGGCCTACCAGCGGGCGTGCGACGAGTCCTTCGCCTCCGTGGGCTCCCAGTCGGCCTTCGACTTCGGTGGCGCCGGCACGGCACAGGCCTGCGGTCTGCCGGACCTGAGGGCCTACTCGCTCAGCACCGACCGCACCAACTGCACGACCTGCTACGCCGCCTACGGCGTGCGCCCGGGCCAGGTGCCCAACGCCATGCCGCAGTACTGGGTGAAGCAGGAGCCCGACGCCGTCGAGCACGTGGCGATGCTCTACGTCAACGCAGGCGCCGCCCCCGAGAACGCCTCCGCGTTCCGCAAGGCCTGGGAGGCCAACGGGTGGAACGTCGACATCTTCCAGGGCATCGACGTCTCCGAGTTCAACTACGCGCCCTACGTCCAGCAGATGAAGGACGCGGGCATCGAGTTCGTCAACTACATCGGCCCCTACCAGTTCACCGTCAAGCTCCAGCAGGCCATGGCCCAGCAGGGCTTCACGCCGAAGGTGTTCCTCCAGGACGCCACCATCTACGACGCCGCCTACGTCGAGCAGGCCGGCGAGCTCGGCAACGGGGTCTACGCCTACGCGCAGACCAACCTCTTCGACGACTTCTCCATCGCCGAGATGAAGCTCTACCGGGCGTGGCTGGACCAGGTCTCGCCGGGGGCGGAGCCCAACATCTACGGCGTCTACGCCTGGTCGGCGGCTCGTCTCTTCGTCGAGGAGGCCACCAAGCTCGGCGGCAAGCTCACCCGCAAGACCCTCCTCGCGGCCCTCGCCCAGGTCCGTGACTGGACCGCCAACGGCATGCACGTCCCGCAGGACGTGGGTGCCAAGACGACGGCCAACTGTGCCTCGATCATCCAGCTCGACGGCGGCACCTGGTCCAAGGTGTCCCCGGGCGAGTTCCTCTGCGGCTCTATGTCGAACCTAGGGAGCTGACCCATGAGCTCGTTCATCTCGTTCACGATCTTCGGTCTGGTGTCGGGGGCGGCGTATGCGATCGCTGCGTCGGGCCTGGTGCTGACCTACACGACGACGCGGGTGTTCAACATCGCCCACGGCGCCTTCGGGATGGTGCTGGCGTTCGTGTTCTGGGACTTCTCCGAGCGTCAGGGCCTGCCGTTGTGGTTCTCGCTGGTGCTGGTGCTGCTCGTGGTGGCGCCGGCAGCGGGGTGGTTCGTGTCGCGTTTCGTGACGAAGGGCCTGGGCGAGGCGCCGGTGTCGTCGTCGCTGGTGGTCACGGTGGGCCTGTTCGTGGGGTTGATCGGGCTGGCGCAGCAGATCTGGCCCCCGGAGGCGCGGTTCGTGCCGCCGTTCTTCCCCGAGACGAGCTTCCAGCTGGGCGACACGTTCGTCACCGCGCACCAGCTGATCACGATCCTGTCCTCGATCGTGGTCGCGGTGCTGCTCTACCTGTTGTTGAACCGCACGCGGATCGGCACCGCGATGCGCGCGTCCGTGGACAACCCGGAGCTGTTGAAGCTCTTCGGTGGCCGCCCCGAGCGGGTCGCGTCGCTCTCGTGGGCGATCGGTATCTCCTTGGCGGGCCTGGGCGGGGTGCTGCTGGTCTCCGTGGTCGGCCTCGACTACTACGCACTGACGTTGCTGGTCATCAACGCCTACGCAGCGGCGATGCTGGGCCGGTTGAAGAGCCTGCCGCTGACGTTCGTGGGCGCGATGGGCCTGGGGCTGCTGACGTCGTACGCCTCTGCCTACCTGCCCACCGAAGGCCTGCTCAACAGCGTGCGCAACGTGGTCCCGGCGCTGTTCCTGTTCGCGGTGATCATCATCCTTCCCCAGGCCCAGCTGCGGATCGGGCAGGTCAAGGGCATCGTGTCCGCCCCGCTGCCCTCGCTGGGCAAGGCCGTCGGGTGGGGCCTGGGCCTGCTCGCGTTCGTGGGTCTGCTCGCCGGGACGTCCTCGCAGGCCAACCTGCTGCTGGTCGGCACCGCGGCGACGTACGCGATCGTGATGCTGTCGCTGGTGCTGCTCACCGGCTATGGCGGGCACGTGTCGCTGGCCCAGCTGACGTTCGCCGGGGTCGGTGCGCTGGCCTACGCCAAGCTCGAGCAACCCAATCTCTACGGACTGGTGCTGTCCGCGCTGATCGCGGCCGCGGTCGGCGGACTGGTCGCGCTTCCGGTGCTGCGCCTCACGGGTCTGTACCTCGCGCTGTCGACGCTCGCGTTCGCCTCGATCATGGACAAGATGATCTTCCAGGCCGACTTCGCGTTCGGCTTCAACGGCACCCTTCCTGCCGGGCGGCTCTCGATCCTGGGCACCGCGATCACGAGCACCGGTGGCTACGTCTTCGCGATGTCGGTGTTCCTGGTGCTGGTCGCGTGGGGCCTGCTGCTCCTGCGTCGTGGGGTGCTGGGGCGGATGCTGATCGCGATGCGCGACAGTCCCGCCGCGTGCGGCACCCTGGGGTTGGACATGCGGTGGTTCCGCGTGGGTCTCTTCGGGATGTCTGCGGGGATCGCTGGCCTGGCGGGGGCGTTGTTCGCCGGCCTGAGGGGCACGATCGGGTCCGCGGACTTCCAGTCGTTCAACTCGTTGCCGCTGCTGCTGCTCGCGGTCGTCTTCGGGGTCACCTCGGTCACCGGCGCGGTGCTCGGTGGGACCGGGCTGATGCTGCTGCCGGTGCTGTCCTCGGGGGACCCGCAGCTGGGTGGGCTGCTCTTCGCGCTCATCGGGTTCGGTGCGGTCTTCGCGGGCCGTGACCCCAACGGCCTGGCCAACCTGATCTTCCGCGGCGGGCGCCTGGTCGAGTCCCGGGTCGCACCCCAGGTGATGTCCAGGCTGCCGGACCTGCCCGGACGCGGCGGTCGCCGCCGCGCCGACGGCGACTCACCCGGCGACGGCAGCGTCGAGGTGCCCCTCTCACAGCTCACCAACGAACCTGCACCGGTCGAGGACCAGAAGGAGGTGGGGGCCCATGTCGCTGCTCGAGGTTGATGACGTCGTCGTCCAGTTCGGTGGGGTCACCGCGGTGAACCACGCGAGCTTCGTGGCCGAGGCGGGCCGGATCACCGGCCTGATCGGTCCCAACGGGGCCGGCAAGACCACGTGCTTCAACGTGATCAGCGGTCTGCAGAAGCCCACCAAGGGCAAGGTCCGCTTCGACTCCAAGACCGTGACGAACATGCCGGTCCACCGCCGCTCCAAGCGGGGGATGGGTCGCACGTTCCAGCGACTGGAGGCGTTCGGGTCGCTGACGGTGCGGGAGAACGTGCGGGTCGCGCTCGACATCCATCGGGGCCTGCTGGGCCTGGTGAAGCCGGGTGCGGCGGACATCGACGCACTCCTGGAGCGGGTCGGGATCTCGGCCTACGCCGGCGAGCGGGCAGACTCGATCCCCACCGGGACGGCGCGGCTCCTGGAGCTCGCACGGTGCCTGGCGGGGGAGCCGAAGCTGCTGCTGTTGGACGAGCCGTCCTCGGGGCTGGACGAGTCGGAGACCGACGCGTTCGGTGACCTCCTCAAGGACCTCGCCGCCGGTGGCTGCGGGATCCTCATGGTCGAGCACGACATGGACCTCGTGATGGCGGTGTGCGACGAGATCCACGTCCTCGACTTCGGGTCCGTGATCGCCTCCGGGCTCCCGGCCGACATCCGCAACGACCCCAAGGTCCAGAAGGCCTACCTCGGCTACTCCGACGAGGCCCCCGACGAGTCGGCCGCGCTGGCCGGCATGCACCACGACCCCGCCCTGCACGACAGCACCCACGACACGACGGTGCTGCCCGTCGTACCCGACGAGATCGGAGCGGTGCGATGAGTGTCCCGATCCTGGAGGTCATCGGCCTCACCGCGGCCTACGGCCGGATCGAGGTCCTGCGTGGGGTGGACCTCGCGGTGCCGAAGGGGGCGGTGATGGCGTTGCTGGGCCCCAACGGCGCGGGGAAGTCGACGCTGACGAAGGTCATCTGTGGGCAGAAGAAGGCCACCGGTGGCGACATCCACCTGGGTGGGGTCAACGTCCGCAACGCCTCACCCGAGGAGCTCGCCCGGCTGGGGCTGTGCACCGTGCCCGAAGGGCGCTCGGTGTTCCCGAACCTCACGGTCCAGGAGAACCTCACGCTGATGTCGTACGCCGGGGTGCCGGCCGAGGCGGTCCTGGAGACCGCGTTCTCCTACTTCCCGCGTTTGCTGGAGCGCAAGGGCCAGCTGGCGGGGACGATGTCGGGTGGTGAGCAGCAGATGCTCGCGATGTCGCGAGCGTTGGCCTCGGACCCGGCGTTGTTGCTGCTCGACGAGCTCTCGATGGGGCTCGCGCCGTTGATCGTGGACGAGCTCTACGACACCGTCGCGCAGATCGCCGCCTCGGGGGTGTCGATCCTGTGCATCGAGCAGTTCGCGAGGACGGCGCTGCGGGTCTCGGACTATGCCGCTGTCATGTCGGGTGGTCGCGTCGTCGCGACCGGTGAGCCCGACGAAATCATGGAAACCATGCAGGACGTCATCCTCGGAGGTGCCGCATGAAGCGGCAGTCACACCACACCCAGTCCCACACCCGTGCGCGGGCCTACGTCCTGCCGCTCGCGGCCGCAGCCCTGGTCGGCGCGATGCTGCCGATCACGAACGGGTCCGCGGTGGCTTCCCCCGCGCCCGCCGGTGCGGAGGAGGGCGAGCCCGCGTTCACCGGCTTCAGCGGTGAGGCGGTCGGCACCCCGGTCGAGATCGAGATCTACGAGCCGTCGATCCCGATCCCCTCGACCCCGCAGGCGGAGTTCCTCTTCGGCTACTCCCGCGTCGAGGCCGACTCGTCCAGCTCGGCCGGTCGCGCGAGCTACCTGTGGCCCGGCGACTCGCTGGGCGAGGGGGCCAAGACCGTCTTCGAGAACCTCGGGCTCCCGCCGGAGATCTCCGGGCCGATCGCGGCCCAGGGCTATCCCTTCCAGGTCAACTCCAACTTCCCCTCCGGCGAGGAGTTCGCCTCCGACGAGCCCTTCCCCGGCGTCGTGCAGCGCACGGGCGCGGCCGACGGCAAGGTCTACGCCGACATGGCCTACTCCTCCGACTGCCAGGCCCAGGACCCCGACGACGGCGGCGGTGGCGGCACGCCGGGACTGCCGGGCCTGCCCGGGCTCGCCGGTCTGCCGGGACTCGCGGGGATCACCAGCGCGTTGACGGGCTCGGGTGCGTCCGGACGGACGCCGGCCCGGGGTGGCTCGGTTCAGGCGGCCGGGGAGGAGACACCGTGCCAGTTCCCCGCGGAGCTCGCGGCCCTCGTCGACGTCGGTGGCTACACCTCGACCAGCAGCATCGTCGACGATGCGACGCAGGTCCGCAGCGTCAACCGTGCCGTCCTGAGTGACATCAGCCTGCTCGGTGGCGTGGTGCAGATCAGCTCGATCCAGGCTCGGTCGGTCTCGACCAGCAACGGCAAGACCAGTGACGCCGACGGCGGCGCCTCCTACGGCGTGATCACCGTCGCCGGACAGAAGTTCCGCTTCGGCCCGGACGGGTTCGAGGCCGCCGGACAGTCCCAGGGTGCGCCCGAGACACCGGCCGAGATCGCCGCCGCGCTGGAGGAGCTGGGCCTGACCATCACGCTGCCCAAGCCCGAGAACCAGGCCAAGGGCGGCAAGGCCACCAGCAAGGTCGTGGGCATGAGCGTCGAGGTCGACCTCAAGACCCTCAACATGGTCCTGACCCAGCTGCCGCTCTCCGACATCTTCATCGAGCTGCCCGACGACCTCGGTCCGATCAAGAGCGCGCTGCTCTCCGCGGCCAACCTCGCCTCCCGGGTCGTGGTCAACCTCGGTGTCGCCGAGAGCGGCGTCGAGACCGTCCAGGGCATCGACATCCCCGTGCCTCCGACCCCGGAGCCCGAGGAGGAGACCGAGGAGGAGGCGGAGGCCGGTGGTGGCGCAGGTGGCAACACCTCGGGCGGCGCGACCGGCTCGAGTGCCGGCGTACCTCCCTCGAGCGCCCCGGCCGCGCCCGGCGGCGACGTCGCACCCGCAGCGGGTGAGCTGCCCGCCGACGCAGCACTGGCCGCGGGCCTGCCCAAGCTGTTCTCCATCCCCGGTGTCCTGCTCTTCGGGGGGCTCGCGCTCGCGACGGTCCTGGGCTCCTACATGCGCAAGATGGGCGCCCTCGCCCTCGGCGGCGGCGCCGCCTGTCCCCACGGCCTCGACAGCGGCCTGCCCGACCTGAGAAAGGCCTGACCACCATGAGCACCACGACGAGCACTCCCGCGAGCGGGGCCCGCACCGGCGCCCTGCCCTCCGACCTCCCCCGCGCGGGATCACGCGGCGGGTCGGGGGCGGCGCCGCTGAAGAACAACTACTCCTCGCTGCTGCAGGTCGTGCTGTTCTGGCTCGGCGCGATCCTGATGCCCACCGGCATCATCGTGATCCTGCTCGGCTACTACGGCGTGGCCAACGCGGCCTTCGAGTTCGACCGCGAGGCCTACTCCTACTCCGGCGGGTTCCTCGGCCTCGCGCTCACCTTCAGCGGTGGGTTCCTCTACTTCGGCGCCTGGCTGGCCCGCATCGCCGAGGACAACCGGGAGTCCTCCAAGCGACTCGCCGACACCCTGCTCGTCCTGGCCGACGTCACCTCACGCTCCGCGGCCATCAACGACAACGGCGTCGACGTCTCGGCCCTGCCCGTCGTCGCCGGCACCGGCACCACCATCCACCGCCGCGACTGCGCCCTCATCGCCCACCGCGACGACCTGCGCCCCGCCGGCGACACCCCCGGCCTCACCGCCTGCCGCGTCTGCAAGCCGTAAGCGGGGATAGTGCGGGACGTTTTCGACCTCGCTGGCTGCGCAGCAGGTCGAAAAAGTCCCGCACTATCCCTCGGGGGCGTCGGCCGAGGTGACGGCGACCGCCTCGTCGGGGCGGTGCTTGAGCACGGTCTCGAGGTAGTCGGCGGCGGTGTCGAAGATGCTGACCTCGCGACCGGCGCGCTCGGAGAGGTACCACCGGTGGACCAGGATCTCGTGGAAAATCTCGGCCGGCTCCAGCTTGCCGCGGCCCTCGGCCGGCACCATCGCGATGATCGGCTCGTAGATCCGGGTCAGCCACCGGTTGGCGACCAGCGTGCGGTCCTCGCGGCCGAGGTCGAAGTGGGCGGTGAAGGACGCCAGGTCGTTGAGCAGCCGGCGGGCCTGGGCGTCCTCGACGTGCAGGCCGGTGAGGGCCTGGAGCTCGCGCTGGTGGTGGCCCAGCTCGACGACCTTGGGCTGGATGCGCACCCGGTCGCCGTCGAAGTCGGTGACGATGTCGAGCTCCTCGACGTCGAAGCCGAGGTCGTTGAGCCGCTCGACGCGCCGCTCGATGCGCCACAGCTCGCCCGCGCCGAACTCCTCCTCGGCGGTGAGCTCGTCCCACAGCAGGTGGTAGCGGTCGGCCAGGAGGGTGACGATGTCGTGGGCCTCGAGCTCGTGGGTGAGGGAGTCGCTGGCCTGGAGGTCGAGGAGCTCGGCGAAGACGTTCTCCGTGGCGATGGTGAGGTCGTACTCCCGCATCCTGGCTGACAACGTCGGCTTCAGCTCGCCGGTCTCCGCGTCGACGAGGTAGGCCGCGAACCCGCCCGCGCTGCGGCGGAAGAGCACGTTGGACAGCGACACGTCGCCCCAGAAGAAGTCGGCCAGGTGCAGGCGCACGAGCAGGACGACGAGCGCATCGACGAGCGAGGGGACGTTGTCGGCGCTGAGCCCGTGGGCGAAGAGGCTGCGGTAGGGCAGTGAGAAGCGCAGGTGCTCGGTCAGGAGCGCTGCCGGCAGCTCCTCCCCGCCGGGGTCCACCCGGCCGGTCACCACGCCCTGCGGCACCACGGCGGGCAGGCCCATGCGTTGGAGGTCACGGAGCAGGCGGTACTCCCGGAAGGCAATGTCGTCGACGGTCTCCTTCACCGCGTAGGTGCGCTCGCCGAGGCGGATGATCCGCACGACGTGGCGCGACAGGCCGCGCGGGAGCGGCACGACGTGGTCGTCGGTCCAGTCCTCCAGCGGCGTCGACCAGGGCAGTCCGAGGAGCGCGGGGTCGGGCCGGTTGGCCACGATGTGGAGCGCCATGGCGCCAGGCTAGTGGTCCGGCTCCTCCACCACGGCCCAGACCGTGACGCCGGGTCCGCTCGCGAACGGGCCGACCGGCTCCTCGGTCGAGACCAGGGGCTCACCGAGCACCAGCGGCAGGTCGACCGCCGGGCCGCCCGCCCGACGCGCCACGACGAGCACCGACCCGTCCGGGTGCTCGCGCAGGAACATCAGCGCGTCGTCGTCGATGTGGGCCCAGCGCAGGCCACCTCGCCGCAGGGCGACGTGGGCGGAGCGCGCTGCCGCGAGGGCGGCGTACGTCGCCAGCGTGGTGTGGTCCCACGTCTCCGGGCGGTGCCAGGGCATCGTGCGCCGCGCGTCCTCGCCGAGCACGCCCTCGAGACCGATCTCGTCGCCGGCGAAGACCATCGGCACACCGGGCAGGGTGAACTGGAGCCCCGCCGCGACCCGGTGCTGCACGGGGTCGCCGACGACCGTGCGGATGCGGGCGCTGTCGTGGGAGCCGAGGATGTTCCAGGACGCACAGGTGGCCCGCCAGCCGTAGCGGCCACCCCACTCGTCGAGGCTGCGGCGCACGGCGGGCCCACCGCGCCGCGGCACGGGCACGGGCCGCCCGAAGGGACGCGCGGGGGAGTCGGGGTCGCGCAACCAGGACCACACCGGCCACGAGAAGCCGGAGTAGTTCATGGTGCCGTGCCACCCGTCGCCGGGCAGGTCGGTGGAGGCGTCGTGGTTGTGCTCCCCGATGACCAGCGCGTCGGGGCGCTCGGCCCGGGCCGTGCGGCGCAGGCCACGGGCGACCTCGTGGTTGACGTCGAGGTCGGCGAGGCGGCCGGTCATGTTGGCGACGTCGATGCGCCAGCCGTCGACGTCGAAGGGCGGCCGCAGCCAGCGGGCCACGACGCTGTCGGGTCCCTCGGTCATCGCCGAGCGCAGGTCGGCGTCGGCGTGGTTGAGCTTGGGCAGGGTGTGGTGGCCCATCCAGGACTCGTAGTCGCCGTGCGCACCGAAGTGGTACCAGCTGCGGGTCGGTGCGTCCTCGTCGGCGACGGCGAGGTGGAACCACTCGTGGGTGTCGCCGGTGTGGTTGGTCGTGAGGTCGCCGAGCAGCCGCCAGCCGCGTGCGTGGACGGCGGTGCTGAGCCGGGCGTAGGCCTCGTCGCCGCCGAGCAGCGGGTCGACCCCGTCGAAGGTGGAGGCGTTGTAGCGGTGGTTGCTCTCGCCGGGGAAGACCGGGGTCGTGTAGAGGATCGTCGCGCCGACCTGCGCCACGTGGTCGAGGTGCTCGACGACGCCGTCGAGGTCGCCGCCGAAGAACTGGATCGGGGTGCGCGGGTCGCCGGGCTCGAACGCGACCTCGTCGTCCCACTCCGCCGGGACGGCCCAGTCGGGGGTGGGCCGCGCGTCGGCGGCCGCGGAGCGGGCGAAGCGGTCGGGGAAGACCTGGTAGACGACGCCGTCTCGGCCCCAGTCGGGCGGTGCGTCGTGGGAGGTGAGCCGGAAGTCGAACGCATCGGGGCCGTCGTGCTCGACGACGCCCGCCGCGGTCACCCACCGCTGGGCCGCGGCACGGCCGGTGCCGTGGGCCAGCAGGAAGCGGTAGTGGGTGACCGGGTTGTGGAGCGGCAGCTCCCCGGCCCACCACACCGTGTCGCCGGCCCGTTCCTCGATGCGGCATGGGTGGAAGACCGGCTCGGCGTCGTACGTCGTGCGGATCCAGACCGCCTCGACGGGGTCGTCGGCGTGGGTGCGCAGCCGCACCGTGACGAGCGAGCCTGGGCGCGGGTGCTCGTCGGCGACGTAGAGGGGGGAGCCGTCGTGGTGCGGCTCGTGCAGGAGGCTCACGGCTCCAGCCTGACAGCACCCGTGCCGTGCTCCGCAGCCTCGTCCCCCGGGTTGTGGAGCGCGCAGCTGCGCAGGCTCAGGCAGCCGCACCCGATGCACCCGTCGAGGCGCTCGCGCAGGAGCTCGATGCGGCGGATCTGCTCGTCGAGCCGGGGGCGCCAGGCCTTGCTCAGCCGGTGCCAGTCGGCCTTGGTCGGGGAGCGTCCGTCGGGCAGCGTCGCCAGCGCCTCGGCGACCTCGTCGAGGGTCAGCCCGACCCGCTGAGCGGCGCGGATGAAGGCCACGCGGCGCAGCTCGGACTGTTCGTAGCGGCGTTGGTTGCCCGTCGTGCGGCGGGAGTGGACCAGGCCGCGCGACTCGTAGAAGCGGATGGTGCTCGTGGCGACCCCGGAGCGCTCCGCAAGGTGGCCGATCGTCAGCTCAGGCACCGCTCCAGCCTGGCGGGACCTCAAGGGGACTTCAAGTCGGACGGTGGTCCGCAACGGATCTAGAACACGTTCTAGTTGCCTGGTAGGGTCCGGCGGGTGCCCTTCAGTGACGGAGACCGGATCCGCAGCCTCCTGGGCACCTACTGCCACCTCATCGACGCCGGTGACGTCGCGGGCATCGGGCGACTGATGGCCGACGCGACGCTGCGCACGCTGGACGGCACCACGATCGCGACGGGGTCCGACGAGGTCGCCGGGCTCTATGCCGGGCTGGTCGTGATGCACGACAACGGCACGCCGGGCACCCAGCACGTCGTGGCCAACACCGCCTTCGAGGAGTCGGCACCCGACGGATCCGTGACGGCCCGCTCGTCCTACGTCGTGCTGCAGGCGGTGCCGGACCTGCCGCTCCAGCCGATCGTCACCGGCACCTACGTGGACACCTTCGACCAGGACGAGTCGGGCCGGTGGCGCTTCCGCGAGCGCCGCTTCGGGATCGGCCTCCAGGGCACCCTCGCCCGCCACCTCACCGCACCTCCGACCGCACCAGGAGCCACCGCATGAACCAGACCCCCACCGTCGCGCCCGGCACCGAACAGCGCGTCGTCGTGATCACCGGCGCCGCGTCCGGGATCGGCTTCGCGACCGCGGAGCTCTTCCGCGACCTCGGTGACGTGGTCTACGGCCTGGACGTCAACGCGACCGTCCCCGAGGGCGTCGCCTACGTCGAGTGCAACGTCGGGTCCAAGGCGTCGGTGGACGCCGCGATCGCGCGCTGCGCCGAGCACGGTCGCATCGACGTGCTCGCCAACGTCGCCGGCATCGTGCAGTTCGGGCGGTTCGAGCAGATCACCGAGGAGGAGTACGACCGCGTCCAGGCCGTCGACCTCAAGGGGCCGTTCCTCCTGATGCAGGCGGCGATGCCGCACCTCAAGGCGTGCACCGGCAACATCGTCAACGTCTCCTCCGTGGCGGGCAACGTCGCCCAGCCCTACGCGACGGCGTACGCCGCGGCGAAGGGCGGGCTGACCCAGCTGACGAAGGCGCTGGCCCTCGAGCTGTCCCCCGACAACATCCGGGTCAACGCGATCTGCCCTGGCACGGTCGACACCCCGATCGTGTCCCACGTGGCCAGCATCTTCCCGCCCGACCTCGACGCCCGCGTCTCCGACCGGCTGCTGATGATGCTGCCCGGTCGGGCGATCTCGCCGGCCGAGATCGGCTCGGCGATCGTCTACCTCGCCTCGAAGGACGCCCGGATGATCACCGGGTCGGTGCTCGCCTTCGACGGCGGCATGAGCTGACTCAGCGAGCCGGCAGCTGGTCCTCGACGTAGGCCGGACGACCGACCGCCAGGCCCACCAGGAGCAACGGCACGCACAGCCCGATCAGCACCAGCAGCGGCACGGTCCACCCGCCCGTCAGGTCGTGCAGCAGCCCGATGCCGAAGGGGCCCACGGCGGCCAGCAGGTAGCCCACCGACTGGGTGAAGCCCGACAGCGCGGCCGTGCCGGCGGGGGTGCGCGAGCGCAGCCCGATCTGCGTGAGGATCAACGGGAACGTCGTCGTGCCGGTGCCGATCAGCACCGCCCAGACCCAGGCCCCGTCGTAGGGCGCGAGGATCATGCCGGTGTAGCCGACCGGGTAGCACAGGACCACGGCCCACACGATCGGGCGCTGGTCGGCCCTCCGGGCCGCGAGGGTCGGGATGACGAAGGAGAGCGGGATGCTCACCCCGGTGATGACGCCCAGCAGGAGACCGGCGGTCGCGGCGGAGTGGCCGGCGTCGCGGAAGATCGCGGGGAACCAGCCGAAGATCGCGTAGGCCTGGAGCGACTGGAGGCCGAAGAAGAGCGCCATCAGCAGCCCGATCCGGGTGCGGGCGACAGCCGCGAGCCCGACCGCGACGTGACCGGGTCCCGGGTCCTCGTCGCTGCGCCGGTCGTGGCCGTGGCGCACCAGGGCGATCCAGGGCAGCGCCGCGACGGCGGCCGTGAGCGCCCAGACGGCCAACCCGTCACGCCAGTCGCCAGCGGTCTCGCTGATCGGGACGGTGGCCACCGACGCCAGGGTCAGCCCGCAGGCGAGCGCCGTCGAGTAGAGCGAGGTGAGCAGACCGACCCGGTCGGGGAAGTGCGCCTTGACCAAGGAGGGCAGGAGCACGTTGGCGGTCGCCATGCCGCCCAGGGCCAGCAGCGACAGGGCCAGGAACGGCATGACGGCGTCGGCCCGGCTTCGGCCCCAGAGCCCGACGACGACGCCGGCGAGGGCCAGCAGCGTGAGGCGGTGGCTGCCGACCAGGCGGGCGATGCGCGGGGCGAGCGCACCGAAGACCGCGAACGCGAGCACCGGCAACGACGTGAGGATCCCGGCCTCCGTGCCCGACATGTCGAGCCCGGCGCGGATCTCGTCGAGCACCGGCCCGACACTCACCGCGGCCGGTCGCAGGTTGAAGGCGAGCGCGACGATCCCGACCAGGACGAGGCCGCGCGAGGCGAGGCTGCGCGGGGCGAGGCCGCGCGACGCGAGAGAGGAGTGGGGGCCCGAGGTCACCGATGCAGTGTTCCAGGCGGCTCGTGGATGGCCGCACGCGAGGCCTTGACCTCAACCTCGCTTGAAGTTGCACGGTGGTCTCATGACACGGACCACGAGCCTGATGAGCCTGATGACGGGCGACGCGAAGCACTCGTCCGCCGCCACCTCGACCCTCGACGTCCTGCGTGTCCTCTACGAGCGCGTCCTCGACGTCACGCCCGCGACGGTGTCCGATCCCCACCGCGACCGCTTCTACCTCTCCAAGGGCCACGGGCCGATGGCCTACTACGCCGTGCTGGCCGAGCAGGGCTTCGTGCCCGACTCCTGGCTGTCCGACTGGGGCACCTACGACTCGCCGCTCGGCCACCACCCCGACCGCAACCTGGTGCCCGGGGTCGAGATCTCGTCGGGCTCGTTGGGCCACGGCCTGCCGCTCGCGGTCGGCACGGCCCTCGGTCTGCGCGCGCAGGGCATCGGTGCCCGGGTCGTGGTGCTGGTCGGCGACGCCGAGCTGGACGAGGGCTCGAACCACGAGGCGATCGCGCTCGCGGCCGCGCTCGGGCTGGCGGCGCTGACGGTGGTGGTGATCGACAACGGCTCGGCGTCGTACGCCGTCCCGGGGCGCATCGAGGCCCGTTTCGCCGTGGAGGGCTGGCACGCCACCGCGGTCGACGGGCGTGACCACGACCTCCTGGAGATGGCGCTGTCGCACCGCGAGGTCGACCGGCCCACCGCGGTCATCGCCACGGTGGAGGGCCAGTGATGGACGCGCGCAGCCAGTTCGCCCGGACCACCGCGCACCTCGTCGACGACGACCCGACGGTCGCGGCGGTCTACGCCGAGATCTCCGGGCAGCTCCTCGCCGACGTCGAGCGGCGCCACCCCGACCGGGTCGTCAACGTCGGCATCCGTGAGCAGCTCCTCGTCAGCATCGGTGCGGGGATGGCCCTGGCCGGGCTGCGACCGGTCGTGCACACCTTCGGCTCGTTCCTGGTCGAGCGCGCCTTCGAGCAGGTCAAGCTCGACTTCGGCCACCAGGCCGTCGGGGGAGTGCTGGTCGGCTCGGCCGGCTCCTTCGACATCGCCGCCGGTGGCCGGACCCACCAGTCGCCCGGTGACCTTGCCCTGCTCGACACGCTCCCCGCCATCTCCCTGCACGCGCCGGGCAACGCAGCCGAGACGGACACGACCCTCCGCGCGGTCGTGGCGGGATCGGGCCTGCACTACGTCCGGGTCGTGGGGCAGGCCAACGCTCTCACGCACCCCTTCGCGCCCGGCCGCTTCCACGTGGTACGACGAGGCGCCGGCGCCACGGTCATCGCGCTCGGCCCGGTGCTCGACGCCGTGCTGGCCGCGAGCGCCGGGCGCGACGTGACGGTGCTCTACGCCAGCACCGTGCGGCCCTTCGACGCCCGCGGCCTGCGCTCGGTCCTCGGCTCGAGCGACGTCGTGCTGGTGGAGCCCTGGCTGGCAGGGACGTCCGCTCGGCACGTGGCGGACGCCCTGCGCGACGTGCCGCACCGGCTTCTGGCGCTCGGGGTCGCCCGCGAGGAGCACCGCCACTACGGCACGGCCGAGCAGCACGTGGCCGCGCACGGTCTGGACGCGGCCGGCATCGCCCGCTCGCTGTCCGGCTTCCTCTCACCGACATGACCCCGGAACTCCCCACTCGGGCTATGGCGCCACATCACCCGCGCTCCTAGTGGCCGCTCGGTCCGCTTCGTCGAGACCGGCGCGGCAGGGATCAGCCGCGTCATCGGCACCAGCGACGACCCGAGCGGCTCGCCGCCGTTCACGGTGTCCGACGGGCTCCCCATCTCGACCACGACCGTCGCGACCTTCACCGCGCCGGGCTACGTGCTCCCGACGAAGCCGACCAAGCTCAGGCTCGCCGTCGATGCGAAGTCGCGGCTCACGGTGACGTGGGCGGGCTCGCGGGCCCAGCAGTGGTTGGTCTACGCCGTGGTCGAGGACGGGCGGCGGGTGCAGCTCAGCACTACTGGACGCAAGGTCGTGCTCCCGGCGGTCGGGCGGCGCGAGAAGGTCCGGATCACCGTCTACGGCGGCGACCGCCTGGGCCGCGAGGGGCCGGCTGCCAGCGCGAAGCGTCCGTGAGGGGTGCCGGGATCTGGTCGTGTGCCGCAGAGCGCGCTCGAGCGCTGTGTGAAGGCTCAGGACATCGCGGACACATTAAGTCTCAAGACATCGCGGACACCTGATCGGCTGTGTGGCCCTGGTTGGACGAGCCTGGGGCATGGCCAAGGATGGAGTGCCGGTGTCTCCGGAGTTCGCAGC
>NZ_JANNML010000218.1:0-6246 GCF_031397825.1 Nocardioides sp.
TGGTTGGTGTCCCGTTCGTTGGTCGAGCCGCGAGGGCGGGGACGGTCGTGCCACGGCGGGTCGCCATCTCGTCGTGCTGCGCGCGCGAGGATGACCCCATGACCTCCTCGCCCGTCCTCGAGCACGCCCTCCTGCACGTCCGCCCCGGCCAGGCCGAGGCCTTCGAGACGACGATGATGCAGGCGCTTCCGCTGATCCGTCGCCAGGACGGCTGCCGCGGCGTCTCGGTCACCCGCTGCGTGGAGGCGCCCGACACCTTCCTGCTGCTCGTCACCTGGGCGACGGTCGAGGACCACGAGACGGGCTTCCGCGGCTCGGCCGACTACGAGCAGTGGCGGGCGCTGCTGCACCACTTCTACGACCCGTTCCCGACCGTCACGCACTTCTCGTCCGTCGACGGGCTGGGGCCCTTGCTGCCGCAGGACTGAGCACGCATCCTGGGGCGGTGCTCATCATTGCGGGACACCTCCAGGTCGGAGCCGGGGAGCGTGCGACCTACCTCGACCTCGTCACGACCGCGACGCAGCTGGCCCGACGGGCCCCCGGGTGCCGGGAGTTCGTCCAGGCACCCGACCCGATCGAGCCGGACCGGATCGTGATCTACGAGCGGTGGGAGTCGGAGGCGCACCTCCTCGCCTTCCGCAGCTCCGATCCCCAGGGGGAGCCGGTCGCGCTGCCTGACGTCCTCGGCGCCGACGTGGCGCGTTACGAGATCTCCGCTGTGGGGGCACCGTGAGCAGCCTCGACGTCAAGACCACGCTGCACGAGGAGCTGCGCTACGTCCGGGCCGTGGTGCTCGCGAAGCTCGACGGCCTCTCGCCCTACGACGTACGACGCCCGCTCACCGCCTCGGGGACCAACCTGCTCGGCCTGGTGAAGCACCTGACCGCGTGGGAGGCGCGCTACTTCGGGCTGGTCTTCGACCGACCGTGGCCCGGGGAGCTGGCTGACTGGCGTGACGAGGAGGCCCACCGCGCGGCGATGTGGGCCACCGCGCACGAGACGCGGCAGGAGGTCCGCGACGGCTACGCGGCGGTGTGCGCGCACGCCGACGCCACGATCGAGGACCTCGCCCTGGACGCCCCCGGTCACGTGCCGTGGTGGCCACGCCCGGACGTCACGCTCCTCACCGTCCTGGTCCACGTGCTCACCGAGACCACCCGGCATGCAGGTCACGCGGACATCCTGCGCGAGCAGGTCGACGGCTCGCTGGGCGTCGACGCCCAGGACCGCTTCTCGATCGCCGAGGCGGCCGACATGTGGGAAGCCCGCCGAGCTCACATCGAGGAGGCGGCGCGCGCGGCTCGGGACTGAGCTCACTCGACGCGCGGCCCCGCGTGCCCGGCGAGGCACCGCCAGGTCCCGTCCTCGCGGACCCAGGTCTGGGTCATCGGCATCCGGAAGGCCGCCGGCTCGCCGTCGGCGGTGAGCACCACGTCCGTCACGTGTGCGTGGAGGACCGCCGTGTCCCCGACCACGACGACCGCCGGGTCGACCAGCTCCTGCGAGCGCCACACGGTGTGGCCCCCGGTGTTGCGGCGCACGTAGGCCTCCCGGTCGTAGGTCTCGCCCACGTGCGAGGTCCAGCGGAAGTCCGGGTGCAGCAGCGCCGTGAGGTGCTCGGCGTCGCCGACCGCGAGCGCCGCAGCGCGGGCGAGGGCTGCCTCGATGACCTCGCGCTCCGGCAGCACCCCAGCAGGCTCCGACACAGGCTCTGACATGGGCCGGCCGCCGAGCATCGGCGCTGACCGTCGGGTGCTGCCGGTCAGCTGGAGCTGCGCCTCCTGCTGCACGATCGGCGAGAGCGACTCGAGGTCGTGGGTGACGAAGTAGCCGTCCGGCCCGGTGTCCATCACCCGGGTGACCGGGCCGGCGTAGCGGATCCCGCGCTCCGCGTCGTGGAGCTCGGTGAGCAGGATGCGCGCCTCCGGGAAGGTGGCGCGCAGGACGCCGATCAGCTGGCCGCTCACGACCGTCGTCAGCACGATGTTGGTCGTGGGCGGCGCCTTCTTGATGTCGACCACGACATAGCCGGGCCCCAGCTGGGCGCTCAGGTCGGCCCGAGCCGTGTCAGAGAGGGGCATGGTCGTCGCGACGACGATGCTGTCGCCGGCCCCGAGCTCGGTCACCTCGGCAGACTACGTCGCGGAGGCCTCGATCTGGTCGAGGTCGCGCACGGCGTAGCGGTGGTGCTCCCACTCCTCACCCAGGATCACGTGCAGGCACGCCAGCACGGTCTCGGGGTGGGCCGGGTCCCACGGGTTGCGGCGCTCCTCCTGGAGCAGCTCGGGCGTCACGGTCGCGATGAAGTCACGGACCAGCGCGACGTGACCCGCGCGGACCGCCAGCACCTCGTCGTACGACGGCTGCTCGGTGCTGAAGACCGACGGGTCCAGGCCGTCCAGGGCGTACTCCGCGTTGGGCTGGCCGATCGGGTGGTAGGGCTGCTCGATCCCACGGATCCCCCGCCCCAGCCAGACGTCCGTGGCCATCACGAGGTGCCGCAGGGTCTGGGCGAAGGACCACTCCCCGGCCACCGAGACCTCGACCGTGCCGGCGGGCATCGCCTGGACGCGGGCGAGCGTCGCCGCCCAGGTGGACTCGAGCGCCGCCCAGGCCTCGCGCAGTCCCGCAGGGTCGCCCGCTCGTCGCAGCGAGCGTCCCGGGAAGCGGCGATCGAGCTCGGCGTCGACCAGCGGGGCGACGTTGACGCCGTTGACCAGCAGCACCCCGCCCTGCTCCATCAGCCACGGCGCGTCGATCTCGGCGTCCTGGACGTCGACGGCCCGCAGCACCGCACGGGACAGGTCGACGCGGGTGAAGCGGGCGCCGGTCAGGTCGGCGTCGACGAACTCACGGCTCGGGCTCTCGGTCAGGTCCTCGGTCATGCGCCCATGCTCACCCAGCAAGGGCCGCGCGCGCCATCACCAGCCGGTCGGCGCACCGGCGCGGCATCGTCTCGCCGTAGTAGGCGAAGGTCATCAGCGCGATCAGCAGGGCCCAGCCCCGCGCGGTCATCCAGGTGTCGTCGTCGACGTCGAGCGTCCGACGGAAGGCCGCACGTCCCTCCGCGTCGAGCACCTCCCACGCCACCACCAGGTCCACGGTCGGGTCGCCGACGGCGAGGCCGCCGAGGTCCAGGACGGCCGCGAGGCGACCGTCGCGCAGCAGCAGGTTCTCCGCCAGGAGGTCGCCGTGGAGGAAGGTCGGCAAGCCCGTCGTGGAGCAGGCGTCGGTCGCGAGCCCCCACACCCGCCGGGCGTCGTCGAGGTCGATGCCGACATCCAGCGGCGCGCACTCCTCGAGCAGCTCGCGGAAGTCGGGGTCGAGGTCGACCAGCGGCAGCGCACGGTACGACGACAGCTCGTCGCTCACAGGCCGCTCCGGCACCGCGAGGCTCCGGAGCTGGGTGAGGAAGGTGGCGAGGTCGACCGCCAGCTCCGTGGATCCGTTCATCGCCGCCGACGCCACGTCGCCGGGCAGCCACCGGGTGATCGACCAGTGCTCGGGATAGCCGCGGTCGGGCTCACCCACCCCGACGACCTCGGGCACCGCGACGCCCACGTGGCGCGCGACGACCGGCGACCAGCGCGACTCCTTGACGATGCCCGGTCCGCCGCCGGGCTGCCGCGGCATGCGCACCACCAGCTCCTCGCCCAGGTGGAAGAGTGCGTTGGACGACCCGGACCCGGCGACCGGCCTCAACGGCAGGACAGCGAGGCTGGGGAACGTGTGGTCCACCAGGCGTCGTACGAGCTCGGCGTCGATCGGCAGCTCGTCGGCGTGCAGGCGGGTCACGGGTCCATCCTGGGGGAGACGACGTCGAGCGTCATGCCGAGGACGTCCACGGCGACCCCGGAGTGGACCGTGCGCCGCTCCGGCGTCATGCCCATGGCCGTGGCGACGCGCCGGGACGGCAGGTTGTCGGGGCGGATGATGGCGATCAGGTGGGTGATGCCGCGCTCCCGGGCAAGCTCCCGACAGGCCAGCGCCGCCTCGGTGGCGAGGCCCCTGCCCTGGTGCTCCGGGAGGAGGTGGTAGCCGATCTCGAGGTGCTCCTCGCCGTCCACGACCTGCCAGGTCAACCCGCAGTCTCCGACGAAGGCGCCGTGCCCGTCGTGGAGCAGCCACAGGCCGAAGCCGTCGCGGGCGTAGTTGGCCTCGTTCCACTCGATCCACCGCAGCGCCCCCTTGCGGGTGCGCGGCTCCGGGTAGTAGGCCATCACCACGGGGTCGCCGAGCAGCCGGTGCATCTCGTCGAGGTCCGTGGGCCGCATCCGGCGGAAGGTGAGCCGTGGGGAGGTCGGGAGCAGGTCAGGTGGCACGAGGCCACGCTACGGCTCGGTCACACCCGTGGCCGCTCGCGCGTCAGGAAGGTGAGAAGACGATCGGTGGAAGGGTGTGGCCCGTGGACCAGACGGAGATGTTCGAGGCCGAGCGACCGCGCCTGCTGGGCCTGGCGGTTAGGGTGCTCGGCGACCACGCGGAGGCGGAGGACGTCGTGCAGCAGGCCTGGCTGCGTCTGCACCTGCGCACGGACGACACCGACATCGAGAGCCTGCCGGCCTGGTTGACGACCGTGACGACCCGGCTGTGCCTCGACCGGCTGCGTGCGCGCACCCCGGTGCCGGTCGACGAGGTGGACGACGAGCTGCTCGACGCGGTGGGGGAGAGCAGCGACCCCGCCGACGACGTCGCGCTCGCCGACACCGTCGGCCTGGCGCTGCACGTCGTGCTCGACCGGCTCTCGCCGCGCGAGCGGGTCGCCTTCGTGCTGCACGACAGCTTCGGCTTCGACTTCCCCACGATCGCCGCGGTGCTCGACTCCACGCCGCCGGCCGCGCGCAAGCTCGCGTCGCGCGCGCGGGCCAAGATCGCCCAGCCGGCCTCGGAGGACCGCCTGGCCGACTGGGCGGTGGTCGACGCGTTCATGGCCGCGGCCAAGGGTGGCGACCTCGACCGGCTGCTCCGCCTGCTCGCCCCGGACGCCGCCATCACCGCCGACGACGCCGCGATCCTGGCCGGTACGCCGCAGCGCATCGAGGGCCGCGACGAGGTGGCGACGTTCTTCAACGGCAGCGCCCAGGCCGCGCTGCCCGTCTTCGTCGACGACCGGCCCGGCACGGCGTGGTTCCACCTGGGCGAGGCCAAGGTCGTCTTCGACTTCGTCGTGGCCGACGGTCTCGTCCGGGCGATCACCTTCCGAGCCGCGCCCGCGGTGCTCGAGAGCGTCGTACGACGTGACGGCGGCACGCCGCGCGCCTGACGGCGGTCACACCCCGCGCGTCCCGATCGTCATGACAGCAGAACCCCCACGAATCAAGGAGTCATCCATGAAGACCATGACCTGCCGGGCCCTCGGCGGCCCCTGCGACCTCGAGCACCACGGCGAGAGCGCCGATGACGTCATCAACGCCCAGGACGCTCACCTCAAGGCGGCCGAGAAGGCCGGGGACGCCACCCACCAGGAGGCCCGTGACGCGATGAAGGGTCGGTGGCGGCACCCGAAGCGGTCGATGGGGTGGTACCGCGACACCAAGGCCGCCTTCGCCGCCCTCCCCGAGGGCTGACGCCGCTCAGCGCACCTCGCGCACCACCGAGGTGAGCACGCCGGAGCGGTCCAGCCACTCGGTGCGGATCCGGTGCACGCCGCGCGGCACCGCGACGGTCAGGTCGAAGCGGCCGGTGCCGAAGGCGCGGTCCATGCGCACCCTGCGGACCTGCTGGCCGTCGACGAGGACCCGGATCCACTCGGTCGCCGGCGCCGGGCAGCCGGTGGAGGTGGAGGCGGGGAGCCGTTGGCACCGGTCCTTGCCGTCGGGCACGCCGTCGCGGTCCGTGTCGGGGCAGCCCGACGGCAGCGGTCCGGGCAGCGTCGGGCAGGCGTCGCCCGGGTCGGTCAGCCCGTCGCGGTCGCGGTCCCTGCCCAGCGGCGTGACCTTCGCGCGCAGCGTGTAGGTCGTGCCCGTCGGTCCCACGAGGGTCGGGTTGACCTCGAGCTCGATCGGTCCCTGGACCTTCGGCAGCACGAGCGTGTCGGGCTTGCCGCCGGCGCTGTAGACCGGGTCGCTCGCACCGGCCTGGGCCGTCACGTCGAGGTCGGACAGCGGGTCGGACCAGTCGAGGACCAGCTCGACCCTGCTCGGCGAGGTCACCGACATCGAGAAGACGTGCGGGTCGGAGACCAGGCTGCCAAGGCCGCCGTTGGTCTGCGACACCGCGAAGGAGTTGCCGTCCGCGGCGCGG
>NZ_JANNML010000241.1:0-15606 GCF_031397825.1 Nocardioides sp.
CGACCCCGATCGGCGGCGACCCACGGGCGACGCCGCGTGCCGCGCCTGCGTCAGTCCGAGCGCGGGTCCGAGCTGGACCAGCCGCTGACCGGCGGGATCGGCGGGTCGGGGTGGACGTCGGGCTCGGAGCCGGCCGCCGACTGCTCCGGCGGGATCTTGGCGCCGTCATCAGCGCCCGGAGCGGCCGGGCTGGTGTCGCGGACGCCGGTGGTGCCCTGCTGGCCGGGGCCGGTGGGACCCTCGCGCTCGCTGCTGACGCCCATGTCGCCGGCGGTGTCCTGGTCGGACTCCGTGACGTCGTAGTCGTCGCCCCGGTCGTCGGTGGTGCCGGTGCCGCTCATGCCGGGTTCTCCCGGTCGGCCTCGTCGGCCGCGTCGTCCTCGGCGTCGTCGGATCCCTCGCCCTTGGTGGCCTCGGTGGTGGTGTCCTCGCTCTGCTTGACCTCCTCGGGCAGCACGTCCTCGACGGCCGGGTTGTCGTCCGGGTCGAGGTCGCGGGGCAACGGGTCGCTCCCGGCGGTCTCGCCGTCGACGCCGTCGCTATTGGGCGTCGCGTCGACGCCGCCCGGGTTGGGCTCACCGGGCTCGATCTGTGCGTCGGGCTTGGGCCCCAGGTCGGACCCCTTGTCGGACCCCTCGTGTGACTGGGTGTCGGACTCGTGCTCGGACATGCGTGCTCCTAGAAGCCGAAGGTGGTGTAGGCAGAGGTGGTACCCGTCCGCAGCGCGTCCAACACGAAGCGCTCGTGCGGCACGACCGGCTCGGGCAGCGCGTCGAAGGCGCACCAGCGCAGCTCGGCGCACTTCTCGGCCTCGACGACGCGCGGCTCACCGCTCCAGGTGCGGGCGGTGAAGAAGAAGTCGACCCGCTCGTCGATCGGGTCGGCGTGCATCGTGCGGTGCATCGTCGTCACGAACTCCAGGGCCAGGTCGTCGACGGCGATCTCCTCGAGCGCCTCGCGTCGCGCCGCGTCGAACGCGGTCTCGCCGCGCTCCACGTGGCCGGCCGCGGCGGCGGCCCAGTGGCCGTCCATGTAGTCGACCCCCTGCCGCAGCTGCAGCAGCACCTCCGGCCCGGAGACGCCGTCGCGCAGCAGGTAGACGTAGGAGGCCGGCACGACCACGAAGCGGCTCCCGTGCTCCCCGCGGTCGGCGTCGCTCACTGGGACGGCTGGTCCTGGGAGGTCTCGGCGTTCTCCGCCTGCTTGCCCGAGGGGTCCGTCGCGTCGTTGTCGCCGGGCAGCTCGCTGGCGTGCTCGCCCGGGGGCTTCTCGAAGGGCTCGCCGGTGAGCTCGTCGTCGGTGGTCGGTGTCTCGCTCATTTCAGGTCGTCGTTCTTCTTGTCGAGCTTGTCGAGCCCGTCCTTGGCCTTGGTGGTGGCCTTGGCGATCTTGTCGGTGTGCTTGCCGCCGGTCTTCTTGTCGGCAGCCGCGGCGGCCTTGTCGATGCCAGAGGCGATCTTGTCGCCGTGCTGGTCGACCGCCTTGGTCAGCTTCTTCTTCGCGTCGTCCAGGAAGCCCATGGCTCCTCCGTCAGGTCGGGGATCGGTGCTTGCCACACTAGCCACATGCCCACGCCACCGATCGTCGCGCTCGTCGGCGCCACGGCGTCCGGCAAGACCGGGCTCTCGCTGGACGTCGCGGAGGCCCTGGGCGGGGAGATCGTCAACACCGACGCGATGCAGGTCTACGTCGGCATGGACATCGGTACGGCGAAGGTGCCGCTCGCCGAGCGGCGCGGCATCACCCACCACCTGCTCGACCTGCTCACCGTCCGCGAGCCGCTCACCGTCGCCCACTTCCAGCAGCAGGCACGCGACCTGACCGCCCGGCTGCGAGCCGGCGGGACCACACCGGTGCTCGTCGGCGGCAGCGCGCTCTACACCCGGGCGATCCTGGACCGCTTCGAGTTCCAGGCCACCGATCCCGAGGTCCGGGCGCGTTGGGAGGCCGAGCTGGCCGAGGTCGGCTCCTTCGCCCTGCACGCCCGCCTCACGCAGATCGACCCTGCGGCGGCCGCGAAGATCGAGCGGGAGAACGGGCGACGCGTCGTGCGCGCCCTCGAGGTCATCGAGATCACGGGGGTGCCCTACGCCTCCTCGCTGCCCGAGCTCACCTACGCCGACGCCCACACCGTCCAGCTCGGCCTCGAGATCGACCGGCCCAGCCTGGACGCGCGGATCGAGCAGCGGGTGGCCGAGATGTTCGAGGCCGGCTTCGTCGCCGAGGTCGTGCGGCTGCTGGACGAGGGGCTGGCCGAGGGGGTGACCGCGAGCCGGGCGATCGGCTACCGCGAGGTGCGGGCCCACCTCGCCGGTGACCTGAGCCTGGAGGCGGCCCGTGAACGCACCGTCATCGCGACGCGACAGTTCTCCCGGCGCCAGGACGCCTGGTTCAAGAAGGACCCGCGCGTCGTCTGGGTGCCCTTCGACGGCCCTGACCGGGCCGAGCGGGCGCTGGCCGCGGTCGCAGCCGTCGGCGCGACTCCCGACGGCTGAGCCACGACTGAGCAAGAACGGTCGGGCGCGACGGGGCCGGTCCGGGTCAGGATGGGGCCATGGACGGACGGGACCGGTTGCGCGAGCTCCTCGACGCGGTCCTCGACGACGACCACCGCACCCTCGGTGAGATGGCCGACGGCGCCCACGTGTCGCCGTACCACTTCACGCGCCAGCTGAGCCGTGCCGCCGGCGAGCCCCCGGTCGCCATGAAGCGGCGGGTGCTGCTGGAGCGGGCGGCCTGGCAGCTCCGCTGCGGCACGACGGTCACGCAGGCCGCGTTCGACGCGGGCTACGAGTCGGTCGAGGGCTTCAGCCGGGCGTTCATCCGCGCCTACGGCCACCCGCCCGGCGCGGTCGCGACGGGTCAGGACCGCGAGCGGTCAGCCACGTGGCTCCCGGCCCCCAACGGCATCCACTTCCACCCACCCACGTCGCTGTGGGTCCACACCAGCGAGCAGCCCATGAACCCCCTCACCGACCAGCTCCTCCAGCACGACCTGGACGACACGAGAGCCCTGCTGCAGCAGGCGAAGCAGCTCGACGAGGTCGCCTTCCGCCACGAGCACCTGCCAGGCACGACCGTGCTCGCCTGGGACGGCGAGGAGGGCTCGGTCGCTGCCGTCCTCGAGCGGCTGGTGTGGACCAAGGAGGTGTGGGTCGCCTCGATCGAGGGGGAGGACCTGCCGTCGCGCGGGGACGACGGTGTGGTCGGGCTGCTGGCGCGTCACGAGGTCGCCGGGGCCCGTTGGTGGGCGGCGGTCCGCGACATCGACCGGCGCGGCGCCTGGGACGACCGCCTGGTCGACGCGCTCTGCGACCCGCCGGAGAGCTTCGTGCTCAGCAGCGTCGTGGCCCACGTCCTGACCTTCTCCGCGCACCGGCGCCAGCTCGCGCGGCTGCTGATGCGGGCGGCCGGGCTCGAGGTGGACCACGGCGATCCCATCGAGTGGCAGCGCGACCGCGCCGGAGCCGCACCGGGAGGAGCACGATGACCCGCACCGTCTACTACGTCGCCGCCACCCTCGACGGCTTCATCGCCGACCAACACGACTCGCTCGACTGGCTCCTGACCCAGGACGTCGACGCCGACGGACCGATGGGCTACGCCGCCTTCATCACCGGCATCGGCGCGCTGGTCATGGGGGCCACGACCTACCAGTGGGTCGCCGACCACCAGGCCGAGACCGGCGAGGCGTGGGCCTACGACGTCCCGGCCTGGGTGATGACCCATCGCACGTGCGAGCCCGTCGGCGAGCAGATCACCTTCACCGACGCCCCGGTCGCCGACGTCCACGCCGCCATGGTGGCGGCTGCCGGCGACCGCGACGTCTGGGTCGTCGGTGGCGGGGACCTCGCCGGACAGCTCGCCGACGCCGGCCTGCTCGACGAGGTGGTCGTGTCGATCGCGCCGGTCACGCTGGGCGCGGGTCGGCCACTCCTGCCTCGTCCCTACGACCTGCACCTCACCGAGCTCGCGCAGAACGGTGCCTTCGCGTGCGCCCGCTACGACGTCGTCGGGGCCCGGCCGCAATGACCCGTCTGGGCTCTGGCGGCCCGCACCCGCGCTCCCTAGCGTGAGAGGTCCCCACACCACCTGGAGACCCCCATGCACCTGCGCCCCACCTACTCCGGCGTCGTCTCGACGGTCGCCCTGGTCGTCGCTCTCTCCGGGACGGCGTACGCCGCCGCCACGATCACCGGCGCCGACGTCAAGGACGGCACCCTGGCGGGCCGCGACGTCCGCAACAACACCCTCACGACCAAGGACGTCCGGAGCCTGACCAAGCAGGACTTCAAGGCCGGCGTGCTGCCCACCCCAGGCCCCGGCGTGCGGATCGAGGCCTCGGGGGCGCTCTCGGTGCCCAGCGGTCCGGACGCAGTCTTCGAGATGGACACCGAGGTGTTCGACACCGGTGGGATGTACACCGCGCCGGACGACTTCGTGACGATCACCCGCGAGGGGACCTATCTGGTCACCGCCTTCATCCACTTCAACGGCCCGGCCGCCCAACGCCAGCTGCGGCTCCTCGTGGACGACGCGATCGTGGAGATCGCCGCCGACTCGGGCGCCGACTCGCGCTACACCGGACGGGTGACCGCGCTGCTGCGGCTGACCGAGGGACAGAAGGTCAACATCGGGACCTTCGCCGACGTCGTGGTGCCGGTCGCCAACTTCACGGGCACCAACGACGTCGCGCTCGAGCTCCAGTGGATGGCGCCCTGACCGGTCACCTCCCCGGCCTAGGCTCCGGAGCATGAGCCTGCCTGCACCCGGCCCCGACCGCACCGCCGTCGTCACCGGCGCCTCCTCGGGCATCGGGGCCGAGATCGCCCGCGAGCTGGCGCGGCGCGGCCACCAGGTGACCCTGGTGGCCCGCACGGTCAGCAAGCTCCAGGACCTGGCGGCCGAGATCACCGCGGCCGGTGGGCGGGCAGACGTGATCGGCGCCGACCTGTCGGACCGGGCGGCGCGGGCGCAGCTGCTCGACCGGCTGACCGACCTCGGGCTGGTCCCCGACATCCTGGTCAACAACGCAGGCCTGTCCACGCTGGGTCCGGTGAGCAGGGCGGACCCCGCCGCCGAGATGAACATGATCGAGGTCGACGTCGTCGCGGTCGCCGACCTGTGCACGCGGTTCCTGCCCGGCATGGTCGACCGCGGTCGCGGGGCGGTGCTCAACGTCGCCTCGACCGCCGCCTTCCAGCCGTTGCCGGGACAGGCGGGCTACGGCGCCGGCAAGGCCTTCGTGCTCTCCTACACGCAGTCGCTGGCCGGTGAGCTGCGTGGCACCGGGGTCACCGCGACCACGCTGTGCCCCGGCCCGGTCGACACCGGCTTCGGCGAGGCTGCGGGCTTCTCGAAGGCCGATGCCGAGGAGGCGCTGCCGGCGGTCATGTGGGTCGGTGCGGCCGAGGTCGCCAGGGCCGCCGTCGACGGCATGGCCAAGGGGCGCCTCGTCGTGATCCCCGGCAGGGTCAACCGGCTCGCCGCGGCGGTCTCCCAGGTCACCCCACGCAGCCTGCTGCTGCCGGTGCTGGCGCGCAGCCATCCCGGCCTGCGCGAGTAGGCGCGAGTAGGTTGGGTCCGTGAGCGCCTGGACCGAGATCACCACCCTCGACTCCCTCGTCGACCTGCTCGGCGAGCCGCACGCCCGCGCCGCGGGCAAGGGGCGCACCGCGCTGCTCGACGTCGACCGCGACTGGCTCGCCGCGTCGCCGTTCTGCGTCATGGCCACCGCCTCCGACACCGGCACCTGCGACGCCTCGCCCAAGGGCGACCCGGCCGGGCAGCTCGTGCACGTCGTCGACGACACCACGATCGCGCTGGCGGAGCGGCCGGGCAACCGGCGAGCCGACGGCTACCGCAACATCCTGGTCAACCCGCACGTCGGCCTGCACTTCCTGATCCCCGGTCGTGGCGACACCCTGCGCGTCAACGGTCGTGCGCGGCTGGTCAGCGACGCACCCTTCTTCGACGAGATGGTCGTCAAGGGGCACCGCCCGCTGCTCGCGGTGGTCGTCGACATCGACGAGGTCTTCTTCCACTGCTCGAAGGCCTTCCTGCGCTCGCAGCTGTGGCAGCCCGAGACCTGGGACCCCACCGGTCGCGTCCCGCGCAGGGCCGTCGTCGCCCACGACGTCGAGCCCAGCGGGATGAGCATCGAGGAGCTCGACGCCTACTACGGACCGTCCTACGCAGAAGGCCTCTACCGATGACCTACCCCTTCCTCAAGGGCCACGGCACCGAGAACGACTTCGTGCTCCTGCCCGACCACGACGGCAGCGTCCACGGCGACCTGTCCGCCGACCGCGTGCGCGCGCTCTGCGACCGCCGCGCCGGCATCGGCGGCGACGGTGTGCTCCGCGTCATCCGCACCACCGCGATCGAGGCCGGGCGGGGGCAGGACGCCGAGTGGTTCATGGACTACCACAACCACGACGGCTCGCTCTCGGAGATGTGCGGCAACGGCATCCGGGTCTTCGCCCGCCACCTGGTCGAGGAGGGCCTCGCCGACGGCTCCGCGCCGATCCCGGTCGGCACCCGCGACGGCGTCAAGGTCCTCACGCTCTCCGACGGACCCGACGGGCTGGTGACCGCCGACCTGGGGACGCCGACGGTCCTCGGCGCGACCGAGGTCTCCGTGCCCGGGCACACCTGGACCGCGCAGCACGTCGACATGGGCAACCCGCACGCGGTCGCCTTCGTCGACGACCTCGACGACGCCGGCCCACTGCTCGAGGCACCGGCCCACGACCCGGCGGTCTACCCCGCGGGCGTCAACGTCGAGTTCGTCCTGCGACGGGGACCGCGACACGTCGCCATGCGGGTGCACGAGAGGGGCTCGGGGGAGACCCGGTCCTGTGGCACGGGTGCGTGTGCGGTGATGGTCGCGACGGCGCTGGCCGACGGCGCACCGCGGGGCACGGCGTACACGATCGACCTGCCTGGCGGGACCCTCTCGATCACCTGGACCCAGGACGACCGGGTGCTCATGACGGGTCCGGCTCTCATCGTGGCCCGCGGCACCACGGCCCTCTGAGCGCCACTAAAGTCCGCTGCATGGAACTCACCGGATCTTCTGCCATCGTCACCGGCGCGGCCTCGGGCATCGGCGCAGCCGCCGCCCGCGCGCTCGCCGCCAAGGGCGCCACCGTCGTGGTCGCCGACCTCCAGGCCGACAAGGGCGAGGCCCTGGCCAAGGAGATCAAGGGCGTCTTCGTCCAGGTCGACGTGACCAACACCGAGCAGATCGCCGACGCGGTCAAGGTCGCCTCCGACATCGCGCCGCTGCGCGCGGTCGTCAACTCCGCCGGCATCGGCTGGGCCCAGCGCACGATCGGCCGCGACGGCCTGGTCGAGTCGGCCCACTCGCTCGAGGCCTTCACCAAGGTCGTGCAGATCAACCTGATCGGCACCTTCGACATGGTCCGCCAGGCCGCCACCGCGATGAGCCGGAACGAGCCCGACGAGGACGGCTGCCGTGGCGCCATCGTCAACCTGGCCTCGGTCGCCGCCTTCGACGGACAGATCGGCCAGGCCTCCTACTCCGCCTCCAAGGGCGGCGTCGTCGGCATGACCCTCCCGGTCGCGCGCGACCTCTCGGCCGCCGGCATCCGCCTCAACACCGTGGCGCCCGGCCTGATCGACACCCCGATCTACGGCGAGGGCCCCGACTCGGAGGCCTTCAAGGCCAACCTCGGCCAGAACGTGCTCTTCCCCAAGCGCCTCGGCACGCCCGAGGAGCTGGCGAGCATGGTCGTGGAGTGCCTCACCAACGCCTACATGAACGGCGAGGTCGTCCGCGTCGACGGCGGCATCCGGATGCCCCCCAAGTAGGACTTCGGGCGCTGTTGGGCGACCCGTCACCGAGGCGTCCCGGTCCGGTCAACCTGACCGGGTCGACTCGGGGGCGTGGTCGCGCCGGAGCAGCCCAGGATCGGTCGTCGCAGCACCCTCGTCGCGGGGGTCGCCGTCGGGGCGGTCCCCGGTCTCGTGGGCGCCGGGATCGGACGGGAGCTGCCCGCCCTGCTGAAGGGACGCGGCTCCATCACCGGGGCACGCACCGGTGAGGTGAGCACCGGCTCGGCGGTCGTGTGGGCGCGCGCCGGCCAGCAGGGTCGGCTGATGCTGCGCCTGGAGAGCAACGGCCGCCGGCTGCGCTCGGTGCGCGGCCCGTGGACCGACGCGCGCAGCGACTACACCGCCCGCCTCCAGCTGACCGGGCTCACGCCCGGTCGTCAGTACGACGCCACGGTGTGGTTCACCGGGCCGGGCGGGTCCGGCGGCGACTCGCCCCCGGAGCGGCTCACCTTCCGCACGGCCCCGCTGCACGCCGCGGCGCAGTCGTTCGTCTGGTCCGGCGACACCTGCGGGCAGGGCTGGGGGATCAACCCCGAGCTCGGCGGGCTCACGGCCTATCGCGCGATGCTCGACACCCGACCCGACTTCTTCGTCCACTGCGGCGACACGATCTACGGCGACGAGCCGATGGAGGAGACGGTCGTCGAGGACGACGGCCAGGTGTGGCGCAACGACCTGACCGACGCGGTCACGCACGTCGCCGAGACGCTGGCCGACTTCCGTGGCCGCCACCGCTACACCCTCGCCGACGACCACGTGCGGGCGCTCTACGCCGAGGTGCCCACGATCGCGATGTGGGACGACCACGAGACGGTCAACAACTGGTTCCCCGGCGAGCTGACCGACGACGACCGCTACACCGAGCGACGCTGCGACGTCCTGGCGGCGCGGGGTCGGCGGGCGTGGCAGGAGTACCAGCCGGTCCCCCTGGACCGGCTGGTCACCGAGACGGGGGACGGCTTCGCGAGCCTGCGGATCTATCGCAAGGTCTCGCGCGGGCAGCACCTCGACGTCTTCTGCCTCGACATGCGCTCCTACCGCGGCGCCAACTCGGGCGCCGACGACACCGGGATCCTCGGGCCGGTCCAGGAGGCGTGGCTGGTCGAGTCCTTGACCGCCTCGACGGCCACCTGGAAGGTGGTCTGCGCGGACCTCCCGCTGTCCATCCCCTCGACCCACGCACACGACCTCGACGGCCCCTGCAACGGCGACGACGGCCGACCGATCGGCCGCGAGCCAGAGATCGCCCGGGTGCTCTCCGCGCTGAGGCGCAACGGGGTCCGCAACGTCGTGTGGCTGACCGCCGACGTCCACTACACGGCCGCCCACCACTACGCGCCCGAGCGAGCGGCCTTCACCGACTTCGATCCCTTCTGGGAGTTCGTCTCCGGGCCGATCGCGGCCGAGACGTTCCCCGCCAAGGACGACCAGCTCGACCGGACGTTCGGCCCGGAGGTCGCCTTCTCGCAAGGCAACGAGTCAGGAGGTCGCGAGTCGCCCCGGGCCGGTCACCAGTTCTTCGGCCACGCCCGCGTGGCCGCGACCGGCGAGCTGACGGTCACGTTGCACGACGGGACGGGCGCGTCGCTGTGGTCGAAGGTCCTGGAGCCGCAGGAGCGACGCCGCCCACGTCCAGCGTGAGGTCGGCCGCCGTCGCTGCCGCCTCGACCAGGACCGCGTTGGGCTCGTCGACGTCGCGGACCCACCCCCGCGCCTGCTCGGGGGTCTTGCCGAACTCCTCGTGCCGCGCGACCAGGCGCTCCAGCCGGAGGTCCTCGTCGGCGACGACGTGCCAGACGGCGTCGAGCTCGGCGCGCACGGCGGGCCACGCCCCGGTGGGCAGCAGCAGGTAGTTGCCCTCGGTCACCACGAGCCCGGCCGAGCCGGGGACCGCGATCGACCCCGCGACGGGCTGCTCGAGGACGCGCTCGAAGGCGGGCGCCATCACCAGCGACTCCCGGCCACGCACCCGCCGGAGCAGTGCTGCGTACCCCTCGGTGTCGAAGGTCTCGGGTGCGCCCTTGCGGTGTCGAAGGCCCCGGCGGTCGAGCTCGACGTCGGCGAGGTGGAAGCCGTCCATCGGGACGAGCGTGGCGCCGTGCCGGCTCGCCAGCAGGGCAGCGAGCGTGGACTTGCCGGCGCCGGGGGCTCCGCTGATCCCGAGCATCCGCCCGCCGCCGCGGGCCAGGTCGGCGAGCAGGTCGCCGAGCTCGTGGGCGTCGGGGGAGAGGCGGAGCACCCGGTGATCGTCCCAGGTCGAGCCCAGGCGTGGGCTCGGACGGGGGCTCAGGCGGCTCGACCCATCCGTGCGAGCAGCCGCGTCTGGCGCGGGGCGTCGGCGTCGACGTCGAGCGCCGGGCGGCAGACTCCCTCGCCGTAGAGGTGCTCGCCGAAGCCGTCGAGCGCCTGGTCGATCCGGTCCATCTGGGCGTCGTCCCAGGTGACGTCGCGCCCGAGCGCCCGGGCGACGTCCCACTGGTGGACGAGCAGGTCGAAGCCGTAGAACCGGGTCAGCGTCTCGCCGACGGTCGTGGGGCCGAAGAACCCGGCATACTCGGTGGCGGTGAACGAGTCGTCGCCCAGCAGTCGTCGTACGACGGCGTCGTGCGCGGCCCACACCTCCGGCGGTGTGCCGGTGGGCCGCTCGCCGGGGTCGGCGTCGCGCTGGGCGAGGAAGTCGCGCTGGGTGTCGACGACGTGGGCGACGACGTCGGCGGCGCTCCAGCCCTCGCAGGGGCTGGCCGCGCTCCAGTCGGCGTCGGGGGTGGCGAGGAGGTCGGTGAAGGTGTCGGCGTCGGTGAGGTAGGCCTGGCTGGTCGTCGTGGTCATGGCTCCACTGTGGACCTTGGTGGCGACCCGGGTCTGGTAAGAATCCGACACATGAGCCCCGATCCGGTCGAGCGCCGCCCGATCGACCCGGTCGAGCGGGCGCACCTGCGTGACGCGAAGGGCTTCAGCCCGCCGGTGCACCGCTTCGCGCCGTCGCCCACCCTCGCCGACGTCGTGCGTCGATACTGGTTGCCGGTCTGGTCGCTCGCGGAGGGCGAGGTGACCGTGCAGCGGGTGCTGCAGTACCCCGTGTGCCTGCTGGTCGTCTCCCACGACTACGCCCACGTCGTGGGGCCGCAGACGGGGTTGTCGATCAAGGAGCTGAGCGGGTCGGGCTGGGCGGCCGGCGCGATGCTCCAGCCCGGTGCGGGGTCGTTGCTGCTCGGCGGGCCGGTCACGATCACCGACAGCGTGCTCGACCTGGAGTCGGTGGGCACGCTCGACGGGGCCGGTCTGGTCGCCCGGGTGCGGGAGGCGATGGTGCCCGGCCCGTCGGACCCGGAGCGCCAACGGCAGGCGGTGGCGGCCATCGAGACGGCACTGACCGGCCTCGGGCCGTTGGACGAGGAGGGCGCCCTGGTCAACGCGGTCGTCGAGCACGCCGAGGGCGACGAGCGGATGCAGCGCGTGGGCCAGCTGTGCGAGAAGTTCGCGCTCTCCGAGCGGTCGCTGCAGCGGCTCTGTGCCCGCCGGATCGGGCTGAGCCCCAAGTGGCTGATCCAGCGACGCCGGCTGCACGAGGCCGCTGAGCTCCTGCGGCCGCCCTCGTCCGCCGGTGGGGCCGCCCGCGCTGTCGACCTCGCGCGGGTCGCCGCCGACCTCGGCTACACCGACCAGGCCCACTTCGGGCGGGACTGGCGTCGGGTGACCGGGCTGACGCCGGGTGAGTTCGCGGCGGAGCCGCACGCACCCGGACCGGCCCCACCCCGAAAGGGGTTCGCGCTGCTTCCCCCGCCGACCTACTCTTGAGCACGTATGACTACCGCAAACGCTGACGACTTCAACCTCGACCACGAGCTCGAGGCCACCGACGACTGGGACGACACGTCGCCCGACGACGCTGACGACGACGGTTTCGTCTCCGGCATCGCCGAGCCCGACACCTCCTGGGCCGACGAGCCCGACCCCGAGGACGAGCCGACCGTCGGTGCGATGGAGCTCGCCGAGCGCCACCAGCTGCGCCGCGTCGCGAGCCTGCGCACCGAGCTCGAGGACATCACCGAGGTCGAGTACCGCCAGCTCCGCCTGGAGCGTGTGGTGCTCGTCGGGGTGTGGACCGAGGGCACCGTCCAGGACGCCGAGAACTCCATGGCCGAGCTCGCGCTGCTCGCCGAGACCGCCGGCTCGGAGGTGCTCGAGGCGATCTACCAGCGCCGCCAGACGCCCGACCCGGCCACCTACATCGGTCGAGGCAAGGTCGAGGGCCTGCTCGAGATCGTGCAGGCCACCGGCGCCGACACCGTCGTCCTCGACGGCGAGCTCGCGCCCAGCCAGCTGAGGAACCTCGAGGACCGGCTCAAGGTCAAGGCCGTCGACCGGACCGCGCTGATCCTCGACATCTTCGCCCAGCACGCCAAGTCCAAGGAGGGCCAGGCGCAGGTCGAGCTGGCCCAGCTGCAGTACATGAAGCAGCGCCTGCGCGGCTGGGGTGGCAACCTCTCCCGCCAGGCCGGTGGCCGGGTCGGCGCCGACGGCGGAGGCATCGGCGGTCGTGGTCCCGGTGAGACGAAGATCGAGACCGACCGTCGCCGCATCAACGACAAGATCGCCAAGCTGCGCCGCGAGCTCCGGGCGATGAAGGGCACCCGCGACAACAAGCGCCAGGAGCGCCAGCGCAACCAGATCCCCTCGGTCGCCATCGCGGGCTACACCAACGCCGGCAAGTCGTCGCTGCTCAACCGCCTCACCGGCGCCGGGGTGCTGGTCGAGGACTCCCTGTTCGCGACCCTCGACCCCACGGTCCGTCGAACGACGACCACCGACGGGCGCGTCTACACGATGAGCGACACCGTCGGCTTCGTGCGCCACCTGCCCCACCAGCTGATCGAGGCGTTCCGCTCGACGCTCGAGGAGGTGGCCGACTCCGACCTGATCCTCCACGTCGTCGACGGCTCCCACCCCGACCCGGAGGGGCAGCTGGCCGCCGTGCGTGAGGTGCTGGTCGAGATCGGCGCCGAGCAGGTGCCGGAGCTCGTGGTCATCAACAAGGCCGACGCCGCCGATCCGATGGTGATCGCGCGGGTCCAGCAGCGCGAGCCGCACTCGATCGTGGTCAGCGCCCGCACCGGCGAGGGCATCGCCGAGGCGCTCGCGGTCATCGAGGGCGAGCTGCCGCGCCCGGGCGTGGAGTTCAACGCGCTGCTGCCCTACGAGCGCGGCGACCTGGTCAACCGGATCCACCAGGAGGGCGAGATCGCCACGCTGGAGCACACCGGCGAGGGCACGCTCGTGCGCGGTCGTGCCAACGACGACCTGGCCGGCGAGCTCGCCGGCTACGCCGTCTGAGGGCTCACGACCCGACGATCCGCAGCGCGAGCCGCGGACAGGCTCGTACGGCGGCACGGGCGTCGGCGAGCAGGTCCTCGGTGACCTCGCCCGTGACGAGCGGGTAGCCCCAGGGGTCGAGCTGCACGATCTCGGGCAGCAGCTCGTGGCACAGCCCGCGCGCGCGGCACTCCGGCCAGTCGACGCGCAGCTCGCGGCTCATCGTGCCGCCCCCGCCAGGTCGGAGACGCCCACGGTGCAGCTGCCGTGGCGGTGGGCGACGACCTCGTCGGTCAGCACCAGCAGCAACGATCGGACCAGGCGCACCGTGCCGTCGGGATGGGCGCACGCGCCGCGACGGGCGACGAGGCCGCAGAGCTCCTCGACCCGCTGCTGCGAACCCGTGCCCTCGAGCAGGCCCCTGACGGCCTCGGCCAGGGCGGGCAGCCCGTTGAAGCACGGACCGCAGCGTCTCGCGCTCTGGCCGGCGAGGTGCTCGACGATGTCGGTCGTGACCTGCAGGGAGCAGGCGGAGGAGCCGGGCAGCAGGACCACACCGGCAGCGAGGGGAGCGCCCAGGGAGGTCATGCCGGGCACCGAGACGAGGGCGTTGGCCAAGGTCGGCCAGGTCGCCCAGGAGCCGTGGAAGCCGCCGACGATGCCGGGCGACCCCGCGGCCGAGACCGGCAGGACGTCGCGCAGTCGCGAGCCGTAGGCCACCTCGTGGACCGCTGGCCGTGCTCCGGGGGTGGTGACGGTGAGCAGGGTCGTGCCCGGCTCGCTCGTCGTGCCGCGCAGCCGGTAGCTCGCGGCGCCTCGCAGCACCAGCAGCCCCACGTGGGCCCAGGTCTCGGCGTTGGACAGCAGGGTCGGGCGACGCTTGACGCCCGACTCCGCCTCGGGGTCCCACGCGGTGACGGGGAGGTTGGGTCGGCGCTCGATCAGCTCGACCACGGCGCGAGCCTGCCCCGAGACGAAGCGACCCTCGGTGACGTGCTCGACCAGTCGGACAGCGTCGTTCCGTTCTGCCATGGCGGCGCGCATGCGCTCCGCCGCGACCGGCCGATCGCCGGGCAGCACCACGTGCACCTCACGGGCCTTCAGCGCCCGGGCGGTCGTGACGGCGCCGTCGAGCACCAGGTGGGGACGGCGCAGGGCCAGGGCCGAGTCCTTGCTGCTGGCCGTCTCTCCCTCGGCGAGGTTGACGACCACCAGCGCCCGCCGCCCCCGGCCCGCGGCCGCGAGCTTGGTGGCGAACGGGAACGCGGCTCCACCCCGGCCCCGCAGGCCCACGGCCTCGACCAGCGCCTGCAGCTCGACGAGCGACGACGCCCGTGGCTCGTCGTACTGCTGGCGATGGGCGGCCAGGCCCGGTCCGCGCTCGATGCCGTCGAGCAGGGCGGGGCCGGGGTGGATGTCGATCTCGTCGGGGAGCGGTGGCAGGAGGCTCACGGTGCCACCACCACGTCCGTGCGACGAGCGGGCCGGGCACGTCGTCGTCTCCGCTTCGCGACCAGGCCGAGGCGGTAGGCCGCAGCCGTCAGGACGGCGCCCACGCACAGGACCGTCGGGGTCACGGCGAGGCCGGAGAGGTCCTCGAGGTCGGTCCCGATGCCGATGCCGTGCGCGACGCCGACGGCCCAGCAGACCCACGAGAGCAGGTGGACCCGGCTCCAGAGCCCGTGGTGCAGGTGGGTGCGGAGCAGGCTGGTCACGACGACGACGGCGAGCAGGTCGAGCGCGAGGGTCCCGAGCCCGAGCCAGAGCGGCTCGTAGGTCGCCCCGATCGGCACGACGGCCTGCCACCACCGGATGTCGACGAACGAGTCGGCGACGGCGGTCACGACGTGGACGAGCAGCGCGACCACCGAGAGCAGCGCGATGTTGCGGTGCAGGTCCTGGGTGACGAAGGCCGGCAGCCGGCGGCCGGGTCTACGCCCCACCGAGAGCACGCCGAGGACGACGCTCACGGTGAGCAGCACCATGATCACGAGACCGGAGCCCCGGTTGAGGTACCACAGCAGCGGTCCGTCGGTCATGCCACGATCTCCTCGTCCAGGTGAGGCGGCCAGCCACCCAGGTGGCTCAGGGCGCCGTCGCTGGCGACCAGTCGTGCCGTCACGTGATGGCGCTCGAGCCACGCGATCGCGTCGTCACCGAGGACGAGGGCGGCGGTGGTCGCGGTGTTGGCGGCGACACAGGTCTCGCCGACCGCCGTGACGGTGCGCCAGGGGCCGCTCGCGGGCTCGCCGGTGCGGGGGTCGATCAGGTGGTGGCGACGTACGCCGTGGCTGGTCCAGCGACGCACCTGCGTGCTGGAGGTCGCGAGGCCACCGTGGGACAGCGTGATGGTCGCGTCGGCCGGGGCGCCGGGGTGCTCGCAGACGTCGACGGTCCACGGGGTGTCGTCGGGGGCGGCGACGCGCACGTCGCC